>NZ_JBYQCG010000248.1:43953-78562 GCF_057837105.1 Burkholderia sp. APQ4-4ca | reverse complement strand
AGATGAACACCGCGCCGAGCGCGGCCTGCCACGTGAAGCCCATCCCCTTGACGACCGTGTACGCGAAATACGCGTTCAGGCCCATGCCGGGCGCGCAGGCGATCGGGTAGTTCGCGTAGAGCCCCATGATGATCGACGCCAGCGCCGCGACGAGGCAGGTCGCGACGAACACGGATTCCTTCGGCATGCCGGCGTCGCCGAGAATCGCGGGGTTGACGAAGATGATGTAGGCCATCGTCAGGAACGTGGTGACGCCCGCGAGTATTTCGGTGCGGAAATCGGTGCCGGCTTCAGCGAAGCCGAAATACCGCTTGATGGATTCCATGAAGGCGTTTCTCCGGTCGAGTTGTCGTGTTGATTGTTGTGCCGAATTGTTGTAAGGCAGCGCGGCCGGCTAACTGTAACCAGCCACTATTGTCCGGCTATCGGCGGATTGTAATAGCGGGGATAGCTCGGACGATATAGTTGGAGGGCACGATCGGTTGTGCGCGCGGGAACAGTCTGGCGCCTGCTCGCGTGGCGAAGGCGCGCATTTTACCGGTTCGCGTGGTGCGGGCCGGCAGAAATGGGGGAAACGCGGGAAACGCGCGTAGGGGCGCGGTAGGGGCGCGGGACAGGCCGGCGAGACCGGTCGATGCGTACGCAGCCGATGCGTGCGCAACGGCCAGCGGGCTGCGTCGCATGCAGCCGGTGCGCGATGACATGCGACTGAAACGGTGCGCCCGCATGCTGCACGAACGCGGTGCACGCGGCGCGTGCGAGCGAATGCACGTGTGCCGCCGGTTCGGCTACACGACACGGCGACCTGTATGCAGCGGCCATTCGTCAGTCCAGGCGGCCGCAAGTATCGGGCTATCCTGCGCCGAAGCCGTCCCGTCGGCAACTGTCATTTCGCGATGCGAAGGCGACTGTGGTTTCTGTGTAAAAGATTGCAAGACCCCATCGCGTAAACCGGCAAGTCTTTCTAGGATAGATAAACCGCGCACGCACACGCCGGCCGGTCATTGCCGACGCGGGGAGTCGCAGTCCGTGCAGGCCAGGCGGTGAATGGCGGTCAAGGCCGTTGCGCGTTCGGGCAGGCACGGCCGGTCAGGCACGGCCGGTCAGGCGCGGCCGATTGCGATTGCCCGATGCGGGTTCGTCCGTAATCACGGAGGTCAGCATGTTGAACTGGATCAGCCGTTGGGCGATGCGACACGCCCCCACGCCGGAAAAAACCGCTGCGTCGATGCTCGTGACGGCGCGCATGGAACTGTTCGCAGCCGAACAGCGCGTCATCGATGCGAAATTACAGGCGGATTACTGGCGCACACGTGTGTCGTTCCTCGAGGAGGTGCAGAAGCAGGGCATCGATCCGTGGGTGACCTCGCAGGCCGCGCAACGTCCCGACCTCGATGCCACGCCCCGAAGCACGGGCCCGCGTCTCGCCGCCAGCACCTGATGCCGTTGCTGCATCCCGTTGCTGCGCACGGCGCGCGATCACTCGCGGCACGCGCCGGCGTGCCGCGTCCTCCGATGCGCACCTGCGGCGCGTTGCGCCGCGGGTGCGTCCGTTTCCTGTCGCGGCAGTGGCGCGTGTCGCGTGCTTGACGCATGAAACGCATGCGAAACAACGGCACGCACGCCGCTCATCCACTCCTTCTTCCTATCCCGACGAGCCAACGTTGCACTTGCGCGAGCATGCGCCTGATGCGTTCGCCGCGCCGCACGTACGCGGTCGTGATCGTCGCTTCGGCGGACTGGTCGGCATCGGTGCCGAGCCAGATGCGCTCGCCGCGCGCGATGCGCAGCACGTCGCCGGGCCGCACCCAGTAATCGTCGACGCTGGGCGGGCGCGTGATCCACAGCGCCGCGCCGTGCGCGCGGATCTCCGCGTCCTGCGGCGCGCGCCACGTCATTGTCGTACGCGGCGCGACCGCGAAGCGGATCACGACGGTCGGTAACGCGATCGTGCCGGCGACGCGCCGATCGGGACGGTCAAACAGCGGGCTTGCCTGGTCCATCGTCTTCTCCATTCAGTGAGCCGGACGGATGACGTGCACCAGAACAAAAAGGCCTCATCCGTTTCCGGCGAGGCCTTGTGTGACATGCGGTACTGCTCGATTGCTAACGCACAAGCGCCTCCCGTGATCCATTCTTTCGAATGTTCACCGGGCAATGAATCGCGATGGCGACGAGCTTGAACGTAGGCATGCGAACGAGTGTGTCGCGGCCGCGCAGCCGTGTCAATGGAAATGTCGAGACGCGTGGCGTGGCGGTTACGCGTCGCGTCGCGCGAGGCCGTTGACGAGCAGTTCGGACAGCAGGCCTGTCATCCCTTCCGGGTGCGTGGCCGCGCGGGCCTTCAGCTGTTCGACGAGCTCGGCGTTGAGCTTGCACGCGAACGGCACGAGGCCCTGTTCCTGGTCGAGCTTGCGCTGTGCGCGGCGATCCAGCTTGGCCGCTTCGTCGGCGCCCTTGCCGAAACGCGCGGAGCTCGACTGTTTCATCGCTTGCGTCAGCTTGAGCGCCTTGTTCTTTTCGAGATCGGTTTTCTTCATCGCCATCGCGGCACCTCCTGGAAATTGAAGCCGCGATTGTACGCATTTCGGCGGGCGCCGCCCGCCGAACCGGCCGGCCACCCCGTCATGCGCCTTCTGTCGTGCCCGGTTGCCGCCGTGCGCGGCCGCCTGTGCGGCCGGCGAGCGCGCGAGGTAGGCGAGCGCCTGCTCGGTCGAGCCTTCGTGGTGCGGCGTATAGCCCGGCATGAAGTAGCGCGGCGCCGCGCCCATCGGCATCGGCCGCAGCCGCCGCAGCCGCGGCGTCGCGCGGGCCGCCGCAGCGCGTCTCAATGCTCGCGCGGCGGCCCCAGCCGATCCAGCAACGCGCCCAGCAGATCGACCGGCAACGGAAACACGATCGTCGAATTCTTGTCCGCGGCGATCGTCGTCAGCGTCTGCAAATAGCGCAACTGCATCGCCTGCGGTTGCTGCGCGAGCCGCTGCGCGGCCTGCAGCAGCTTCTCCGACGCCTGCAATTCGCCCTCCGCATGAATCACCTTCGCGCGCCGCTCGCGTTCGGCTTCGGCCTGCCGCGCGATCGCGCGGATCATCGTTTCGTTCAGGTCGACGTGCTTGATCTCGACCGTCGACACCTTGATCCCCCACGCATCGGTCTGCGCGTCGAGCGTCTTCTGGATGTCCGCGTTCAATTGCTCGCGCTCGGCGAGCAGCGCGTCGAGTTCGTGCTTGCCGAGCACCGCGCGCAGCGTCGTCTGCGCGAGCTGGCTCGTCGCCTCGAAGAAGCGCGCGACCTGGATCACGGCCTTTTCGGGATCGACGACGCGGAAATACACGACCGCATTGACCTTCACCGACACGTTGTCGCGCGTGATCACGTCCTGCGCCGGCACGTCGAACACGACGGTGCGCAGGTCGATCCGCACGACCTGCTGGACGATCGGAATGATCAGTACGAGCCCCGGCCCCTTCACCCTCCAGAACCGGCCGAGCATGAACACGACGCCGCGCTCGTACTCGCGAAAGATGCGGATCGACGACGCGACGAGCACCACGACGAAGACGACCAGGACACTGCTGAAGCCGAACGTGTAACCGATCATGAAGGTTCTCCGTGGGGATGGGCGGGGGCGGGCGCGTCGTAGAGCGGCGCGACCGTCAGCGTCAGCCCGTGGCGGCCGGTCACGCGCACGCGGCAGCCGGCGGCCAGCGGCATGCTGCTCGCCACGCGCCAGCGCTCGCCGTGCACGCGCGCCCAGCCGGCGGCCGACGGCGGCGGTGCGCCGGCCGCGCCGTGCGGCTGCGGCTGGTCCGGCTGCAGGCCGTCGTCGAGCACTTCGCCGATGCTGCCGAGCATCGCCTCGGCGCCGGTCACGACCGGGCGGCGGCGCGCGCGCAGCGCGACGCTCGACACGCCCGCGACGAGCAGCCCGCCGCCGAGCGCGAGGCTCGCGATCACGGGCCACGGAATGCCGTAGCCGGGCACGTCGGTGTCGATCAGCATCAGCGCGCCGATCGTGAACGCGACGATGCCGCCGAAGCCGAGCACGCCGAAGGTCGGCAGGAACGCCTCGGCGACGAGGCAGCCGAGCCCGAGCAGCACGAGCCCGAGGCCCGCATAGCTGATCGGCAGCAACTGCATCGCGAACAGCCCGACCAGCAGGCAGATCGTGCCGGCGACGCCCGGCAGCACGAAACCGGGGTTCGCGAATTCGAAGAACAGGCCGTAGATGCCGATCGTCAGCAGGATCAGCGCGACGTTCGGATCGGCGATAACCGCGAGGAAGCGGCTGCGCCAGTCGGGCGCGAGCACGACGAGCGGCGCGTGCGCGGTGGCGAGATGCAGCGTGCCGGCCGTCGTCGTCACCGCGCGGCCGTCGAGCTGGCGCGCGAGATCGGCCGGGTCCTGCGCGATCAGGTCGACCACGTGCTGCGCGCGCGCCTCGTTCGCCGACAGGCTTACGGCTTCCCGCACCGCGCGCTCGGCCCATTCGGCATTGCGCCCGCGCAACTGCGCGAGGCCGCGGATGTACGCGGACGCGTCCTGCATTGCCTTGCGGATCTCGGTCGATTGCGTGTCGGTCGGCGGCGCGGCCGCCGTGGCGGACGCGTCAGATGTGCCCGCCGCACCGGTCGGTCGCGGCGCACCGGGATTGGCGCCCGGCGGCGCGGCGCCGCCGATGCCGAACTGCACGGGCGACGCCGCGCCGAGGTTGGTGCCGGGCGCCATCGCCGCGAAGTGGCTCGCATAGACGATGTAGGTGCCCGCGCTCGCCGCCCGCGCGCCGCCCGGCGCGACGAACGCGGCGACCGGCACCGGCGAGCCGAGGATGGCCTTGACGATTTGCCGCATCGACGTATCGAGGCCGCCGGGCGTGTCGAGCTGGAGGATCGCGAGCGGCGCGTGCTCGCGGGCCGCGCGGTCGAGCGAACGCACGATGAAATCGGCGCTGGCCGGGCCGATCGCGCCGTTGACGGGAATCACGACGACCGGGCGCGCGGTGGGCACGTCGGCCGATGGCGGCGCGGCGAGCGCGGCGCATACGACGAGCAGCGCCGCGAACAGCGCGGCGCGCGCGACCCGCGCGGACAGCGGGTGACGGGGCCGGCCGCCGGGCGCGGCAGGCACAGGCGGCGGCTCATGACGGTGAAAACGCATCGGGACGTCCGGGCGGCGCACGGCCGCGTACCGTCCGGCTTGCGAAAAGGGCGTGGGCCCGATGCTTGAAGATTAGGCGGTTTCGGCGGAAAGCGCGAAGTGGCGGCCGCGCCGGCCGGCGTCAGCTTGCGCCGCCGCCGCGCGCGAGCACTTCGTCGCGATAGTCGGCCGGGCTGCGCCCGCTCCATTTGCGGAACGCGCGGTAGAACGCGCTCGGCTCGGCGAATCCGGTCGCGGCCGCGACGTCGGCGATCGTGCGGGCGGGGTCGGCGAGCGCCTCGAACGCGAGATCGCGCCGCAGCGTGTCCTTGATCGACTGGTACGCGTGGCCTTCCTGGTGCAGCTTGCGGCGCAGCGTGGCCTCGGCCACGTGCAGCCGCGCGGCCATCCCGCCCGCGCCCGGCCACGCGGCGGGCGGCATCCCGCGCAGCACCGCGCGCACGCGCTGCGCGAGCGCGTTCGGGTTGCGGTACTTGACGATGAAGCTGGCCGGCGCGTTGCGCAGGAACGTCTTCAGCGTCTTCGCGTTCTGCACGACCGGCAGCGTCGCGAATTCGGGATCGAAATCGACATACGAATCGGGCTCGTTGAAACGTATGTCGTCGCAGAACATCGACGGGTATTCGTGGTCGGCGGGCGGCGTGTCGCAGCGGAAGCTCGCGTGCAGCAGCGGAATGCGCCGGCCGATCAGCCAGCAGGTGAGCCCGTACACGATGATGAAATAGGTCGCGTACGTGAACATCGCCGGCGTCGCGCCGTTGTTGCGGTGCACGAAACGCAGCCGCACGCGCTGTGGATTCGCGTCGAGTTCCGCATGGAGGTCGTCGAGCACGCAGTGCATGAAGTTCACCGCGCGCGCCATCGCATGCAGCCCGTCGCGCGCGGACAGCGCCGCCTGGCTCATCGCGATGAAGCTGCCGCTGCGCATCGGGTGGCGATCCTGCCCGAAAAACTCGTCGTCGAGCGTGCGTGCGATCGCGTTCCACAGCGCGCCGTATTGCTGCGCGGACACGCGTGCGCGCGGCTGGCCGAGCAGCGCCGGCGCGATGCCGGCCTGCGCGAGCAGCGGCTCGGCCGCGACGCCGCGCCGCGTGGCGAGCGCGACGCTGTACGCGACGAGGCTGATCGCGACGGTTCCCTTGTCTTCCTGCTTCATCGGTGTCGCCGGTGTGGCAAAAACGCTCAGTGTAAATGAGCGACGCGAGCATCGAACAGTCGCGCGCGCTTGCCTACACTTGTTGCATCGAAACGCAAGGACGGTCGCGCCCGGCGGCCGCGGGAGACAGCAGCACCATGGACGAGCTTTACACCGAAGACCAGCGGATGATCCGCGACGCCGCGCGCGCCTTTGCCACCGAGATGCTGGCGCCGAACGCCGCGCAGTGGGACCACGACGCGCACCTGCCCGACGCAATCGTCGCGCAGCTCGGCGAGCTTGGCCTGCTCGGGATGATCGTGCCGCAGGAACTGGGCGGCTCGTATACGGACTACGTCGCCTATGCGTTGGCGATGGAGGAAGTGGCGGCCGGCGACGCCGCGTGCGCGACGATGATGAGCGTGCACAACTCGGTCGGCTGCGGGCCGATCCTCGGCTTCGGCACGCCCGCGCAGAAGGATCGCTGGCTGGCCGACATGGCGGCCGGCCGCGTGATCGGCGCATTCTGCCTGACCGAGCCGCATGCGGGTTCCGAGGCGAACAACCTGCGCACGCGGGCCGAACTGCGCGACGGCAAATGGGTGCTGAACGGCGCGAAGCAGTTCGTGACCAACGGCCAGCGCGCCGGTGTGGCGATCGTTTTTGCCATGACGGACCCGGAAGCCGGCAAGCGCGGCATTTCCGCGTTCCTGGTGCCGACCGACACGCCGGGCTTCATCGTCGGCAAGCCCGAGAAGAAGATGGGCATTCGCGCGTCGGATACGTGCCCGATCACGTTCGAGAACTGCGCGATTCCGGAAGCGAACCTGCTCGGCAATCGCGGCGAAGGGCTGAAGATCGCGTTGTCGAACCTCGAAGGCGGGCGCATCGGCATCGCCGCGCAGGCGCTCGGCATCGCCCGTGCCGCGTTCGACAAGGCGCGCCGCTATGCGGGCGAGCGCGTGCAGTTCGGCAAGCCGATCGCCGAACATCAGGCGATCCAGCAGAAGCTCGCCGACATGGCCGTGCAGATCAACGCCGCGCGCCTGCTCGTGCACCACGCGGCGAAGCTGCGCACGGCCGGCCTGCCGTGCCTGTCGGAAGCGTCGCAGGCGAAGCTGTTCGCGTCCGAGATGGCCGAGCGCGTGTGTTCGGATGCGATCCAGATCCACGGCGGCTACGGCTATCTGGCCGATTACGAAGTCGAGCGTCATTATCGCGACGCGCGCATCACGCAGATTTACGAAGGCACCAGCGAAGTGCAGCGAATGGTGATCGCGCGGCAGCTTTGAGTCGCGGCGCGCGCCATCCGACACCACGCAATCGAACAAGCAGGCGCACGAAGCAGGAAGGCAGCGCGGCGAACGCGGCACGCAACGACGTGACCGTGCGCCGTGCGACACGGAACGGCGCAGGTGCCGCGGCACCTGCGCCGGTTGACCGCTGGGCATGGAGACTGGACGGAGACGACACATGACGGTACAGGCATTCCTGGACGCACGCGACTTTCTGCTGCGCCATCGCACCGACTACGACACCGCGTATCGCGATTTCGCATGGCCGGTGCTTGATGCGTTCAACTGGGCGCTCGACTACTTCGACCCGATGGCGCGCGGCAACGACCAGCCCGCGCTGTGGATCGTCGACGCCGCGACCGGCACGGGCGATCCGTATTCCTTCGCGCAGATGTCCGAGCGTTCGTCGCGGATCGCGAACTGGCTGCGTTCGATCGGCGTCGTGCGCGGCGACCGCATTCTGCTGATGCTGCCGAACCGGGTCGAGCTGTGGGATGCGATGCTGGCCGCGATGAAGCTCGGCGCGATCGTGCTGCCCGCCACCACGCAACTGTCGCCCGACGACGTGCGCGACCGCGTGCAGATCGGCGGCGCGACCTACGCGATCGTCGACGAAAACGAAACCGCGAAGTTCGAGCAGGCCGGCCTCGGCCTCAAGCAGAAGATCGTCGCCGGCGCGCCGCGCGAAGGCTGGCTCGCGATGAACGACGGCTACGCGGCAAGCGCCGCGTTCGAGCCGGATGCCGTCACGCACGCGAACGATCCGATGCTGCTGTACTTCACGTCGGGCACGACGTCGAAGCCGAAGCTCGTGGAGCACACGCACCGCACCTATCCGGTCGGCCATCTGTCGACGATGTACTGGGTCGGCCTTCAGCCGGGCGACATCCACTGGAACATCAGCTCGCCGGGCTGGGCGAAGCACGCGTGGAGCTGCTTCTTCGCGCCGTGGAATGCGCAGGCCTGCGTGTTCGCATTCAACTATGCGCGTTTCGAGCCGAAGGTCGTGCTCGATGCGCTCGTCAAATACCGGGTGACGACGCTGTGCGCGCCGCCGACCGTGTGGCGCATGCTCGTGCAGCAGCCGCTCGCGTCGTTCGACGTGAAACTGCGCGAGATCGTGGGCGCGGGCGAGCCGCTGAATCCGGAGATCATCGAGCGCGTGAAGAAGGCGTGGAACATTTCGATTCGCGACGGCTACGGCCAGACCGAGACGACCTGCCTGATCGGCAACTCGCCGGGCCAGCCGGTCGTCGCCGGTTCGATGGGCCGGCCGCTGCCCGGCTACCGGATCGCGCTGCTCGACCCGGACGGCGCGCCGGTGACCGAAGGCGAGGTCGCGCTGCCGAGCGGCGACGACGTCACGCGCCCGGTCGGGCTGATGAAAGGCTATGCGAACAATCCCGACGCGACGGCCCACGCGATGCGCGACGGCCACTACCGCACGTCGGACATCGCGATGCGCCGCGACGACGGCTACTACGTCTATATCGGCCGCGCGGACGACGTGTTCAAGTCGTCCGACTATCGGCTGAGCCCGTTCGAACTGGAAAGCGTGCTGATCGAGCATCCGGCGATCGCCGAGGCGGCCGTCGTGCCGAGCCCGGACCCGGTGCGGCTGTCGGTGCCGAAGACGTTCATCACGCTGCGCCAGGGCTATGAAGCAAGCCCTGCGCTCGCGCTGGAGATTTTCCGTTTCTCGCGCGAGAAGCTCGCGCCGTACAAGCGTATTCGCCGCCTGCAATTCGCGGAGCTGCCGAAGACGATCTCGGGGAAGATCCGCCGCGTCGAGCTGCGCCGCCGCGAGATCGAGCGCGGCGACGATGCGACCGAGCGCATGCCCGGCGAGTACTGGGAAGAGGATTTCGCCGCCGAACTGAAATGACCGGCCGCGGGCCGCGCGCCGCATTTTTCGGCGCGCCGTCCGCAGTCGCACTGAACCGAACCGGCCGCGCGTTGCCTGATGCCACGCGGCTCACTGCAAGGAGAAAACGCTGATGAACGCGAATCCGACGCCCCGCACGGGGCAAGACGTGCCGACGGTCAAGCTGCTGATCGACGGCGCTTTCGTCGAGTCCGCCACGAGCGAGTGGCGCGACGTCGTCAACCCGGCGACGCAGCAGGTGCTCGCGCGCGTGCCGTTCGCGACCGTCGCGGAAGTCGACGCGGCGGTGCGGGCCGCGCACGCCGCGTATGCGACGTGGAAGAACACGCCGATTTCCGCGCGCATGCGCATCATGCTGAAGTTCCAGGATCTGGTGCGCGCGAACCAGCCGCGCATCGCGAAGACGCTGACGGCCGAGCAGGGCAAGACGATTCCCGATGCCGAAGGCGACATCTTCCGCGGCCTCGAAGTGGTCGAGCACGCGTGCTCGGTCGGTACGCTGCAGCTCGGCGAATTCGCGGAGAACGTCGCGGGCGGCGTCGACACCTACACGCTGCGTCAGCCGATCGGCGTGTGCGCGGGCATCACGCCGTTCAACTTCCCTGCGATGATTCCGCTGTGGATGTTCCCGATGGCGATCGTGTGCGGCAACACGTTCGTGCTGAAGCCGTCCGAGCAGGACCCGATGTCGACGATGGAACTCGTCGAACTGGCGATCGAGGCCGGCGTGCCGAAGGGCGTGCTGAACGTCGTGCACGGCGGCAAGGAAGTGGTCGATGCGATCTGCACGCATCCGCTCGTGAAGGCGATCTCGTTCGTCGGCTCGACGGCCGTCGGCACGCACGTGTACAACCTCGGCAGCCAGAACGGCAAGCGCGTGCAGTCGATGATGGGCGCGAAGAACCACGCGATCGTGCTGCCCGACGCGAACCGCGAGCAGGCGATCAATGCGCTCGTCGGCGCGGGCTTCGGCGCGGCCGGCCAGCGCTGCATGGCGACTTCCGTCGCGGTGCTGGTCGGCAACGCGCGCGAATGGCTGCCCGATCTCGTCGCGAAGGCGAAGACGCTGAAGGTCAACGCGGGCTCCGAAGCGGGCACCGACGTCGGGCCGGTGGTGTCGCGCGGCGCGAAGGCGCGGATTCTGTCGCTGATCGACATGGGCATCAAGGAAGGCGCGAAGCTCGAACTCGACGGCCGCGACGTGAAGGTCGCGGGCTTCGAGGAAGGCAACTTCATCGGCCCGACGATCTTCTCCGGCGTGACGACCGATATGTCGATCTACACGCATGAAATCTTCGGCCCCGTGCTGGTCGTGATGGAGGTCGACACGCTCGACGAAGCGATCGCGCTCGTCAACGCGAACCCGATGGGCAACGGCGTGGGCATCTTCACGCAGAGCGGCGCGGCCGCACGCAAGTTCCAGAGCGAGATCGACGTCGGGCAGGTCGGCATCAACATCCCGATCCCGGTGCCCGTGCCGTTCTTCAGCTTCACCGGTTCGCGCGGCTCGAAGCTCGGCGATCTCGGCCCGTACGGCAAGCAGGTCGTGCAGTTCTACACGCAGACCAAGACGGTCACCGCGCGCTGGTTCGACGACGACACGACGGCCGGCCCGGTGAACACGACGATCCGGCTGCATTGAGCGGCGGAGGAAACCAACATGAAGATCGGATTTATCGGCCTCGGCCACATGGGCGCGCCGATGGCGCTGAACCTGCTGAAAGCCGGCCATGACGTGCACGCGTTCGACCTGAGCGCCGACGCGTTGCGCGCGCTGCAGGACGCCGGCGCGCAGGTGGCCGCATCGCCGCGCGACGCGGCATCGGGCGCGACGTTCGTGATCACGATGCTGCCGGCCGCGCCGCACGTGCGCTCGGTGCTCGCCGGCGAGAACGGCGTGCTGGCCGGCCTCGGCGCGGGCGCGACCGTGATCGATTCGAGCACGATCGACCCGGCGAGCGCGCAGGCGTTCGGCGCGCTGGTGCGCGAGCACGGCGGCGCGTTCGTCGATGCGCCGGTGTCGGGCGGCACCGGCGGCGCGGCGGCTGGCACGCTGACCTTCATGGTCGGCGGCAGCGATGCGGATTTCGAACGCGTGAAGCCGGTGCTCGCCGGGATGGGCAAGAACATCGTCCATTGCGGCGCGACGGGGATGGGGCAGGTCGCGAAGGTCTGCAACAACCTCGTGCTCGGCATCTCGATGGCGGCGGTGTCGGAGGCGATGTCGCTCGGCGTCGCGCTCGGCATCGACCCGAAGGTGCTGGCCGGCATCGTCAACACGTCGACGGGCCGCTGCTGGAGTTCGGACACCTACAACCCGTATCCGGGCGTGATCGAGACCGCACCGTCGTCGCGCGGCTACACGGGCGGCTTCGGAACCGACCTGATGCTGAAGGATCTCGGCCTCGCGAACGATGCGGCGAAGCAGGCGCGCCAGCCCGTCTATCTCGGCGCGCTCGCGCAGCAGCTGTACCAGACGATGAGCAGCCGCGGCGACGGCCAGCTCGATTTCTCGGCGGTGATCCGCTTGTACCAACCGGCCACCAAGAAGGACGCGTAATGATCGAACTCGACTACGTCGACGACGGCGCGATCGCGTGCGCGACGCTCAAGCGTCCGCCCGCGAACGCCTTTACCGCCGACGGGCTGCAGCAATTGCAGCAAACCGTCGCCGAACTGAATGCGAACCCGCGCGTGCGCGCGCTGGTGATCACCGGCGACGGCCCGAAATTCTTCAGCGCGGGCGCCGACCTCAACACGTTCGCCAACGGCGACCGCGCGGTCGCGCGTGCAATGGCGTCGCGTTTCGGCGCGGCGTTCGAGGCGCTGCACGACGCGCGCGTCGTGACGATCGCGGCGATCAACGGCTATGCGATGGGCGGCGGTCTCGAATGCGCGCTCGCGTGCGACCTGCGGATCGCCGAGACGCATGCGCAGATGGCGCTGCCCGAGCCGTCGGTTGGCCTGCTGCCGTGCGGGCTCGGCACGCAGACGCTGCCCTGGCTCGTCGGCGAAGGCTGGGCGAAGAAGATCATCCTGACCGGCGCGCGCGTTGACGCGGCTACCGCGCTGCGGATCGGCCTCGTCGAGGACGTGGTGGAAAGCGGCGCCGCGCGCGATGCGGCGCTCGCGCTGGCGCGCAACGTCGCGCGGCAAAGCCCGCATGCAGTCGCCTACAGCAAGGAGCTGATCGGCCTCGCGCGCCGCGGCGTACCGCGCGGCGCGGCGCTTGCCGTCGAGCGCGAACGCTTCGTCGACCTGTTCGACACGGCCGACCCGCGCGAAGGCGTGGCGGCGTTCCTGGGCAAGCGCGCGCCGCAATGGCATACCGATGGAGAGCCGCAACGATGAGCACGCCGGTGACGAATCACGACGTTTTCGCGGAGCATGCGCCCGAGGTGCTGTTTCGCGTGGTGAACCGCGTGGCGCTGATCACGCTGAACCGGCCGGCCGCGCTCAACGCGCTGTCGTACGCGATGATCGGCGAACTCGCGGCGCTGTTCGAGCGCTGCCGCCACGACGACCAGATCGTCGCGGTCGTGCTGCGCGGCGCGGGCGAGAAGGGCTTCTGCGCGGGCGGCGACGTGCGTGCGTTGTACAAGATGGTCGCGCAGCGCGAAACGTGGCTGCCGTTCTTCGTCGACGAATACCGGCTCGATTACGCGATCCACGCGTTCCCGAAGCCGGTGGTCGCGCTGATGGACGGCGTGACGATGGGCGGCGGCATGGGCCTCGCGCAGGGCGCGGCGCTGCGTGTCGCGACCGAGCGCAGCAAGATCGCGATGCCGGAAACGCGCATCGGCCTGTTGCCCGACGTCGGCGCGACGCATTTCCTGTCGCGCATGCCGGTCGAACTCGAACTGTACGTGGGGCTGACCGGCGCGATGCTGTCGGGCGCCGACGCGCTGAGCGCGAAGCTCGCGGATCTGTGCGTGCCGTCCGCGTGGCTCGACACGTTCGAGACGCGTATCGAAAGCGTCAAGTGGGACGGCGACGCGCTGCCGTTGCTGCGCAAGGTGTTCGAGCCGCCGTGCAACGTGGTGCCGCATGCGGCGCTCGACAGCCAGATGCCGTGGATCGTCCGCCACTTCGACAAGCGCTCGACCGTCGAGCGGATCGTCGCGACGCTCACGCAGGATCTGGCGCGCGACGAGCTGGCGCGCGAGCAACGCCAATGGCTGCAGGCGACGCTCGATGCGCTCGCGAGCCATTCGCCGACGATGCTCGCCGTGACGCGCGAGGCGCTGCTGCGCGGCCGGCAGATGACGCTCGCGGAGTCGTTCCGGATGGAGCTCGGCATCGTCGCGCGGGCGATCGAGGAAGGCGATTTCTGCGAAGGCGTGCGCGCGCATCTCGTCGACAAGGATCGCAAGCCGCGCTGGGCGCCGGCGTCGCTCGTCGAGCTGCGCGCCGAACGCGTGCGGCATTTCCTGACGTCGCCGTGGAAGCTGTTCGCGCATCCGCTCGCCGATCTCGGCGCGGCGTGACCCTTACGTGATGGCCCGACGCGCCGCACGGCGCGTCGGTTTCCACTCGTCTCAGCGCGCTTCGTCCGGGCGTTCGATCATCGGCGGCACCGCCTGCGCGAGCGCGTCGATCACGCAGCGGGTCTTGCGCGGCAGGTAGCGCGTTTTCGGCCAGATCGCGTGAATGTCGCCTTCGCAGACGAAGCAGCGATCGAGTACGACCATCATCTCCCCGCGCTTCACGTAATGGTCGAGCAGCCAGCTCGGCACCCACGCGATCCCGAACCCGGCCGCGCCGGCCGCGGCGATCGCCTGCACGTCGTCGAAACTCAGTTGATGCGGCATGTCGATCCGCACCGTCGAGCCGTCCGGCGCGCGCAAATCCCACGGCTGCACCACGCCCGAACGCGAATACGCGATCGTCCGGTGATGCTTCAGATCGTCGAGCGTTTTCGGCATCCCGTAGCGCGCGAGATACGATGGCGCCGCGCCGAGGCTGCCGTATTGCGTGCCGAGCCGCCGCACCGCGAGGCTCGTGCTGTCCGCGAGCGTGCCGATTCGCACCGCCAGATCGATCCCTTCCTCGACGAGATCGACGAAGCGGTCGGTGATCGACACGTCGATCCGCAGGTGCGGGTAAGTGCGCGCCAGGTCGAGCACGATCGGCGTCACGCAGTGGTGCCCGAACGCGAGCGGCACGCTCAGCCGCAGCTTGCCGCGCGCCTCGTGGCGGCCGCAGTCGAGATCGGCTTCCGCCGCTTCCAGCTCCGCCAGCGCGCGCACGCAGCGGTCGTAGTACGCCTGGCCGTCGTCGGTCAGGCTCTGGCTGCGCGTCGTGCGCTGCAGCAGCCGTGCGCCGAGCCGCTTCTCGAGCCGCGCGATTGCCTTGCCGACCGCCGAGCGCGTCATGTCGAGCCGCTCCGCGGCCAGCGCGAAGCTGCCCGATTCCACGACCTGGACGAAGGTCGTGACGCCGTCGAGTCTGTCGGTCATCGTGAGTTGCGTGTTGGGTCGATTGGGTCCTGGGATTCCCCAGTGCGCGGAAATACGTGCGTCAATGGGGAGATGGGTTCTCACTATAGTACCGATTCCCGCCCAGCGTGCGTCGCCGGCCGCACGCGGCGAATCTCACTGACCTGGAGGCGCGCGGCCTGTCGCCGGGCCGCCGCGCAATACGCATGACGCCATCCGACTCCCGCAGGAATGCGGTCGCGCTCGCGGCCGTCTGTCTCACGTCGCTGATGTTCGGCCTCGAGATCTCGAGCGTGCCGGTGATCCTGCCGACGCTCGAACACGTGCTGCATGGCGATTTCAACGGCATGCAGTGGATCATGAACGCGTACACGATCGCGTGTACGACGGTGTTGATGGCGGCCGGCACGCTCGCGGACCGGTTCGGCCGCAAGCGCGTGTACGTGGTCGGCACCGTGCTGTTCGGCGCGACGTCGCTGCTGTGCGGGCTCGCGCCGAACGTGCCGGTGCTCGTCGCGGGCCGGCTGTTGCAGGGCGCGAGCGGCGGCGCGATGCTGATCTGCCAGATCGCGGTGCTGTCGCATCAGTTCCGCGAAGGGCGCGAGCGCGGCCGCGCGTTCGGGATCTGGGGGATCGTGTTCGGCATCGGGCTCGGGTTCGGGCCGATCGTCGGCGGCGTGATCGTCGCGCTGGCGAGCTGGCCGTGGGTGTTCCTCGTCCATGCGCCGCTCGCGGCCGTCGCGCTCGTGCTGATCGGCGGCGCGGTGCAGGAATCGCGCGATCCGCATGCGGGTGCGCTCGACGTCGCGGGCATCGTCACGCTGTCGCTCGCGGTGCTCGGCCTCGCGTTCTACATTACCCAAAGCGCCGAACTCGGGCTCACGAGCGGGGCCGGCCTCGGCGTGCTCGGCGCGACCGTGCTCGCGGTAATCGGCTTCGTCATCGCGGAGCGCGCCAGCGCGCGGCCGATGTTCGACTTCTCGGTGTTCCGGATCCGCGCGTTCACCGGCGCGATCTTCGGCTCGATGGGGATGAACTTCAGCTTCTGGCCATTCATGATCTACCTGCCGATCTGGTTCCAGGTCGCGCTCGGCTACGACAGCGTGACGGCCGGCCTCGCGTTGCTCGCGTACACCCTGCCGACGCTGATCGCGCCGCCGTTCGGCGAACGGCTCGCGCTGCGCTACGGGCCGGGCGTCGTGATTCCAGGCGGCCTGTTCACGATCGCGGCCGGTTTCGTGCTGATGCGGCTCGGCAGCGCGGCCGATCATGCGAGCTGGCTGACGATGCTGCCGGGCTGTGTGATCGCCGGCATCGGGCTCGGCCTGACGAACACGCCCGTCACCAACACGACGACGGGCGCGGTGCCGAGCGCGCGGGCCGGGATGGCGTCGGGCATCGACATGAGCGCGCGGATGATCTCGCTCGCGCTGAACATCGCGACGATGGGCTTCGTGCTGGTGGCGGGGATCGTCGCGAGCCTGAAGGGCGGGCCGGCCGGCGCGATCGGCGGCGCGGCGCTGCGCCGGCTCGCGCAGGAAATCGCGGCGGGCCGCACCGACGGGTTGCAGGCGATCGCGCCGGCGCTCGCGCAGGCCGATCCGAGCGGCGCGGCGCTGCACGCGGCGCTCGTGCACGGCTTCGGCTGGGTGATGATGTACGGTGCGGCCGGCGTGGCCGTGCTCGCGGCCGCGAGCGCGGTGGCGTTCGCGCCGGCGCGGCGCGGGGCCGCCGTGTGCGAATGACGCGGCCGGCGCGCGGCGCGTGGCGTGCGACGGTGGTCAGGAAGTCCCGCCGCCGAGCGCGCGGTACAGCTTCATCTGGTTGTTGAGCCGGTTCAGGCGCGTCAGTTCGTCGGCGCTTTGCGCACTCCTCAGCACCTGCTGCTGGTCGAGCCACGGTTGCACGGCGGTCGCGCCGGCCGCGAAGCGCGCGGCGGCGAGCCGTTCGGCGCGCTGCGCCTGCGCGAGCGACAGCGCGCGCTGTTCGGCTTCGCGTTCGAGCTGCACGCGCGCGGACAGCGCATTCTCGACTTCCGCGAGCGCCGTGTAGAGCCGCTGGCGGAATCCGGCCACCGCTTCCTCGTATTGCGACTTCGACACCCTGATCTGCAACTGCATCGTGTTCCACTGGATGAACGGTAGCGCGAGGCCGAGCCCGAGCGTGCCGACCGGGTTCGTCAGCACGCGCTCGAGGCTCGTGCTCGTCGTGCCGGCGCTGCCGGTCAGCGTGAAGGTCGGGTAGAAGCTCGCGCGGGTCGCGTCGACCTGCGCGAGCGACTCGCGCAGCCGGAATTCCGCCGCACGCAGGTCCGGGCGCCGGCCGAGCAGGCTGGCCGGCAGACCGGCCGCCACGTCGGGCGGTGCGGCGTTGGGCAGCGCCGCCGGTTCGGCCGCGAGTTGCTGCGGCGGCCGATCGAACAGGATCGCGAGCGCGTGGCGGTTTTCGGTGCGCTGCTGGATCAGCTGCGTCTGCGCCGCGCGCTGCGCGGCGAGGCTCTGTTCGGCCTGCGCGAGGTCGAGCCCCGACACGGCGCCGGCCGTATGCCGCGACCGCACCAGCGCGAGCGTGCGCGCCACATACGCGATGTTCGCGTCGCCGAGCGCGATCTGCCGGTTCAGATAGCCGAGCTGCCAGTACAGCGCTGCGGTCGTGCCGATCAGCGACAGCCGCGCGGCTTCGAGATCGGCGGCCGTCGCGTCGGCTTCCCAGCGCGCGGCATCGCGCAGCGCGGCCAGCCGGCCCCACAGGTCGATTTCGTAGCTGAGCGAACCGTTGATACCGCTCGAGCGGCTCGTCCGGTGCGTATCAAGCGTGCGCGACACGGCGCCGTTCGCGCCGAGCGTCACGTTGGGCGTCAGGTTCGTATCGACGAGCCCGGCCTGCAACTGCGCGCGATACACGCGGATCGCCGCGATCGCGAGGTCGCTGTTGGCGCGCAGCGCGTCGTCGATCAACGCGTCGAGTTGCGGATCGCCGAAGCTGCGCCACCAGTCTCGCGTGGCGGCCGGCGCGTCGGCCGCGACCGGCGCGGCCCAGCTCGCGGGCATCGCGACGGCCGGCAGCGGATCGTGGCGCGCACCCGCACAGCCGGCGAGCAGCGCGGCCGCGCACGCGAATGCGCCGAGCCGACGTGGCGGGAAGGAATGCGTGATGGCCATGTTTCGTCAGTCGCGCGCGAGCGCATCGATCGGATCGAGCCGCGACGCGTTGCGCGCCGGCATGAACCCGAAAATCACACCGGTGAGCGTCGAGCATACGAACGCGGTCACGATCGCGCCGGCCGAGAACACCATCTTCCATTGCGCGACGAACATCGAGAACAATGCGCCAAGCCCGAACGACAGCGCGATGCCGATCGTGCCGCCGAGCAGGCACACGAGCACGGCCTCGACGAGGAACTGCTGCAGGATGTCGGACTGGCGCGCGCCGACCGCCATCCGGATGCCGATCTCGCGCGTGCGCTCGGTGACCGACACCAGCATGATGTTCATCACGCCGATCCCGCCGACGACGAGCGAGATCACCGCGATCAGCGACAGCAGCAGCGTCAGCGACTGGCCGGTTTTCTCGACGGTCTTGACCACGCTGTCCATGTTGTACGTGAAGAAGTCCTTGCGGCCGTGGCGCTGGATCATCAGCGTCTCGAGGCTTTTCTCGGCGGCGGCGCTCGGCTGCCCGTCGCGCACGCGCACGGTGATGCTGTCGAGATAGCGCTGGCCGAACAGGCGTCCGCTCGCGGTCGTGTACGGCAGCCATACGTTCAGGCTCTTCACGCTGCCGAATGCGCTTTTCTTGTCGGCGGTCACGCCGATCACGACGCACGGCACGTTGTCGACCAGGATCGCTTCGCCGACCGGATTGCGCGTCGCGCCGAACAGCTTGCGGCGCGTGTTCTGGTCGATCACGGCCACTTGCGCCTGGCGGCGCACCGCATCGTCGTCGAACGGGACGCCGAGCGCGAAACGCATTCCGCGCGCGTGGAAGTAGCTGTCGCCGACGCCGCTCACGAGCGCATGGACGTCGATGTTGCGGTAGCGCAGCAGCAGCGTGCGCGACGTTTCGGGCGTCGCGCTGTCGACGTACGGCTGCTCGGCGAGCGCGGCGACGTCGGCGGGCACGAGCGTCTGGATCGTGTCCGCGCGGCTGTCGCCCCAGTCGGTGCCCGGATAGAGGCTGATCGTATTGGTGCCGATGCTGCCGATTTCTTCGAGCATGTAGCGTTTCGCGCCTTCGCCGATCGCGACGATCGATACCACCGACGTGATGCCGATGATGATGCCGAGCATCGTCAGCAGCGTGCGCAGCCGGTGCGACACGAGCGCGATCCACGCCATCCGGCACGCTTCGGCGAAGCGACCGGTGCCGGCGGCGAAGCGTCGGGTGCGTGGGGCGGGATCGGTGTCGGCGTTGGTGTTGGCGTTGACCGGCGAGGGTGCATTCTCGGAGTCCAGTGCGAACGGCGTGTCGGTTGCCGTTTCGGGCGTTGCTGCCGTCGCGGCCGCGCCGACGCCAGATTCCGCGAGCGCTTCCGCATAATGACGATTCGACCGGTCGGCGACGATCTCGCCGTCGCTGATCTCGACGATGCGCCGCGCATGGCGCGCCACGGCCTTGTCGTGCGTGACGATCACGATCGTATGGCCGAGCGCGTTCAGCTCGTGCAGGATGCGGATCACGTCCTGGCCGCTTTTCGTGTCGAGCGCGCCGGTCGGTTCGTCCGCGAGGATCACCTGGCCGCCGTTCATCAGCGCGCGCGCGATGCTCACGCGCTGCTGCTGGCCGCCGGACAGTTGCCCGGGCCGATGATGCGCGCGATCCGCGAGGCCGAGCCGCGCGAGCAGCGCGCGGGCGCGGGCGTACCGCTCGGCGCGCGGGGTGCCTGCATAGATCGCCGGCATTTCGAGGTTCGCGACCGCGTCGACGTGCGGCAGCAGGTGATAGCGCTGGAACACGAAGCCGAAGTGTTCGCGGCGCAACTGCGCGAGCTCGTCGCTGTCGAGCATGTGCGTGTCGCGCCCGCCGACCGTGTACGTGCCTTCGCTCGGATGGTCGAGGCAGCCGAGGATGTTCATCAGCGTCGACTTGCCGGAGCCCGACGCGCCGACGATCGCGACGATCTCGCCCGCATCGATCGACAGGTTGACGTCGTTCAGGACGACGACGTCCTTGTCGCCGGCCGGAAAGCGTCGCGTGACGGCAGCGAGTTTGAGCAGGGGCTGGCGCATCGTCACACCACGTCCGACAGCGGGACGCGTTCGTCCGCCGATGCTTCGCCGATCACCACGCGCTCGCCGTCCTTCAGGCCGGCCAGCACTTCGACGCGCACGTTGTTGTTGATGCCGATGCGGATATGGCGCGTTTCCGTGCTGCCGTCGGCGCGCAGCACGCGTACCGCGACGGTGCCGTCCTTGCGCTTCTCGCCGAGCGCGGCGGCCGGAATGATCAGCGCGTTGCGCGCGTCGCCGAGCACGATGTTGACCTGCGCGGTCATCGCGATGCGTAGCCGGTGCTCGGGATTGGGCACGTCGAACAGCGCGTTGTAGAACACCGCGGCGTTCGGCTTCGCGCTGCCGCCGCCGAGCGGGCTTTGCGCGTCGGCGTAGTTCTGGGGCGCCGGTTCGATCGCGCGCAGCTTGCCGTAGTGCCGCTTGTCCGGTTCGCCGAGGCTCGTGAAATACGCGGTCTGGCCGGCGCTCACGCGAACCACGTCGGCTTCCGACACCTGTGCCTTCACGGTCATCGTGTCGAGATTCGCGAGCTTCAGGATCACCGGCGCCTGCTGCTGCGCGATCACGGTCTGGCCTTCCTGCGTGACGATCGCGACGACCTGTCCGTCGATCGGCGCGACGATGCGCGTGTAGCCGAGGTTGGCCTGCGCGGTCTCGATCTGGATGCGCGCCGAACGGATCTGCGCGGCGAGCGACGCGAGGGTCGCTCGCTGCACGTCGAGCGTCGCCTTCGCGGCCTCGAACGATTCGCGCGACGTCGCGTCGTCGGGCAGCATCGCCTGCTGGCGGCTAAACGCGAGTTCGGCTTGCGTCAGCTGCGCAGCCGCCGATTGCTGCTGCGCGCGCAGGCTTTCTTCGCTGGCGCGCGCCTGGCGCAGCGCGTTTTCCGAGATCACGGGATCGATCTCGGCGAGCCACTGGCCCTTCGTGACCTTGTCGCCGAGCTTGACCTTCAGCGTTTTCAACTGCCCCGACACCTGCGCGCCGACGTCGACCTGCCGGAACGCCTGCAGCGCGCCGGTCGCGAGCACCGCGTTCTCGAGATCGCCGCGCGTGACGGGCGCGGATAGGTATTGCGGATGCTTGTCGGGCGCGCAGGCCTTCAGCGTGACGCCGACGGCGATCGCGACGACGGCAACGGTAGCCAGCACGATGCGCCGGCGGCGATGGGTCTTCTGGGTCATGAGCATGCAGCGAGGATGTAGCAGGCGCCGGCGTTGCGTGCGGCCGAACGGAACGATCCGGGCGGCGTCGGTCGGGCGTGTTCCCCGCGGCGGAAGCCGCGTACGCATCGCGCGGGCGTGCCGAATCGAATCAGGCGCTCATGGTAAGGGAGGAATTCGCGCCGTATCGTGTGGAAATTGTGCTGAATTGTGCGGACACCGTACCAATGCGGTGGGCCAGCGCGCGCAATTGTTGCGATCTGTGAAAAAGCAGCGCCGGGCGCTACCGCTGCGCGGCGACGATCGCCATCATCGGCCGGTCGCGTTCATCGTCGAGCACGGGTAGCGCATCGACCTGCTCGGGCGTCGGCCGCCATTCGTTGAGGTGCGTGAGCGTGAAGCCGCGCGATTCCGCGCGCTTATGGCCGGCGTCCGCCCGCGCCGATCCTGCGCTGCGTGTCGGCGTCGACGATCTCGCGGATCGCGCGGAACAACGGCGCGGCGTCGGTATAGCGCCGGCCGTAGCCGAGATTGAACGCATAGTCGAAATCGGGCGGATTGCTGCCCTGGTTGTGCTGCAGGATCGTTTCGAGCTTGTCGAGCGCCTTCGCCGCGCGGGCCTCCGGCGACGCGGCCGCCTCGTATTCGTCCCACAGCGCGACGATCTCGTCGCGCAGCGTGCGGTCGAGCGACGCGGTCAGCGTCAGCAGATCGTCGCGTTCGTGTGCGCTCTTGTCGGGGTGCGCGGCCTGCTCGATCGCGAGGATGTCGCCGTGCAGCGCCTCGCCGAGGTCGTGGACGACGCACAGTTTCAGCAGCTTCAGCGTGTCGACGCCCGGCAGCGCGTCGGCGAACACGAGCGCCATCAGGCACAGCCGCCAGCTATGTTCGGCCGTGCTTTCCGCGCGTCCGGCGGAGGTATGGCCGCTGCGCAGCACGTCCTTCAGGCGTTCGGCTTCGCGCAGGAAATCGAGCCGCGCGTGGATCGTGTCGGGATTCATGGTCGGTGTCCTTGCGATGAGCCGTCAAGCGTACGCCGGCCGGCCGCGCGTCGTCCACGCATGAAATATGCGCGGCGCGTCAGCGGGCGTCGAGCGTTTCCACGAGCCGCACGGCCGCGCCGTCCGACAGCGTCATCCGCGTCCACCGGCATCGGCTGCCGCGAATCGGCACGACGCGCGACGCATTCGCGCCGGTGTCGAATTCCACGCTCGGCGGCCCCGCGCGATCATGCCAGCCGAGTGGGTCGAGCGCGGCTTCCATGCGCACGATTTCCGGCGTCGCGTAGCGCCACAGCGACGTGCCGAGCAGCGTCGAAAGCGGCTGCGAGAACTCGGTCGCGCGGGCCGGCGAACTGGCGAGCAGACGGTGCGTGAGGTCGCAGACGAGATGCATGCGGCCCGCGCTGCCGGCGATCAGCCGCGCGAGTGCGCGGTCGCCCGCCGAATCGAGGCGCGCGGCGAGCAGCCGTTCGGCCGTCGCACGCTCGTCGGGCGACATCTGCTGAAGGCCGGCCTCCCAGCGCGAAATCGTCGATTGCGCGACGCCGAACAGTTCGGCCGCGTGGCTTTGCTTCACGCGGTGCAGCGCGCGCCAGCGCTTCAGTTGCGGGCCGAGCGAGGACGAATGAAGCGGTGAGGCGGTCATGGCGATGCTCCTGTTGCGGCCGTGCCGGGCGCGCCGTTACAGCGCCGTTACATGATCCGGATGCCGCCGCTTGCCTGGATCGCGATTGCCGCGAACGGCACGAGCACGATGCCGCCCAGCACGAGTACGCCGTCGGCGGCCACCGTGATCGGCGTCGCGAGAATCCGCAGACCCATGCCGACGACGGACGGCGATTCCTTGATGTACACCGAGTACGGGCGGTTGAAGGGTTGCGCGGCCGCCTTGTCCTTCTCGACGAAGCCTTCCGTCGAGTAGCGCTTGCCTTCGATGTCGCCTTCGAGCACGAGGCCGGCCGGCTCGCTGGCGAAGCCGTCGGCGGAGGCGGCCCGGCGATCGTCGTCCGATGCGTCGTTCGGCAGCACGATCCGGTAATGCCCGGTGACGCTGCCGCCGCTCGCATGAAAGTCCGCGAATGTCGTGCGTACCGATTTCCGGTAGCCGGACAGCAGGACGGGCCGCAGTCGCGCCGGCAGCTCGAAGATGTAGTGGTAGCGCGTGCCGAGGACGACCAGTTTCTTGCCGTCTTCGGTCATCATGAAGGCGGATACGTGTTCGCTGTACCCGTCGTTCTTGTACAGTTTCGGCGTGAAGCAGCCCGACAGCGCAACGCTGCTCGCGGCGACGCCGGCGGCCAGCAGGCGCCGGCGCGTGATGGATAGGCTCATTTCTTGTTGTCCCGTCTGTGCGGTTCGGTTTGGTTGGGTGGCTTTCGCCCTCGGAAGCCGGATTCTCGCGTATCCGCCGCACGTTGTCGAACCGGGAATCTGTCGTGGCGGCGGGCAGCCGTGCGCATCCGCACGCCATCGACACCGTTTTCGCGACGCTTTCAACCGGTCCCGCCATATCTTATTATTCGGCCAGAGCGGTGCGTGCCGGCCGCATCGATCATGTCGACGACATGACGGGCCGGCAACGATGGCCGCCTTCCGGCCGGCGCGTCGCCCGATGCGCGGTCGGCACGACAGGGAACGCGAGGCCGCGCGTGTCCCGAAAGAAGAGACGAGGGCGCAATGGTACGACTGGTGTTGCTGCTGCTGGGCATCGAATATCTGCGAACCCGCTGGCGCGGGCTGACCGTGCTCGGCTGGCTGTGGGTCGTCGCGGGTGTCGGCATTTTCGTCGACGCACTCGACGGTGCGCTGCATTTTCCGATCGAGCTGTTCGCGTGGCTGTTCCTGATCGAAGGGCTCGCGACGCTCGCGGTGGCCGGCAGCGGTGTCGGCGGGCAACGCATCCTGCGCTACGTGAAGGGCCTCGCGGTCGTGGTGGCCGCGGGGCTCGTGTTTGCCGGCCATCATCACGGCCACTTCCTGCTGTCGATGATCTTCGGCACGCTGTTTCTCGTCGACGGGCTGCTCCAGTGCACGTCCGCATGGATGGTGCGCTATCGCCGCTGGCACGTCGCGTTCGCGTGGGGCGTCGTCGAGATCCTGCTGGCGATCTTCTTCTTCCAGCCGTACCCGACGCACTACGCGGGCACCGTGCCGTACTGCCTCGGCCTGCTGCTGATGTTCGGCGGCATGCACCTGCTGAGCCTCGCCGCACGCGTGCGGCGGCTGACGCGCAACCCGGCGTTCGTGACCTCGCCCGCGCCGGCGCTCGCGCCGGATCTCGACGATGCGCAGGGCCTCCCGCAGTTCGCGCAATCCGAATGGGACGGCCCGCCTGCCGACGGCGAGCGGGCGCTCACCGTGCACGTATGGACGCCGACCGGTACGTCGAAGGCCGAAGCGCAGCGCTATCCGGTGATCGACCGCTACATCGCGGCGGTGGACGTCAACGGCGTGATCTCGACCGGCCATGCGGCGCTGGAATCGCCGGAGGGTATCTACATCAGCCTGTATCCGGGCGTCGAAATCGATCGTTCTCCGGACGAATTCACGCGCATCCTGCGCGCGACGCGCGAGAACGACGTGCCCGGCCTGTTCCAGCCCGACTATGCGACCGAGTCGAAAGCGTGGTGCCCGTCGACCGTGCGCGTGCGCATTCGCAACTACGATCCGGCCAAGCTCGATGCGTTCTGGTCGTCGTACCGGCGGAACACGACGTACAACCTCACGTACCGCAACTGCTCGAGCACCGTGTCGAATGCGCTCGAGGCCGCGCTCGACGGCGCGGTGTGGCGGCTGAAGGGCGCGCGGGCCGGGTGGGGCGCGTTCGTGCGGCTGCTGCTCACGCCCGAGCTATGGGTGGCCGCACAGATCCGCAAGCGCGCGGTGACGATGGCGTGGACGCCCGGGCTCACGCTCGACTATGCGCGCGCCCTCAGCATGCTCGCCGATCCGCGTCCGTTCGCGTGGTGGAAGGTCGCGCGCTCGGCGGTAAGCGCGATCATGGCGTCGCGCCGCGCGTGGCGCGAGCAGGACAGCGCGGCGCTGTCGCCAGGCGGCTCGGAGGCTGCGTCGATGAAGTGAAACGCGTGGCGCCGGACGAGGGCCCGGCATCACGAGGGGCGCTACCGGGCGGCCCGGCGAGAGTGCCCGTTATAACCACCCACGGACGACGACGATGAACGAGACGAGAGCGTTCCGCATGCTGACTCCCGCCGCGCTGACGCTGGTGCTGGCGCTGGCCACTGCCGGCCTCGCGCAGGCGGACACGGACGAAGTGCCGCGCATGAGCAACGACGTGTACCGGATGTCGGTGTCGTTCTGCTCGCACGTCGCGGCCGCCGAGAAGCTCGCGTGCCAGGGCGACATGATCGCCGCAGGCAGCCGGATCGTCGCGGCGATCGGCGGCCTGCCGCCGGCTTCCGCCGCCGCGATCGACGAAGGCGCGCGCAACAAGCTGCCGCCGGCCGAGCGCAACGGGATCGAGCCCGTCGAGCCGGCCGCAATCGACAAGGACGACACGCTGGCCGGCCTCGCCGGCATGGTGCGCCTGTGCGACGTGTACGAGCCGGAACCGGCGGCGCGGGCGCGGCATCACGCTGCGCTGCAGCAGAAGGCGCCCGATGCCGCGGCGCGTGTCGAGGCGTTGCTGACCGATCCGTCGACGGCCGCGCGTCGGCGCGTCAGCGTCGGCGTGTGGCAGATCCTCTCGCTCGAGGGCCCCGAGGCGTCGGCGCGCGCGTGCACGCAACTCGGCACCTGAGCGAGCCGCGCATTCTTTCGTGCACCTTCACATTCGTGCCACGTTGCGGCGGCAACAATCGCGGGCAGACATTCGACAATCTTGCGGCGCATCCCGCGACCGCAAGCCTTTTCCGAGGAAACACGCCATGCTCAAGACGCTCGCCCGCGCCGCTGCCGCACTCGCCGTCGCTTCCGTTTCACTGCACGCCGCCGCGCAGACCAGCTACGACTACCTGCTGCTCGCCGCCTCGTGGGAGCCCGGCTTCTGCGCGTCGCACGACACACCGGAATGCACGAACCTCGCCGGCTCGTATGCTGCGACGAGCCTGTCGCTGCACGGGCTGTGGCCGAACCGCTACGACGGCAACCAGCCGTTCTACTGCGGTGTGCCGCAGAACGACATCGACCTCGACAACGCGCACCAGTGGTGCAGCATGGACGCGTATCCGATCAGCAGCGCGACGCGCAATACGCTGTCGACGTACATGCCGGGCGTCGCATCGTGTCTCGACAAGCACGAATGGTTCAAGCACGGCACCTGTTCGAATTCGGCGACGCCCGATGCTTACTGGAACCAGGCGTCGGGCATGATCAGCCGGCTCGGCAACACGTCGTTCAACGCGTTCCTGCAGGCGAACGCGGGCAAGACGGTCACGCGTAACCAGTTGCTGTCGGCGTTCGAAGGCGCGTTCGGCAGCAACACGCGCAGCGCGGTGTCGTTGAAATGCACGAAGACGAATGGGGTGAGCTACTTCACCGAGGCATGGATCGCGGTGAAGACGAACGCGACCGCGCAGTTTCCGAGCGCCGCGTCGCTCGTGACCGACGGCAATACGCAGGGCACGTGCCCGACGTCGGGGGTGTTTATCGCGAAGTGAGGGGCGTGGATGACGTGCGCGCTATCGCGCACGTCGCGGGATGTGGGCGCGCGAGGATGTCGGGCGCGCCGTCGATGGCGCGCGTGCACGTTTGTCGGTCGGCGAGACACACTCGCGTCCTGCATTGAGCGGCTGCGCTCACTGCGCCGCGCAGGGCGCGCCGAACCATCGCGTGACCGCCTGCGTGGCGGCGTCGATGTCCACGCCCGCATCGTCGCCACAGGCCCACGCGACGAAACCGTCCGGGCGCGCGAGCACCGCACGTAATCCGAGCCGGTCTTTCGCGTCGCTCGCGATATAGGCGATGCGGTCGCGCCAGCGGCCTGCCACGGCCCGAAGCGGCTGGTCCGCATCGAAGTCCAGCAGCACGCCCTTGCCGTGCCTGGCGTGTGCGCCGAGCCGCGTGCCGCCGGCCAGTTCGAAGTCCGGCACGCTGCGGCCCATGAGCGGATGGCCGCCGCCGAGATCGTATGCGAGCGACACGCCCCACAGGCGTTCGGCGAAGTACGTCGCGCCGTCGCGCGTGTCGACGAGATCGCGCATGATCGCCGCGAGCGCGCGCGAGCCCGGGGAGGGCCGCATCAGCGCGACCTGCGCACGCGACCAGTCGAGCACGCGCGCGCCCACCGGATGCCGTTCGTCCGTGTAGCTGTCGAGCAGCCCGGCCGGTGCGTTGCCGCGAATCGTCGCGGCCAGCTTCCAGCCGAGATTCATGGCATCGCCGAGCCCGAGATTGAGCCCCTGCCCGCCGAGCGGCGAGTGGATGTGCGCGGCATCGCCCGCGAGCAGCACGCGGCCGTTGCGGTACGTCGATGCCTGGTACGCGCGATCGGTCCACGTGGCGGCGAGCCGCAGCGCGGTCAACGTGACGCCGGTGCCGGACACGCGGCGCAGCACGGCCTGCGCATGTTCAAGCGTGATCGGCCCGCTCCGGTGGAACGCGCCACCGTCGAACTCGACCAGCGCGACGGTTCCGGGCGGCGTGTACGTATACATCCCGGCCGGCGTGGGGTGACGGCCCGGCAGCAGCACGCCCGGATCGGTGAACTCGGCTTCGATCGAGTAGCCGGTGAACTCGGCGTCGGTGCCGGCGAACGCGAAGCCGCCGGCCTTGCGGACCGCGCTTCGGCCGCCGTCGCAACCGACGAGCCAGCGTGCGCGGAAGGTTTCGCCGCCCGCGTGCAGCGTGACGCCATCGTCCGACTGCTCGAAGCCCTCGACGGCAAGGCCGCGCCGAATCTCGACGCCCGTTGCGTGCGCACGGGCGGTCAGCACGGATTCGACCCGCGCCATGTCGGTCGCCATGTGCGTGCCGGCCGGGCCGGGCAGGTGGTACGGCCACTGAGACGCATCGATGTCGTCGTGGAAGAACGGGATGCCGGCGAAATGGCCGGCCGGCCGACGCGCTTGCTGCATCCAGTGCGCGGCGTCCGTTGCGCGGGACGGCAGCGCGATGCCGTCGAGCAGGCCGCGACGGTAAAACGCATCGATGGTCGGCGCGGACAGGCCGCGCATGCCGAACGGGAGGTGCTTCAGCGGGGAGGCCGGATCGTCCGCCTGCTCGACCACCAGCACGGATGCACCGGCAAGGCGCAGCTCGCACGCGAGAAACAGGCCGACAGGGCCGGCTCCGGCAATCACGACATCATGGGACACGGGCAGATTCATCGGTGGCTCGGTTTCAGGCCAGGGCGACCCGGTGTGGTCGAAAGGGCGGTACACGACGGCATCGCGCCCGCGTTGGGAAACTTGTGGAACGTTGTTCCAACGGCGAGATATTGGAACGCTGTTCCAGATGTGTCAAGCTAGCGCGCATGAAGACCACCAACCGGACCGAGCGGCGCGCGCACGCGCTGTCGAAAGAGCGGATCGTCGAGGCCGCGATCGCGATCCTCGACCATGCGGGCGAGGGCGCGCTGACCTTTCGCGCGCTTGCCGCGCATCTGGCGACCGGAAGCGGCGCGATTTATTGGCACGTCGCAGACAAGCACGACCTGCTCGCGGCGGCCGCGGATCAAGTGATCGCGGCCGCGCTGACGGACGTGCCGGCGGAGCGTGACGGCGATGCGGCGGAAGCGGTCCGGTGTGTCGCGCTGCGCCTGTTCGACGCGTTCAGCGCGCACCCGTGGGTGGGTGCGCAGTTGTTCCGTGAACCGTGGCAGCAGGCGGTGCTGCGGATCCTGGAGCGCGTCGGCGGGCAGCTTCAGGCGCTGGGCGTGCCCGAGCCCGCGCAATTCGATGCGGCGTCGGCATTGATGCACTACATCTTCGGGCTGGCCGGCCAGTACGCGGCCGGTGCGCGGCTGCATTCGCGCGACACGAGGCAGCCGGAGATCGTCGCGGCAGTTGCCGAACGGTGGGCCCAGCTCGAACCGGCGCAGTATCCGTTCGTGCGGAAGGTGGCGGCACAACTGGCCGCGCACGACGAGCGTGCGCAGTTCCTGGCCGGCATCGATCTCATTCTTGCGGGGATTGGGGCGGCGGCCCGGTAAGCCCGCTGTCGGATGGATGGTTTCGAACGGCGTGCGACGAGTGCGTTGTCACGCCAGCAACCGCAGTGCATCCGCGAGCGACAGCACCGTCGTGCGCGATTCGAACGCGGTAGCGAACAGATGCTCGTGGACGATCGGGTCCGGGTCGTAGCAGCAATCCTTGACCGTGTAGAGGCGGAAATCGGCGTCGCTCGCGTGCGCGATCGACGACAACATCACGCCGGTCGACGCGATGCCGACCATGATCAGCGTATCGACGCCTCGTGCGGTGAGACGCGCCTGCAGATCGGTGCCGAAGAACACGCTTGCGCGGTGGGCGAAAATCAGCGGTTCGTCGGGCCGTTTGGCAAGTTCCGGGGAAGGGCCGTCGTTGATGAACAGGCCGAGTTGCTTGATGCCCTGGCCGTTCTTGTTCAGCGGGCTGACTTCCGGATAGCCGGGGCTGAACCTCAGATTCGCGAACCAGACGCCGACGCCGGCAGCGCGTGCCGCGTCGCAGAGACGGCGCGTATTGGCGAGCAATTCAGGCGCGACCGACGGGAAGAGGCCGAGGATGTCGGTCTGGTAATGCATGACGAGCAGCGCGGTTTGGGATGGCGCGATCGAGGGAATCGGCGCGGATGCGCTGCTGCCGGCGTGTACGCGGGAAGAAGTTGCGACTTCTGATGCGTTGTCGTGATCCATGCGTGGCCTTTTCCAGTTACCGCCTTATCCATGCTTGCCGAAGAGCCTGAGATTACCGCCCTGTATCCCTCGATACCGTAATCTCTTTCCCGCGGAGTATTTCGTGGTCGCCCACACGTTGATCCACGGCCGAGATGCAGGTGAATCGTGCGAACGTGTCGAATTCAAACGCTCCTGTGTCACATTCAATACCGAAAACTTTCCACAAGCGGGGTAGTTCTCCCGAAATCGGCATTTCAACCGTGCCGCCCACAACGAGCGCCTTGACGTGGGTTCCCGCAGGGAGATCGAGTTCTCCGTCTCGAAGCCCGGACGCAAGCGTGCAGTCAACGGTGTCCTGAAATTCGTCGTAGTTGAAGGCGGAGCGTTCCTTGTGGTGCTTGAACGGACCCGGTGCACATTCGATCCCGGCGAGCGATGCCGGCTTCGCAAGCGTCCCATAAGCGACGTAACTCGTATTGTCGTCGGAACGATTGACGGCGAAGTCTCCGCTTACGGTCAGCCCCAGAAGCGGCGTGTTCGACGGGACGGTACCGCTTTTGACCGAATGTGGAGAATACACTTCGAGGACAACCGTTGAGCCCGGTGGGAACGTCATCCCGTCAAAGGTAGTTGCCCGCGTGAGGCGGTGGGTGTACCAGGCGCTTATTGCATGAGCATAGTTGTCGGTAATCGAACGATTGTTGAAAAGCACGATAACCTGCACGAACACCATGCAGCAGAGAAGGGCGACGCAGCGTCTCCAGGCTTTATGCGCACGAACGCGACCATTCAATCCGAAGGCCGCGACGATCAGCGTGAGCGGTACGGTCACGGCAAGCGCAAAAAAAGACAGGATCGCCAACGCCGATATTCCGTACAACGCGGCGTGGAAGTGCCATGAGTTACGCACACAGCCGGTGTCGGGCAAACATGCCGCGAATAGTGCTTATGCGTCGGGGCTGCTATTGAAAACACGATAATCCGCGCCGTTCGCCGAGTGTGATTTGCATATCCCCGTATCTTTGCAACGTTGGCGACAATGCTACTTGTGCGGCCGACTCGGTTATATCTGACTTCGCCTCTTCAAAAAATCGACCTTCCCGTATAAGTCGTCAACCACTCCAGCGCCAGCGTCCCCGCCAACGAATTCCCGTTCGCATCCAACCCCGGCGCCCACACGCACACGGCCATCTCCCCCGGCAGCACCGCCACGATCCCGCCGCCGACGCCACTTTTCGCCGGTAGCCCGACCCGATACACGAAATCGCCGGCCGCATCGTACGTCCCGCAGGTCAGCATCAACGCCGACAACCGCTTCGCGGAACTCGAATCGACGATCCGCTCGCCGGTTGCCGGCGCGACACCGCCGTTCGCGAGGAACAGCGCCGCGCTGGCCAGCTCCACGCAGTTCATCTCGATCGCGCACTGCCGGCAATATGCGTCGATCACCGTATCGGGCGGCATCTGCATGTTGCCGAAGCTCGCCATGAAATGCGCCATCGCACGGTTGCGCTCCGCGTGCTGCAACTCCGACGTCGCGACGCGCGAATCGTAGTCGATGTCGTTCGCGCCGATCAGCCGCCGCACGAATTCGACGAGCGCCGTCTCGGCCTTCACGAAGCGGCGGCACAGCACGTCGGTGACGACCAGCGCGCCGGCGTTGATGAACGGATTGCGCGGCTTGCCGCGCTCGCTTTCGAGCTGGACCAGCGAATTGAACGCGGTGCCGGACGGCTCGCGGCCGACCCGTTCCCACAGCGCGTCGCCCAGCAACTGGAACGCGAGCGTGCACGCGAACAGCTTCGAGATGCTCTGGATCGAGAAGCGCTCGTGCGCATCGCCGACCGTGTACGCGTTTCCGTCGAGCGTCACGACGGCCATCCCGAACTTGTCGGCGGGTACTTTCGCGAGTTCGGGAATGTAGTCGGCGACCCGTCCCTGGCCGATCCAGGGGGCGAGTTCGGTGTGGATGCGTTCAAGAATCGATTGGTAATTCATCACGTCAGGCAGGGTAGAAGCAGGGCCGGGATGCCGGCGAGCCCGTATGGAACCGTCCCGGCGCCGATTCGTCAAGCGCGGCCCAAATCGCGCCCTTATTTTCAAGGCCGGCAAACAGGCGAGCGGCGGGCGCAGTATCATGCGGTACGTTTCGGCCGAGGGCCGGCGTCCGGCACCCGCCGGCGCCGCCGTGGCTTTCCCGATGATCCGACCGCTGCCCATGTCTTTTCGCATCCTGCTCGTCGAAGACGACACCCGCTTGTCCACGCTGATCGCCGGCTACCTGCGCAAGAACGACTATGAAGTCGACACCGTGCTGCATGGTGACGCCGCGGTGCCGGCGATCCTGTCCATTCGCCCCGATCTCGTCATCCTCGACGTGAACCTGCCGGGCAAGGACGGCTTCGAAATCTGCCGCGAGGTGCGCAAGCAGTACGACGGCGTGATCATCATGGTGACGGCGCGCGACGAGCCGTTCGACGAGCTGCTCGGCCTCGAATTCGGCGCGGATGACTACGTGCACAAGCCGGTCGAGCCGCGCATCCTGCTCGCGCGGATCAAGGCGCAACTGCGCCGCGCGCCCGTGCGCCCGGCCGAGAGCACCGCGCCGCAGCCGGAGCGCTACGCGTTCGGCAAGTTCTCGATCGACCGCACCGACCGCACCGTCGTGCTGCCCGACGGCAGCACGCCCGATCTGACGTCCGCCGAATTCGACCTGCTGTGGGCGCTCGTGTGTCACGCGGGCGAAGTCGTGAGCCGCGACGATCTGATGCTGCAGTTGCGCGGCGTCGAATTCGACGGCCTCGACCGCACGATCGACGGGCGCATCTCGAAGCTGCGCCGCAAGCTGCGCGACGACGCAAGCAACCCGCAGCGGATCAAGACGATCCGCAGCAAGGGTTATCAATTCAGCAAGCACGCGTGGGAATGACGCCGCGCTCGCGCGACGCCGTCACGTTCCGCGCGGGCATTCGGCCCGCCGGCCGGGAGCCGCGATGATTCGACGAACCCGTTCGCACCCCGATGCACCGCCGCTGCCGACGCTGCGCTACGTCAAATGGCGCTGGCTGCATTTCCGTCGCGCGTGGACCGACACGCGCCCCGACCGCATCCCGAGCTGGTCGCGCCTGTACCTGCGCACCTATCTGCATCTGCTCGGCCTCGTGTTGCTCACCGCGCTGGTGCCCGCGCTCGCGCTGTGCGTCGTGTTGTCGCCGCAGGTCGTGTGGCATGCGTTCGACGCGCTGCCGGGCGACATCTGGATCGTGCTCGCGTTCGTGTTCACCGCGCCCGCGCTCGCCGCGTACCGGTGGATGCGGCCGGTCTGGTCGGATCTCGTGATGGTGCGCGAGCGTGCGATCGACTTCACCGGCGGGCGCTTCAACACGCGCGCGCGCGAATCGCACAGCGTGATCATCGGCCCGCTCGCGCGCACGCTGAATGCGCTTGCGATGCGCATGGAGCGGCTGATCGCCGCGCAGCGCGATCTGACGAACGGGATCTCGCACGAACTGCGCACGCCGCTCGCGCGCGTGCGCTTCGCGCTCGAAATGCTCCGCGAACCGGGTTCGGCGGCCGAATACCAGGGCGCGCTCGACAGCATCGCGCAGGACGTGACCGAGCTCGAGGAGCTGATCGACATGAGCCTCACGTATGCGCGGCTCGAATACAGCTCGCTGCAGTCGAAGCTCGAGTTGACGGCGCCCGTCGCGTGGTTCGAGCACCAGGTGAGCGACGCGCAACTGCTGTATCCGGACCGGGCGATCGAGGCGCGCGTCGCGATTGCACCGGATCTGCGCGTGAAGATGGACCGGCGGCTGATGTCATATGCGATGCGCAACCTGTTGCGCAATGCGAGCAAGTACGCGAACGCGCGGATCGTCGTCGGGATCGCGCTCGTGCACGGCAATATCGGGATCTTCGTCGAGGACGACGGCCCGGGCGTGCCGGAGAGCGAGCGCGAACGGATCTTCGACGCGTTCGTGCGCCTCGACCGTCGCACCGGCGGCTACGGGCTGGGCCTGTCGATCACGCGGCAGGTGCTCCACGCGCACAATGGCCGGATCGCGGTCGTCGATCCGGTCGAACTCGGCGGCGCGCGATTCGAGATCAGCTGGCCGGTCTGATCGCGCTGCGGCCCACGCCGGTTTTCGCGTGCGTTGCGTCATTTCTCTCCCTTTCCCCCCTTTTTCTTCGTCCTGTCGATGCGGGCCCGGCCTGTGATCGTCTGAAGATTCGTTGCACGACCGCGGCGTTGTGCATTACGATTGCAATTGCAACTATTCGGGCAGGTTGGCCGGCGCCATCGCAAGCAGCCGGCCTGCGACGCAGCAGCGAAGCCGGGCGGCCGCGCATGCCGTCCATCGTTCATGTATGTCTTGTCGGGTCACGCATCATGCGATTACTGAATATCGTGTCTTCCCCGCGCGGCGCCAGGTCGGCGTCGATCGCTGTCGCCAATGCGTTTGTCGACGCGTACCGCAACGCGGGTACGCCGATCGACGTCGATACGCTGAATGTCTGGGAGGA
>NZ_JBYQCG010000248.1:2834-43933 GCF_057837105.1 Burkholderia sp. APQ4-4ca | reverse complement strand
CGTCTGAAGATTCGTTGCACGACCGCGGCGTTGTGCATTACGATTGCAATTGCAACTATTCGGGCAGGTTGGCCGGCGCCATCGCAAGCAGCCGGCCTGCGACGCAGCAGCGAAGCCGGGCGGCCGCGCATGCCGTCCATCGTTCATGTATGTCTTGTCGGGTCACGCATCATGCGATTACTGAATATCGTGTCTTCCCCGCGCGGCGCCAGGTCGGCGTCGATCGCTGTCGCCAATGCGTTTGTCGACGCGTACCGCAACGCGGGTACGCCGATCGACGTCGATACGCTGAATGTCTGGGAGGAAAACCTGCCGGAGTTCGATGGCCATGCGATCGGCGCAAAGTACAAAGGCGTCGCGAACGAACCGATGAATGCCGCCGAGCAGTCGGTCTGGCGACGCATCCAGTCGCTCGCGAAGCGGTTTCAGGTGGCGGACCGGATCGTCGTCGGCGTGCCGATGTGGAATTTCGGCTATCCGTACAAGCTCAAGCAGCTGATCGATCTCGTCAGCCAGCGGAACATGCTCTTCACGTTCGACGGCGCGTCCTACGGCCCGTTGCTCGAGATTCCCCGGGCACTGGTGATCCACGTGCGCGGGCAGGGCGAGGAAACCGGCGCGGGGCGAGCCGGCCGGGCCGGGTTCGGGCATCAGGCCGATTACATCGAATTCTGGTTGAAGCTCATCGGCGTGAACGAGGTCAGAAACCTGACCGTTGAACACACGTGGAATGCGAGGGCGCACGAAAGCATCGAGCGGGCGCAAGCGCAGGCGATCGCGATGGCTGCCGATTTCTGAACGGAACGCCCACGGCGACCATGGCCGCACGGATGCCGCCGAAGCGGCATCCGCGCATGCTCAGTAGGTGCGGCCGAGCTGCAGATAGAAGTTGCGTCGGCCGCTGGGCGCGAGCGCCACGCCGATATAGACGGGCCCGAACGCGGTCGACAGGCTCGTGAAGAACGTGTAGCTCTGCTTGAGCGCGCCGCCGCCGATCTTCTGGCCGCTCGACCACACGTTGCCGACTTCCGCGCTGGCGCCCACCGACAGCGCCTTGATCGGCGACGCGTTGAACGTCATCAACTGGTTCATGTACGTGATCTGTCCGTACGCGAGCTCGTTGCCGTTCAGCTGATCGGCCGCATAGGCGGACAGATGCTGGAAGCCGCCGAGCGTGAAGTTGAACGCGTTGATCAGGTTGGTGCCGCCGATGCTCTTGCCGCCTTCGATCGTCGCGCTGACGCTGTGCCGGCCGAACTGTTGCGCGATCATCGCCTTGCCGTAGATCTCGGTATAAGGCGCGTTGCTGATCCCGTCGGCGAATTCCTGCGCCGAGCCGCCGTTGCGCGACACCAGCGAGCGTTCGACCCGCAGTTCGCCGAAATATCCCTTGCGCGGGAACATCGGATCGTCGAGCTGATCGATGACGAGCCGCGCCCGCGCGATCAGTGCCTGGGACGTGAAGCTCGGCCACAGCAGCGCCTGGCCGCTGCCGTCGTCGAACGGCAGGTTGTAGGTCGGCGAGCCGTGCCCGGTCACGTAACCGAGGCCGACCCGGAAATCGCCGAGCCGCGCGATCGGCAGGCCGAGGTCGATCCCGGCGCGCGCCGTCTGCATCAGGTATTGCGTGATCTTCACGTCGCCGGAGTCGTCGTACAGGTTCGCGTAGCGGCGCTGGTATTCCGCGTATGGCGAGAGGTACACGCCGTAGGCCATCGACAGCGGCTGGCGCAATTCGACGCGCGCCGACTGCAGGTCGCTGCCGATCGTCGTGTCCGCGCGGAATTCCAGCCCCGACTCCGTGAGCCACGGCCGCCGGTAGCCGACGTGCAGGCGGAAGCCGCCCTCGTCGGTCGAACTGCTCGACATGCCGAGCCCGAACAGCAGGAAGTTGGGTCCCCAGTACTTCTCGCGCGCATCGATCTCGAGCACGTTGTCGTCGCCGCGGCTCACGATCTGCTGCGTGACGCTCTCGAAGTTGCCGCCCGTCGTGAGCCCGAGCAGATCCTGGCTGACGGTCTTTGGATCGTAGATGTCGCCGGGTTTCACGTGCAGCGCGTTGCTGACGACGCGCTTCGGCACGCCGCCGCTGGTCTTGATGTCGATGCGCGTGATCCGGATCGGCGGCGGCAGCGGCTGCGCGTGCGCGGACCGGTAGGCCGCGTACTGTTCCGGCGTGAGCGCGAACCGCCGCAGCTTCGGCAGCGCCGCGGTCGCGGCGATCTCGCCGGCGGCGATCGCCTGCTTCGCGTTCTGGAAATCGGTGAACGCGAGCGCGCCGAGGTCCGGCGTGAGCAGCACGTCCCGCGCGTCGAGCTGCTTGCGTTGCGCGGTCACGTTCTGGCGGATCAGGATGCCGACCATCTGCTGCATCACGTCGGCCGGCGATGCGAGCGCGTCGAGCGGGCGCAGTGGCGAGCCGATGTCGACGGCGATCACGACGTTCGCGCCCATCTGCCGCGCGGTGTCGACGGGCAGGTTGCTGACGAGCCCGCCGTCCACGAGTGCGCGCCCGTTGATCTCGGCCGGCGCGAACAGGCCCGGCATCGCCATGCTCGCGCGAATCGCGAGCGGCAGCGAGCCGTGGTCGAGCACGACCATCTGGCCCGTCTGCAGGTCGGTCGCGACCGCGCGGTACGGGATCGGCAACTGGTCGAACGGCTGGTTGGTCGGCACGGCGGCCGTCCAGTTCGCGAGCAGCGCCTGCAGCCGGTTGCCCTGGACGAGGCCGACCGGCGCCTTGACGCCTTTCTTGCCGAAGCCGAGCGTCAGCCCGTTGATGTACAGGCGTTCGTCTTCGCGGCTGGTTTGCGGCAGGTCCGCGCGGTCCGTCACGTCGAACGCGATATCCGCCAGGTTGACCTCCGACAGCCGCTTCTGCATCTCGTCTGCCGCCATCCCGCTCGCGTACAGGCCGCCGACCACGGCGCCCATGCTGGTGCCCGCGATGCAGTCGATCGGAATCCGGTTGTCCTCCAGCACTTTCAGGACACCGAGGTGTGCGTAGCCGCGCGCGCCGCCGCCGGACAGCACGAGGCCGATCGACGGGCGGCCGGCCGGGCCGCCGTCGGCCGTGCAGGTGTGCGCCGCCGCAGCGGGTGCGGTGGGCGCGCGAGCCGCCGGCGCGTTGGCGGCTGCGGCGACGGTCTGGGCGGCGGGTTCGGCGGCCGGCAGCGGTTGCGCGGCGACCGTGCAGCACCAGAAGGCAACGAGCGTCGTGCAGAGCGGGCGCACCGGCGCCCAGCGGAAGGAAACGGTCGCTGTCATGGTGAACATACCTGGCGTAAGCGTGCGTCTGAGGCCTGCCGGGAGCAGGCAAGACCGAGAGATTACCGTGTTTTACAGGCCCGACGCGAGCGGCCGTTGCAGGGCCGGACGTGCCCGAAACGCCACATGCGGCGTTTCCGTCGCGAAAAAATCATCGGAATTGCCTAAAGTATCGGAACGATTTGCCGCTAAGCTCGTGATGGGGCGGTATGGACGCGCGGCAAAATGTGCGGCGCGGCTGTCCCGGCCCGTTCCCTCACAAAGGTTTGATATGTCGACACCGCTGTTCGGAAAGTTGTTTGCGCAACCCGTTGCGATCGACCCGGGAACGGCGAGTACGCGGATCTATACGCACGAACGCGGCGTGGTGCTGAACCAGCCGTCGGTCGTGTGCTTCCGCAAGGGCGGCGCGAGCGACGCGCGGCCGACGCTCGAGGCCGTCGGCGAGCTCGCCAAGGCGCTGCTGGGCCGCGAGCCGGGGCATCTCGAAGCCGTGCGGCCGATGCGGCACGGCGTGATCGCGGACGCGCACGCGGCCGAGCAGATGATCCGCAGCTTCATCGACATGTCGCGCACCCGTTCGCGCTTCAGCCGCCGGGTCGAGGTCACGTTGTGCGTGCCGTCCGATGCGACGGCCGTCGAGCGCCGCGCGATCCGCGAGGCCGCGTTCGCGGCCGGCGTATCGGAGGTCGAACTGATCGAGGAATCGCTGGCGGCCGCGCTCGGCGCGGGTTTGCCGGTGACCGAGCCGGTCGGCTCGATGGTCGTCGACATCGGCGGCGGCACGACCGAAGTCGCGGTCATCGCGCTCGGCGGCATCGTGTACCGGGAGGCGATTCGCGTCGGCGGCAGCCAGTTCGACGCGGCGATCGTCAACCACGTCCGCAACCTGTACGGCGTGCTGCTCGGCGAACAGACGGCCGAGCACGTGAAGAAGACGATCGGCTCGGCCACCAGCGCGGTGCCGCGCACGTCGACGCGCGCCGTCGGCCGCAGCATCGGCGACGGCCTGCCGCGCTCGGTCGAACTGTCCAACCACGACGTCGCGGACGCGCTGGCCGCGCCGCTCAAGCAGGTGATCGGCGCGGTGAAGTCGGTGCTGGAAAACGCGCCGGCCGAACTCGTGACCGACATCGCGAATCGCGGCGTGGTGCTCACCGGCGGCGGCGCATTGCTCGCCGACCTCGAACGGCTGCTGTACGACGAGACCGGGCTGGTCGCGCGGATCGCCGACGAGCCGGCCACCTGCGCGGTGCGCGGCGCCGGCGAGGCGATGGGCCGGCTCGCGATGTGCCCGGCCGATTGAGCCGGGCGGCGCTGCCGGCCGCGGCCCGGCGCACGCCTTCACATTCTTTCGATCTCTCGGTGGGCCGGCCCGCCTGGCCGGCATCGGTCCGTCGCATGGACAGGCGCGGGCGCGCCGTGCTAGCGTGACGCGCCCGTTCGGGGCCGGGCCGGCCGACGCGCCCGACGACACCTGAGAGACCGAATACCTTGAAACATCGAACCAAACGGGGCTTCGCGGCCCGGGCCGGCCGCGTGCTGGCCGTCGTCGCGTGCGCCTGGGCCGCGGCGGCGGCCGCGATCGTTGTCCATGGCATGCGGATGCCGAGCGCCCCGGCGGACGTCGCCGTGATCTTCGGCAACGCGCTCGACGAAACCGGCGCGCCGAAGCCCGTGCTCGCGGCCCGGCTCGATGTCGGCGTGCGTTGTTACCGCGCGGGGCAGTGCCCGGCGTTTCTGGTCAGCGGCGCGATCGACGGCCCAGGGCTGAACGAGGCGACGGCCATGCGCGACTACCTCGTGGCGCGCGGCGTGCCGGCGGACCGGATCGCCGTCGACGACCAGGGCGACAACACGCTCGCGACCGCGCAGCACACGCTGGCCTACCTGCGCGCGCATCGCCTGTCGCGCGTGCTGATTGTCAGCCAGTATTACCACCTCGCGCGGGCGCGCCTCGCGTTCGAGCGCGTCGGCATTGCGCCGTCGAACATCTCCGCCGCGTATCCGCGCCGCTTCCAGTGGCGCGATGTCTATTCGAGCTGGCGCGAGGTGCCGGCCTACGCGGTGTATGCGGTGCGGTTGTGGGTGAATCCCGAGGCGCGGCCGGTTTCGTTTCGGCCGATGCTTTATCTGATGCGCCTGTTTTCGTGACGGGGGCGGCCCGCAAGCGTGCGCTTCCGGTGCGGGCGGTTTCGTTGTTTTCTCCGGTTTCCTGTCGTCTCGCGCCGGCCGCGCGAATTTCATCGGCACCAAATAAATAATAACGATTCGCGTTTCAGATTTCTTGCGAGTCGAAAAATCAAAACAATTTCGCCGACAGTTCCATAATCCGGATCCGATCGATTAATTAAGTGGATGTGGATTATCTGAATGGATCATTCATCGCGGTAAAAATATTGCGCCGCAAAATCCGCGTGTATTGAATCAGGGCGATATATCGGTGTTTCCACCGATGCGGTGCGGCCGTTTTCTTTGCGAAAAATCAAGGAAAGCCGGCGGAGAGCGTGTCGCGTGTCATTGCTGCGTATCTGTCAGAAAGTAAAAAAAGTACATAATCGTCGGCCATTGATCCGATGGGAAAATATCGACTGGAAAACGGTTTGGGTTTGATATAGCCTAGTCTGACGAAAGCGGGTAGTAATCAAATCAACCAGAAAGTCGCTGCATAAACCAGGGGCCGCCAACATGTCATTCGACTAGTTTCGCAGCTGCATTCCCGGGCCGATCAAAAAATCATCACGAATAAACCGACAGCGCATCGCGATTGCCGGGGAGGACGCTTTTATCCGCGATTTTCTGCTGCGTGCCGTTCGCTGCGGCCGCAATACCAATACCAAATCCGAAATCAATAAAGAGGGAAAGCATGAACCCTGTCCGTCAGAGAAAAGCGATTGAGCCGTTTCCGCGACTGTTGTTGCCCACCGGCGTGTTTCTGGCGCTGTCGGGCGCGGGCATTGTCCCCGCCTATGCGGTCTGCAGCACGGCGGGCACCACGGTGACCTGTTCCGGCGTCGCGAATCCGCTGGCGCCCAGTTATTCGAACAGCGCCAACAACGTGAACGCGACGGTCAATCCCGGTGCAAGCGTCGGCGTGCTGCTGGGCGTCGGCGGCACGGCGATGTCGTTGACCGGCAGTAACGTCACGCTGACCAACAACGGCACGATCGACCCGTCGGTGCTCGGCTCGGGGCTCGGCGTGCTGTCGAGCGGTGCGGTGGTCGGGAACGCGGCGGCGAGCACCACGACCGTGACCAACAACGGCACGATGAAGGGCACGACCGGCGTCGCGATCAGCGGCGTGACGGGCATGGCGCTGGCGGTTCAAAACGGCACGGGCGGCACGTCGACCATTTCGAACACGGGTACGATCGGCTCCTCCGCACTGGTCGGTGCGACGCTGACTGGCGCCGATGCGCCGGTGGTCGCCGCCTACGGCGGCGGCACGGTCAACATGACGAACAGCGGAACGATCACCGGTCGCGTGTCGCTGGGTTCGAGCGGCACACCGGGGCAGGGCAATACGTTCACCAACTCGGGCACGATCAACGGCAGCGTGTCGATGGGGGCGAACAGCACGAATACGTTCAATGCCGTGACGGGCTCGGCGGTCAACACGGCCGGCGGCACCGGCGTCGCGTTCAACATCACGGTCGGCCCGGTCACGCTCGGCGTGGCGGCAACCGGCGTCGTCGACGGCGGCGCGGGCGGCAACAATACGCTCAACCTGCAGCAGGGCGTCGCGGCGAACGGCACGATCGCGGTCAACAACTACATCAACTTCAATCACCTCGACGTCACGAGCGGCAACTGGACGATCAACGGCGCGTCCACCGCGCAGGATGCGACGCTGATGGGCGGCGTGGCGATCATCAACGACAACGCGTCGCTCGGCACCGGTACCGTCACGGGCAACGGCGGTGCGTTGCAGGCCGGCACGGCAGGGCTCGACGTGTCCAACAACGTGTCGCTTGGCGCGGGCGGCCTGACGGTGCAGGGCGCGACCGGGCTGACGCTGTCCGGCGCGGTGTCGGGTGGCGGTGCGCTGACGAAGAACGACGGCGGCACGCTGACGCTGTCCGGCGCGAACAGCTACACGGGCGACACGAACCTGAATGCCGGCGGCCTGGTGGTCGGCAACAATTCGGCGCTCGGCACCGGCGCGCTGAACGTCAACGCGTCGGCGTCGCTCGACGCGAACACGAACGTGACGCTCGCCAACACGGTCAATCTCGCGACCGGCTCGACGCTGACGCTCGGCGGCAGCAACGATCTCGGCCTGACCGGCACGATCAGCGGAAGCGGCGGCCTCACGAAGGACGGCGCGGCAACCACGACGCTGAGCAGCGTGAACACGTATACGGGCGACACGACCATCAACAGCGGCACGCTCGCGCTGAGCGGGGCCGGCAGCCTGTCCGCGACCGGCACGGTCAATCTGACCGGTGCGGGCGCAACGTTCGACCTGAGCGCTGCGTCGGGCGCTCGGACGATCGGCGCGCTGGCCGGCGCGGCCGGCACGAACGTGGACCTCGGCGCCAATTCGCTGACGCTCGACGGCAGTGGCAATGCGACCTATGCCGGCACGATCGGCGGGTCCGGCAGCGTGACGCTGTCGGGCAGCGGCACGCAATCGCTGACCGGCACGAACACGTACACGGGCGGCACGAACCTGAACGGCGGCAACCTCGTCGTCGGCAGCAATACGTCGCTCGGCCTCGGCGCGGTGAATGTCAACGGTTCGTCGACGCTCGATGCGACTGCCAACGTGTCGCTCGCGAACGGCGTCAACATCGCGACGGGCACGACGCTGACGCTCGGCGGCAGCACCGATCTCGGCATGGGCGGCGTGGTCGCGGGTGGCGGCGGTCTCGTGAAGAACGGCGCCGCGGCGCTGACGCTGTCCGGCGCGAATACCTATGCGGGCGGCACGGCGCTGAACGCGGGCAGCCTCGTGCTCGGCGACAACGGGGCGCTGGGCACCGGGGCGCTGAGTGTCGGCGGCGCGGCGACGCTCGATACGACCACGAGCCTGTCGGTCGGCAATGCGATCACCCTCGGCACGGGCGCCGCACTCACCCTGGGCGGCAGCAACAGCCTCACGCTCGGAGGCGCGATTTCCGGCGTGGGCAGCCTCGTGAAGGACGGCGCCGCGACCACGACGCTGACCGGCGCGAACACGTACACCGGCGGCACGACGATCAATGCCGGCACGCTCGCGCTCGGCGCGGGCGGCAGCCTGTCGTCCACGGGTACGGTGAACCTGGTCAACCCGGGCGCCGCGTTCGACATCAGCGCGGGCAGCGCGCAGTCGATCGGCGCGCTGTCGGGCGGCGTGGGCACGAGCGTGAGCCTCGGCGCCAACGCGCTGACGCTGGGCGGGACGGCCAGCGGCACGTTCAGCGGCACGATCGGCGGCACCGGGAGCCTGACGCTGGCGGGGGGCGGCACGCAGACGCTGACCGGCGCAAATGTCTACACCGGCGGCACGAACCTCAATAGCGGCAGCCTCGTGCTCGGCAACGGCGGGGCGCTCGGTTCCGGCGCGCTGACCGTCGGGGGCGCGGCGACGCTCGATACGAATACCGCGTTGTCGGTCGGCAATGCGGTCGATCTCGGCACGGGCGCCGCGCTGACGCTGGCGGGCAGCAACAGCCTCACGCTGGGCGGGGCGATTTCCGGCGCGGGCAGCCTCGTGAAGGACGGTGCGGCGACCACCACGCTGACCGGCGCGAACACCTATACGGGCGGCACGACGATCAACGCGGGGACTTTGGCGATCGGCGCGGGCGGCAGCCTGGCCTCGACCGGCACGATGAACCTTGCCGGTGCGGGCGCGGCGCTGGACCTGAGCGGCGCGACAGGCGCGCAAACGCTCGGCGCGCTGTCGGGCGGCGTGGGAACGAACGTCAACCTGGGAGGCAACGCACTGACGCTGGGCGGCACGGCCAGCGGCACGTTCGGCGGGGTGATCGGCGGCACGGGCAGTCTGACGCTGGCGGGCACCGGCACGCAGACGCTGACCGGCGCAAATGTCTACACCGGCGGCACGAACCTCAATAGCGGGAGCCTCGTGCTCGGCAATGGCGGGGCGCTCGGTTCCGGCGCGCTGACCGTCGGGGGCGCGGCGACGCTCGATACGAATGCCGCGTTGTCGGTCGGCAACGCGGTCGATCTCGGCACGGGCGCCGCGCTGACGCTGGGGGGCAGCAACAGCCTCGCGCTCGGCGGGGCGATTTCCGGCGCGGGCAGCCTCGTGAAAGACGGTGCGGCGACCACGACGCTGACCGGCGCGAACACCTATACGGGCGGCACGACGATCAACGCGGGGACTTTGGCGATCGGCGCGGGCGGCAGCCTCGCATCGACCGGCGCGGTGAATCTCGCGGGCACGGGTGCGACGTTCGACGTGAGCGGTGCGACCGGCGCGCAAACGATCGGCGGGCTGTCGGGTGCGGCCGGCACGAACGTGACTCTCGGTGCGAACGCGCTGGCGCTGAACGGCAGCGGCAGCAGCACGTTCGGCGGCACGATCGGCGGCTCGGGCGGCGTGACGGTGACGAGCGGCACGCAGGTGCTGACCGGTAGCAACACGTACACGGGCGGCACCACGATCGCGGCGGGCGGCACGCTGCAACTCGGCAACGGCGGCACGTCGGGCAGCGTGGCCGGCGACGTCGTCGACAACGGTGCGCTGGTGGTCAATCAATCGGGCAACGTGACGATCGCGAGCGTGCTGTCCGGCACCGGCTCGCTGACCCAGGCCGGCAGCGGGCAACTGACGCTGACCGGCACGAGCACGCTGAGCGGTCCGACCACGGTCGGCGCGGGTACGCTCGCCGTCAACGGTTCGCTCGGCCAGTCGACCGTCACCGTGCAGAGCGGCGCGACGGTGACCGGCACCGGCACGATCGGCGGCCTCGTGGTGCAGGGCGGCGCGACGGCGGCCGCCACGCAACCGGGCGCGGCGCTCAACGTGGGCGGCAACGTCACGTTCCAGCCGGGTTCGACGTTCCAGGTCGCCGCTACGCCGCAGCAAAGCGGCAGCCTCGCGGCCAGCGGCACGGCGACGCTGAACGGCGGCACCGTGCAGGTGCTCGCGAACCAGAGCACCTATCAGCCGGGCACGACATACACGATCCTGAGCGCGTCGTCGGGTGTGCAGGGCGCGTTCACCCAGGTGAGCGCGAACTACGCGTTCCTGACGCCGACCCTCCGCTACGATCCGGGTCACGTGTATCTGCAACTGGCGCAGAACGGCACGTCGCTGCCCGACGTCGCGACGACCCCGAACCAGCGCTCGGTCGCGACCGCGGTGGCTGCACTCGGCAGCGGCAATCCGCTGTACGACACGGTGCTGACGACCGACGCGCCGACCGCACGCCGCGCGTACGGGCTGCTCGGCAGCGAATTGCAGGCGAGCCTGAAAAGCATGCTGCTGCTCGACAGCCGCTATGTGCGCGACGCGGTGACAGATCGCGTCCGTCAGGGCCTCGCGCCCGGATCGGGCCCGCTCGCGGCCCTGTCGTCGGGCGGCGCCGCGCTGTGCGGCGACAACACGGCCGGCGCGGTCGATCCGACGTTGCCGCCGGAGCGCCGGATCGGTTCGCGCGCCGGGTGCTACGGCGGGACGCCCTACCAGCCGGTCGTCTGGGGGCAGGCGTTCGGCGGCCGCAGCCGGCTCGCGGGCGACGGCAACGCGTCGTCGATCAACCGCAGCATGACGGGCTTCATCGCCGGCGCCGACATGGCGCTCAACGACAAGTGGCGCGCGGGTCTGGCCGCGGGCGTCACGCACAGCTCGCTCGACAACGACCAGAGTTCGTCGGCAGCGGTGAACAGCTACTACGTGTCGCTGTACGGCGGCGCACAGTATGGCGCGCTCGGCGTGCGCGGCGGCGCGTCGTACACGTGGTATCGGATCAACAGCGACCGTTATCCGGGCTTCGCGGGCTTCTCCGATCACGATTCGGCCGGCTACGACGCGAATTCGGCGCAGGTGTTCGGCGAAGTCGGCTACGCGCTGCCGGTCGGGCCAGTCGCGATCGAACCGTTCGCGGGCCTCGCGTACGTGAACCTGCATACCGACGGCTATACGGAAACCGGCGGCGCGGCCGCGCTGCGCGCCGGCGGCGAGACGACCCACGTCGGCTTCTCGACGCTCGGCTTGCGTGCGGCGTCGCAGCTCGGCTCGATCGCGAGCGGCACGTTCACCGCGCGCGGGACGGTCGGCTGGCGGCATGCGTTCGGCAACGTGCGGCCGTCGTCGGCGTTCACGTTCGCGAACGGCGGCACGTCGTTCCAGGTGTCGGGCGTGCCGATTGCTCGCGACAGCGCGGTGCTCGAAGCCGGCATCGACGCGAACCTCACGAAGCGCCTGACGCTCGGCCTCACGTACAGCGGCCAATACGGCAGCGGCGTGCGCGACAACGCGATCCTCGGCAACATCCTGTGGAAATTCTGACCGGCAACTGACGTGGCCGTACGCGGCGCGAGGCGACGAAGCAACGTCGTCTCGCGCCGCGGCCGTTTCGTCGCTGCGCACGTTCGCCGTTCTGGCCTATCCTGTGCGAAACACGCGACGCGCGCCGCGCGTTGCGCCTCGACACAGGAGCATCGATGCCGAATCACGCCGAAGCCACGACGACGCAGGCGCCGCAAGTCGCGCCGATTGCCGCGACCCCCGCGTCGGGTCCCGCCTTCATCGCGCCCGAAGCCGATCCGCAGGTCCTCGCGCGCAACAACCAGTACGTACTGAAATCCGGCGACGCGTTCGTGGTCAGCGACGCGCTCGGCGACATCGGCGGGCATGACGACGGCCTGTTCGTCGACGACATGCGCGTGCTGTCGACCTGGCGCCTGACGTTCGGCGGCCGTGCGCCGTCGCTGCTGTCGGGCGCGACGAGCGCCGACAACGCGTCGTTCACCGCGCACCTGACGAACCGCCCGCTGCCGCCGCTCGGCGGCAAGGAGACGCCCGAGGGCGTGATCCATATCGAGCGCATGCGCGTGCTCGCGGGCGACGTGCTGTACGAAGCGCTGACGCTGACGAACTACGGCGCGAGCGAAGCCGAGGTGCCGCTGTCGCTGTCGTTCGCGGCCGATTTCAAGGACATGTTCGAAGTGCGCGGCACGCGGCGGCCGAAGCGCGGCACGGTGGGTGCGCCGCGCGTCGACGCGGGCGCGGTGCGGCTGCGCTACGACGGTCTCGACAGCGTGGAGCGCAACGTGACCGTGCATTTCTCGCCGGCGCCCGACGCGCTGTCGGTCGATCGCGCCGACTACACGCTGACGATCGCCGCGCAGGCGTGCGTGTCGATCTACCTGACCGTCGATGCGACGCTCGGGCCCGCGGAGGCCGAAGGGCCCGGATGCGGCCGCGTCGCGCTGCGCACCGCGCTCGTCGGCGTGCATCGCGAGATGCGCGCACGGCGCGAATCGATGGCGCGCGTGAACACCGGCAATCCGCTGTTCGACGCCTGGCTCGATCGTTCGCTCGCGGACCTCGGGCTGCTCACGACGCAGCTCGACACGGGGCCGTATCCGTATGCGGGCATTCCGTGGTTCTCGACGCCGTTCGGGCGCGACGCGATCATCACGTCGCTGCAGATGCTGTGGCTGCAGCCGTCGCTCGCGCGCGGCGTGCTGCGTTTTCTCGCCGAGCATCAGGCGCGCGAGACCTCCGCGTTCCGCGACGCGGAGCCCGGCAAGATCATGCACGAGTTCCGCCGCAGCGAGATGGCCGCGACGGGCGAGGTGCCGTTCGCGCTGTACTACGGCGGCGTCGATACGACTCCGCTGTTCATCGTGCTCGCGGGCGCCTATGCCGAACGCACCGGCGACGATGCGCTGATCGACGAGCTATGGCCCGCGCTCGAGCGCGCCGCGCAATGGGTGATCGACAAGTGCGACCGCAACCCGTACGGGCTGCTCGATTACCAGCGCACGTCGGAGCGCGGCCTCGCGAACCAGGGCTGGAAGGACAGCCACGATTCGGTGTTCCACGCGGATGGCCGTTTCCCCGACGGGCCGATCGCGCTCGTCGAAGTGCAGGCCTATGCGTGCGCGGCGCTCGACGCGATGTCGGCGTGCTCGCGCCGGCGCGGCCATGCGGCCGATGCGACGCGCTACGCGTTGCGCGCGAAGACGCTGCGCGAGCAGGTCGATGCGCTGTTCTGGATGCCGGAAGGCGATTTCTACGGGATCGCGCTCGACGGTCATGGCGAGCTGTGCCGTGTGTTCGCATCGAACGCGGGCCACCTGCTGGCGTTCGGGCTGCCCGACGCCGAGCGCGGCGCGGCGGTTGCCGGCGTGCTCGGCTCGGCGCTGTTCCAGACGGGCTGGGGCATCCGCACGCTGGCGGCCGGCCAGCCGCGCTTCAACCCGATGGCCTATCACAACGGTTCGGTGTGGCCGCACGACAATGCGCTGATCGCGCGCGGCCTGGCGCGCTACGGCGACAAGACGGCCGCGGTGAATCTGCTGCGTGCGCTGTTCGAGGCGGCGGTGAGCTTCGAGATGCGCCTGCCGGAGCTGTTCTGCGGGTTCCCGCGCCGGCGCGGCGAACCGCCGACCGCGTATCCGGTGGCCTGCCTGCCGCAGGCGTGGGCGGCCGGCGCGCCGTTCATGATGCTGCAGGCGTGCCTCGGCGTGAGCATCGACGCGTCGCGCCGCGAGGTGCGCGTCGAGCGCCCGGCCTTGCCGGAAGGCGTCGACTGGCTGCGGATCGATGCGCTGCGCGTCGGCGACGAAACCGTGTCGCTGACGTTCCGCCGGGTCGACGGCCAGGTCATCGCGGCGGCGGAGCAGCCGGGCCGCGTGCAGGTGGTCGCGGTGCTGTAGCGCGGGGCCGCGCGAACGTTGCGCGATGTCGCGCCACGTTCGCGCGCGGCGGCATAGAATCGTGACATGACCCTTGAACGATGGCGGAGGTAGACGATGACGACCGACAACCGGCCCGACGACGGCGAGCACAAGCTCGAGAATCTCGAAGCGGCGGTCGACCACCTGCACAAGTCGATCGAATCGCAGAGCATCGCGGTCGGCGCGGCGAAGGGCATCCTGTTCAGCCTGATCGAAACGCTCGGCGCGCTGATCGGCGATCCCGATCTGCCCGAGCATGCGCGTTCGGGCTACGAAGCGCTGCGCGACAAGGCGAGCGAATTGCGCGGCGGCCTCGACCGTCACTGATGCAAGGGCGGCGCACGCGCTGCCCGATTCGGCGGACGCGGCACAAAACCCCGTGCGCTCAATCAGTTAGGTGCCCGATACGCAGGATATCCACAAGCTTGCCAACACAATCTGTGGAGAACCGCCCGGCCTTGGGCCGGGCGCGTCGCACGTGCACGGCGTGCGGTTCGGCAACCGTTCCGGTGCCACACCATTGACCGGTCAAGGTCCGTGAATCGAATCCCCTTGTGTATCAAGATGTTACGCGTCCGATCTGACGGATATCCACAGGCTTGCCAACAAAATCTGTGGACAACTTGCAATCGATTGCGTCGCCATGGTTGACGATCCGATCGGCGGGCAATGCGTGCGCGAGGCCCGTGCGCCGGGGCTGCCCGCCGCGTGCACCGGCACGCTAATGCGTGCGGGATCAAGGGCTTAGGCTCCGGGTACCCAGGATATCCACATCCTTGCCAACACTTTCTGTGGACAAGCGAGGCCGCGTTACCCGGCCGCCGCCGCGCCGGCCGCTTCCACGAGGATCCAGTCGCGAAAGAGCGTCATCGCGGGCGTCAGCGGTTTCGATTTCAGCGACGTGAGCCAGTAGCCGCCCGCGCGCACGTCGATGTCGAGCGGCCGCGCGAGCTGGCCCAGCTGCAGTTCGCGCGCGAACATGCACGCGGGTGCGAGCGCGACGCCCGCCCCCTGCATCGCGGCCTCGACCATCAGCCGCGACGAATCGAACACGGGCCCGTTGACGGCCCACGGTTCGAGCTGCGCGGCGTCGAACCAGCCGAGCCACTCGTCGGTGCGGTACGAGCGCAGCAGCGTTTCGTTCGCGAGATCGACCGGCCGCGCGATGCGCCGTGCAATGTCCGGCGTGCACAGCGCGGTGAGCGGCGCATCGAGCAGCCGCTCGTTGCGTGTTGCGGGCCAGTTGCCTTCACCGAAGCGGATCGCGAAATCGAGGCCCTCGGCGGCGAGATCGACGACGTTGTTGTTGGTCCGCAGCCGCAGCTCGACGAACGGGTGCGTGTCGCCGAACTGCTTCAGCCGCGGCATTAGCCAGCCTAGGGCAAAGGTGCCGACGACGCCGAGCGTCAACACCTCGTGGAAACGGCCGCCGTCGAACTGCTTGAGCACCGTCTCGATGCGGCTGAACGCGTCGCTCAGCACCGGCAGCAATGCGCGGCCCTCGTCGGTCAGCCCGAGGCCGCGCGGCAGTCGCGTAAACAGCGCGCAGCCGAGCCGCTCCTCGAGCGAGCGCACCTGCTGGCTGACGGCGGCCTGGGTCACGCTCAGCTCGAGGCCGGCGCGCGTGAAGTTCAGGTGGCGCGCCGACGATTCGAACGCGCGCAACGCATTGAGCGGAAGATGAGGGCGGAGCTTAGTCATAAGAATTTCTTTTGTCAGCGCTCAATTATCGTTGCTTGTCGGGCAACCGTAAAGTCTCGATAGTGCTGTCTCGGCGGCTGGCCGTTTTCAGCACGTCGACAACGTTGCGCCGCCATTCCATCACGAGACAACCGACATGACCTATTCATCGAAACGTCGAACCCTGTTGCTGGCCGCCGCGACGGCGCCGCTCGTTTTCACCGTCACCGCGTGCGCGTCGCGACAGGCCGCCGCGCCGGACGACGCCACGGCGGCAGCGGCGGCTGCCGCGGACGCCATCGCGCCCGCCGCGGCGGCGGCGACGCTTGCCGACCTCGAACGCGACGCGGGTGGCCGCCTCGGCGTGTGTGCGATCGACACGGCGAGCGGCCGGGTCATCGAGCATCGCGCGGGCGAGCGCTTCCCGTTCTGCAGCACCTTCAAGGCGATGCTGAGCGCGGCGGTACTCGCGCGGAGCGTCGAGCGGCCGGGTTTGCTGCAACAGCGCGTGACGTATACGAAGGCCGACCTCGTCAACTATTCGCCGGTGTCGGAGAGGCATGTCGGCACGGGCATGACGGTCGCCGCGCTGTGCGAGGCCACGATCCAGTACAGCGACAACTCGGCCGCGAACCTGTTGATGAAGCTGATCGGCGGCCCGCCGGCGGTGACTGCCTACGCGCGCTCGATCGGCGACGACACGTTCCGGCTCGATCGATGGGAGACCGAACTGAACACCGCGCTGCCGGGCGACCTGCGCGACACGACGACGCCTGCCGCGATGGCGGCCAGCCTGCGCGTGTTGACCCTCGGCGACGCATTGCCCGCCGCGCAGCGTGCGCAGCTCGTCGCGTGGCTGCACGGCAACAAGGTCGGCGACAAGCGGATTCGTGCGGGCGTGCCGGCCGGGTGGACGGTCGGCGACAAGACCGGCACCGGCGACTACGGGACCACGAACGACGTGGGCGTCATCTGGCCGACGTCGCGCGCGCCGATCGTGCTGGCCGTGTACTACACGCAGGCTCGCGCCGATGCGCGGGCGAAGGACGACGTGATCGCGTCGGTCGCGCGCGTCGTCGCGCAGACGTTCGGTTGAGCCGCGCGGCACGGCGCGCGTGGCGAGATCCGCGGGCGCGCCGTGCCGCAGTCGTGACCCGCGCGATCAAACGTTGTGCGATCAACGACTTAGGTCACGCATGCTCAGGATATCCACATGCTTGCCAACAAAAATTGTGGACAAGCACGCGCGCCGCGGCGCCCGGCATGGCTCGCGCCGTCGTGCCGCGATTGAAGCAGCGCGAACAAAGTCTTTTGGATCAAGCGCTTGGCTGCGGTATGCGCAGGCTATCCACACGCTTGCCAACAAAAATTGTGGACAAGCCCGGCAGGCCGTGTGGCAGGCGGCGCGTCGCGCGCCGAGGCGACACGCAACCGGCGCTTGCGCGGCCGTGTGCCGTTTTCGAGGCGGCGCGAACAAAGTCTTTCGGATCAAGCGCTTGATCGCGGTATGCGCAGGCTATCCACATGCTTGCCAACACAATCTGTGGGTAAGTGGCGAGGCGCGAAGTCAGGCCGGCGTGCAGCGGTTAGGGCGTGCATCGGCCTCACGTCGGCATGGCGTCGTGGCATCGTGATGCGAAGTGCGGCGAAGCGGTGTGTGCGATGGCCATGACGCGCGCCGCGTCTGCATCACGCGTGCCAAAATCCATCGGATCAAGGGTTTAGCGTCGCGGTGCGCAGGATATCCACAAGCTTGCCAACATTTTCTGTGGAGAAGTTCGCGTTCGCGATTCGGCGGGATGCCACGCGCTGCCACGATTCGCACGCGGCTTGCGCGGTGCAGATACCGGCCACGCCGACCTTCTGGAACACGTGCGGGCTGACGACTGCGGACGACGGATAGGCCGACAGCTTCGCGACGAATTCCGGATGCGTGAAGGCCGCGCGAAACGCGGCCGTCGATTCCCGGATCGCGTAGTTCAGGCAGGTCGGGCTGTCGCGGAGCGCGCGATGAAGCTGCGTCGAGATGAATCCCGGCTGCCGCTTCATGAATGCCGCATCGTCCTTCCAGACGGCGAGAAAGTCGGCTTCGTCGGCGGCCGCCAGCGTAAACACGTCGACAAGCACGACCGGCTGCGCGTCGATCGCGATCTGTTGCTGGATCGGACAGGCCGGATCCATTGGCTTGAACTGACGCATGGGCACTCCGGGCGGGGTAGAGGTGAGGGGGCGGTCACGCGCGGCCGTCGTGGCCGTGCACGCCCGACATCGCCGACAGCACGCGAAGCGCGGCGTCGAGGTCGGTGGAACTGAAGCCGCCGACGATGTCGCGGACATGCCGCTGCCACTGCTCGACCACGGCCTGATAGGCCGCTTCGCCACGCGGCGTCAGCGCATACAACCGCGAGCGCTTGTGCGCCGGATTGGGCAGCGACAGCACCAGCCCTTCGTCGGTCAGCACGTTGATCTGTTTCAGGACAGCCTGCCGCGTGATGCCCATCGCATCGGCGATCTGCGGAATGTTCGGCGCGTCCGGCGCCATCGCGATCGCGCCCAGCACCTGCCAGCGCGCACTGGTCAAGCCGTGCGGCCCGGCGAAGGCGTTGCCCCATTCGTTCAGCAGGCCGTTCAACCGGAATACGGACAGCGCGACGGCGGTCAACTTGTCGGATTTGGTCATGCCCGGCTCGAGTCGTAAATTGACAACTACTTTACGTAATGGAGCACTGGTTTTCAGTATGAGGGGCGAGCCGATCGACGACGACAACTGACGCGAGCGCGTGCATGCCGCGGTCCGGCGCATTTGCCGCGCACGCACGACAAACCCTTTCCGATCAAGGGCTTGGTGCGGTTAATGGAAGCTTGTCCACAAGCTTGCCAACATAATCTGTGGACAAGCCGCCCGCCACGCGCATCAGGTGGGCCGTGGAAAGCGCACCGTGACGGTCAGCCCGCGGCTGCCGCGCGTGGTGCCGAGCGCGACGGTCGCGCGATGCTGTTCGGCGATCCGCTTGACGATCGACAACCCGAGCCCGCTGCCCGACGACGTGATCGCCTGCGCGCCTTCGCCGCGATAGAAGCGTTCCCACACGTCCGTGCGTTCGGCCTCCGGAATGCCGGGGCCGTCGTCGGCGACTTCGAGCATGGGCGTCTCGCCGTCGATGCGCGCCGACACGTCGACGCGCGCGCCGTCGCCCGCGTAGCGGATCGCGTTGTCGACGAGGTTGTTCAGCAGCACGCGCAATATGTCGGCGTTGCCCGATGCGATCACGGGAGTGTCGACGAGCGCGCCGAGATCGATCCGGTGGGCATCGGCGACGCGCGCGCGGTCCGACACCACCGAGCGGCACAGCGCGGCGAGATCGACCGGCGCTGACGCAGCGGCGGCCGCCTGCGCATCGGGTTCGAGGCGCGCGAGCGTCAGCAACTGTTCGGCGAGGTGGCCGAGGCGTGTCGTGCCCGCCTGGATTTGCGCGAGGATGTGCTCGCGTTCCTCGGCGGTCGCAGCGCGTCGCAGCAATTGCGACTGGATCGACAGCCCCATGATCGGCGTGCGCAGCTCGTGCGCGGCATCGGCGATGAAGTGCCGCTGCAGCGTGAACGAGCGGTCGAGGCGTGCGAGCAGGTCGTTGATCGCCTCGGCGAGCGGGCGGACCTCGTTCGGCATCGACGCGACGTCGACCGGCTCGAGATTGTTCGCATTCCTGCGTTTCAGGCCGGACGCGATCGCCCGCAACGGCCGCAGCCCCGCGCCGATGCCGAACCACAGGGCGAGCGCGAGCAGCGGCAGCATCGAGAACACGGGCCACAGCAGGTGGACGGCGATGCCCGCGATCGCTTCCCAGCGCGCATGCCGCGCCTGCGCGAGCCGGATCGTCGTGCCGCCGCGCTCGGTCACATAGGTGCGCCACGGCTGGCCGCCGACGTCGACGCTCGCGATGCCCTGCTGCGCGGGCGGCGGCAGTTTCGAATCGCGGTCGGTCGAATACACCAGCGTGCCGTTGCGCCACACCTGCAGCAGCACCGCATCGGGGTCGCTCGCTTCGAAGCCGTGCTTACCCTTGGCGTCGTTGCTGAACGACAGCTCGCCGTTCGGGCCGACGACGATCTGTTTCGACATGCTGCGCATCTGGTCGTCGAGCAGGTCGTCGAGTTCGCGCAGTGCGCCCCAGTAGGTGCCGGCGCTCGCGACCAGGCCGATCACGCAGGCGGCCGGCAGCAGCCACGTCAGCAGGCGCCGCCGCAGCGACGCGGTGCGCCAGCGCGCGGCCGCGCGTTGCATGCGCGTCACGTGCCGTCCCCGATCCGGTAGCCGACGCCGCGCACCGTGCGGATCATGTCGTGGCCGAGCTTTTTACGCAGGTTGTGGATATGCACCTGCACCGCGTTGCTCTCGATTTCCTCGCCCCAGCTGTACAGCCGTTCCTCGAACTGTTCGCGCGAAATCACCGCGCCCGGTTCGCGCATCAGCTCGTGCAGCAGCACGAATTCCTTCGGCGACAGCGGCACTTCGTCGTCGTCGAGCCAGACGAGATGCTTGACGGGATCGAGCCGCAGCGGGCCGATCGCGAGCGTCGTCTGCGCGCGGCCCGCATGGCGGCGGGTGACCGCGCGGATGCGGGCGAGCAGTTCGTCGAGCTCGAACGGCTTGACGAGATAATCGTCCGCGCCGCTGTCGAGGCCCACGATGCGGTCGGGCACGCCGTCGCGCGCGGTGATGATGATCGCGGGGAGGTTTTCGTCGCGGCGGCGCAGCGCGGCGAGTACCGACAAACCGTCGCGGTTCGGCAGCCCGAGATCGAGCAGCAGCAGCCCGTAGCCGGTCGCACGCAGCGCGAGCGTCGCGGCGTCGCCGTCCTTCACCCAGTCGACCGCGAAGCCTTCCTGTTTGAGGCCCTGTTCGAGCCCGCTGCCGATCAGCGGATCGTCCTCGACGAGCAGTACGCGCATGGCTTTCGTGTCTCTCCAACGGGGGCGCCGCGGCGCCCGGGGTACTCATGATAAGCGCACGCGTCTTAGGCGAAGCTTAAAGGCTGCGGTACGCGGCCCGCTTTCGTACTCGTCCGATGAGGCACCGTGTCACGTCGGCATGCCGTTCAGGTTTGCTTAAGCTTACGGTCCGTAATCTGGCGCCGTCGCGTTCAACGGAGCGCGGCGCCACACCGAAGAAGAGGACCGAGATCATGAAATACCTGGCCAGAATCCTGGCGGTTGCGCTCGTTGCGCTGCCTGCCGCCGTCCACGCGCAATACACGGGGCCGTCCGCGCTGACCACGACGACCGTGAAGGAACTGCTCGCCAACGGCCGGGACGACCAGCACGTGCAGTTGCAGGGGCGTATCGTCAAGCACGTCGGCGGCGAGGATTACGAGTTCGCCGACGCCACCGGCACGATCCGCGTCGAGATCGACCACAAGTTGTGGGCGGCAGGCCAGCCCGTCAGCGATCGGAACGAAGTGAAGCTGACCGGCGAATTCGAGCGCAAATGGTCGGGCCGCGTGAAGGTCGACGCCGATCACGTCGAAGTGCTGCGCTGACCGGTGGGCGCGGGGCCGGTGATACCATGGACGACCGGTTCCCGTTCCCACCAAGATGGCCGCCAATTTCGACGAACTCGCGTCCCGGATCCGGGCGCAATTTTCCGAGCTGAGCCCGCAATTCCAGGCGGGCGCGGCCTTCCTGCTCGATCATCCCGACGAAGTCGCCACGTCGTCGATGCGCAAGGTCGCGCAGCGCGCGCAGGTGCAGCCCGCGTCGCTCGTGCGGCTCGCGCAGCAATTCGGCTTTCCCGGCTGGAACGAGCTGCGCGACCTGTGCGTCGCGCGCGTGCGCACGCGTCCCGAGCCGCTCACGCAGCGCGCGCGCTCGCTGGTGCGGCCCGACGCGAAGGCGTCGCTCGCGCACGATCTGCTCGCCGCGCAGCAGCACAACCTGTCGGCGACCGCCGCGCAGAACGAGCACGCACTCGCGGATGCCGCCAAGCTGATCCGCAAGGCATCGCACGTGCACGTGGCGGGGTTTCGCTCGTGCTATCCGGTCGCGTTCGGTTTCGTCTACGGCTACCGGCTGTTCCGTCCGACCGTGTCGCTGCTCAACGGCGTCGCCGGTTCGCTCGAAATGGAGTTGCGGACGATCGCGAAGCAGAGCGTGACCGTGATCGTCAGCTTCGCGCCGTATTCGGCCGAGGCGATGCGTGTCGCGCAGGCGGCGAAAGCGCAGGGCAGCAAGATCGTCGCGATCACCGACAGCGCCGTGTCGCCGATCGCGCTGCACGCGGACGCGCAACTGATCTTCACGCACGACAGCCCGTCGTTCTTTCCGTCACTGGTGGCCGCGCATGCGATGGCCGAGGCGCTGGTCGCGCAGTTGCTGGCGCTGGAAGGCGGCGATGCGGTCGCGGCGCTCGAGCGGACCGAGGCGGAACTGCACGCGAAGGGCGCGTACGTCGTTTGACGCGCGCGATCCATGCAGCTTGTTGGGCCCACATTCATTGACGACCCGATGCAACCGATGACGTTGACCTACGCCGTGACCGACACGGCCGACGCGGACGTGCGCAAGCAGATCGTCGCGCCGCTCGTCCGCTTCAACGAAAGCCAGGCCGGGCCGGTCGATTTCCGGCCGCTGGCCGTGATCGCGACCGACGCGACCGGCTCGGTGGTCGGCGGCCTGTGGGGCGGCACGGCGTTCGGCTGGCTGCATGTCGACCTGCTGGTGGTGCCCGAGGCCGCGCGCGGCCAGGGCGCCGGCACGCGCATCATGGATCTGGCCGAACGAGAGGCCGTTGCGCGCGGCTGCCACAGCGCGTGGCTCGACACGTTCGACTTCCAGGCGCGGCCGTTCTACGAGAAGCGCGGCTATGTGCGTTTCGGCGAGCTGCCGGATTATCCGCGCGGGCACACGCGCATCTTCCTGACGAAGAAGCTCGCGGGCTGAACGGCGCCGCGCGGCGCGGTTGACGATGCCGTCGGCCGTCGCCTACGATACCGGGCAGCGATGCAGGTCGCTTCCGGGTCCGCGGAAAGGGTTCAACCCACCTGTCGCAGCCAATCGAGTCTCCCCATCCTTCGTGCTGGCGGTATTGCGGACCTTCGGCCATCCGTGCACGAGGATCCGCATGAAAAAGCTGCCTCCGAACGCCCATCCCGATCATCTGAAAAAGCAGGCCAAGGCATTGTTGCGCCTGTACCGGCAGGGCGACGCCGATGCCGTCGCGCGCTTCGTCGCATCGCTGCCCGCCGCCGCGCATCGCACGCATGACGAAACGCTCGCGCTCGGGCTTCGCCTGCACGACGCGCAGTCCTGCATCGCGCGCGAGTACGGTTTTGCTTCGTGGGCCGATCTCGGCGTGTTCGTCGACACGCATGCGCTCGCGCGGCAACCGCGGTCGCGGCTGTTTCGGCGCTGGCTCGATCTCGTCTACGGCGCCGACGTGACCGGCGGCTTCGACGCGGCCCGGCCGCGCGTCGCCGCGCAATTGCTGCTCGATCATCCCGATCTCGTGTCGGCGGACCCGACCGTCGCATGCGCGGCGGGCGATCTCGACGCGGTAAAGGCCGCGCTGGCCGCCGATCCCGGCTGGATCGCGCGCGCCGGCGGTGCGCTGAAGTTGCCGCCGCTCGTCGCCGTCACGCATTCGCGGCTCGCGCAGCTTCCCGAGTTCGCGGCCAGGTTGCGTGCGTGCGCACGTCATCTGCTCGATGCGGGCGCCGATCCGAACCAGCGGATCGGCAACCGGTATCCGCCGGCCTCGCTTGCCGAGCCCGACGAGTCCGAACCCTTGTCGGCGCTGTATGGCGCCGCCGGCGTCAATCGCGATCCGGTGCTCACCGCGATGCTGCTGGACGCCGGCGCCGATCCGAACGACGGCGAATCGCTGTATCACTCGGTGGAGAACCCGGCATGCACGCGTCTGCTGCTCGAGCACGGCGCACGGGTGGGCGGGACGAATGCGTTGCGGCGCGCCCTCGACGTGCCGGACGCGGCCGCGCTCGAGCTGCTGCTCGCGCACGGCGGCGACCCGAACGAACCGGCCGGGGAAGGGCCGACGAAGACGTGGGGCGCGCCGTTGCTGCGTGCGATCGCCGTGCGTTGCCCGGCACGCCATATCGCCGCGCTGCTGGCGGCCGGCGCCGATCCCGGCGCGCGGACCGCGGCCGGCGTCAGCGCGTACCGGCTGGCGATGCAGGCCGGGTTGTCCGACGTCGCGGCGCTGTTGCGCGCGGCCGGCGCGGAGGAGGCGCTCGATGCGCAAGACGCGTTCATGGCGGCCTGCGCGCGCGCCGATGCCGACGACGCGCGGCGCATCCAGGCGAAACACCCTGAACTCCCCGGTGCGCTGTCCGGCGACCGGCTGCGGCTGCTGCCGGACGCCGCCGCGTGGGGTTCGCGCGACGCGGTGAAGGTGATGGTCGAACTGGGCTGGCCGATCGCCGCGCGTGGCGGCGACTGGAACGCGAGCGCGCTGAATCACGCGGTGTTCCGCGGCGATGCCGAGCTGCTGGCGTTCCAGCTCGCACACGGTGCGAGCTGGCGCGACCTGCACGGGTTCGGCAGCGACGCGCTCGGTACGCTGTCCTGGGCGTCCGTCAACGAGCCGGACGGCGTCGGCGATCCCGACTGGGAAGCGTGCGCGCGCGTGCTGCTCGCGTACGGCGTGCCGCCAGCGGCGCGCGATCCGTCGAATCCGGAAGGCGTGCTGATCGACGGTCGCGCGATGCGGTTCTCCGAGGCCGTCACCGACGTGTTGCTCGGCATCGACGACGGGCGGCCCGTATCGGCGTGAACCGACGCGGGCCGTTGAACGCGGCGACCCGCATCCGGCCGGCCCGGGTGTTTTCGGTTGCGCGACGACATTTCGGCAAACGCTGAAACGTCGCGTGCACGGCCGGCGTAAGCTCACCGTCAAACCCTTCCCGGAGTTCGCGATGTCCCATTCCGACCAGCAAGCTCGCCACGCCGAAGCTTTCCGTGCGCTGCACACGCGCCCCGGCGCATTCATCATCCCGAACCCGTGGGATGCCGGCACCGCGCGACTGCTCGCGATGGCCGGCTTCGAAGCGCTCGCCACGACGAGCGCCGGCTACGCGTTTTCGAAAGGGCGGCCCGACAACGCGATCGATCGCGACGCGATGCTGGATCACATCGCCGATCTCGTCGCCGCAGGGGGCTTGCCCGTCAGCGCCGATCTCGAGAACGGCTTCGGCGACGCGCCCGCCACCGTGGCCGAAACGATCCGGCTGGCGGCCGAGGCGGGCGCGGTCGGCGGCTCGATCGAGGATGCGACCGGCCGCGCCGATACGCCGATCTATGCGCGCGACGCGGCGGTCGAGCGGATCGCGGCGGCCGTCGACGCGGCGCGCGCGCTGCCGTTTCCGTTCACGCTGACGGCGCGCTGCGAGAACTACCTGCACGGCCGCCGCGACCTCGACGACACGATCGCGCGGCTCGTCGCCTATCGCGACGCCGGCGCCGACGTGCTGTATGCGCCCGGCATCACCGATGCCGACGAGATCGCGGCGGTGACCCGGGCGGTCGGCGCGCCCGTCAATGTCGTCATGGGGCTGCAGGGCGGGTTGCTGAGCCTCGACGAGCTGGCCGCGCTCGGCGTGAAGCGTGTCAGCGTCGGCGGCGCGCTGGCGCGGGCCGCGTTAGGCGCATTCCTGCGCGCGGCGACGGAGATGAGACGCGACGGCACGTTCACGTTTACCCGGGCCGCCGTGCCGGGCCGCGATATCAACCGCTGGTTCGCGGCGCCGGATAATTCGCCGATTTTGTTCGACGAATGAGCCCCAATAAAATCCGGAATCGTTTCCATTTAAGCATTGATTGACAATAATCAATCGGTTTCGCCTCCGTATTAATCGTCGATACTGACGCGAAAATCGTCGTTTATTCTCCGCATTCCGCCCGATCGACTGCCGTCGGCGTGCAAACCACGCCGAATCCGAGACTCGGCGGGCCGTCATGCGCGACGATGCCGCGCATTGTTGCAGGTTCCCGTTCAGAACGTTTCAGTGCGCGGGAGTTGCCGGATGATTTTTTGATTGATAATCTGCGGCACGTTCCAATGACCGGCGAGTGCGTTGCCGGGAATATCAATATATTCAATATATAAAAAGCTGAGAGAGCGATGACGATCCGAGAAAATCACCGCGTCAGATTTCGCGTGGGCGATGTCGTGACGCTGAAAACGGGCGGGCCGCGCATGACCGTCACGTATGCCGGGCCGGTCGTGTTCGACGACGGCGATTGGCTGATCTGCCAGTGGTTCGACGAAAACGGCGAGTTCCGGCAGGAAATGTTTCATCACGACACGGTGGTGCCCGAGCCGCGTGCGATTTCGGCCGGGCGGGTCCGGCTGCGCATGCAGTCGCACCGCTGCCGGTCGGCGGCCTGACGCCGGCCGGCCGCCGCGATGCCGCGACGTGCGGCGTCCTGCGACGACATTTCACGCTACCCCGAAACATGCGGCGGCGCGCTGCGCCGATACTGAACGCATGAACCCGACCGATCCGATTGCCGCGGTCACGCACCGCGATCCCTATCCCTATTACGCCGCGCTCGTCGACGGGCCGCCGCTTGCGTTCGACGCCACGCTCGGCCTGTGGATCGCGAGCCGCGCGGCGGCCGTGACGGCCGTGCTCGGCCATCCGGCCTGCCGCGTGCGCCCGCTCGATGCGCCGGTGCCGCCCGCGTTGCGCGGCACGACGGCCGGTGCGCTATTCGGCGAGCTGGTGCGCATGAACGATGGCCCGTCGCGACACGACGTGCCGAAGCAGGCGTTGCGCGCGGCGTTCGCGCCGATCGACACGGATGCGCTGCGCGCTCGCGCCGACGCGCTTGCCGCGCGGCGGTTGCCCGCGGCCGGCGATGCCGATGCGCTGAACGCGTGGTGCATGACAGTGCCGGTGTGCGCGGTCGCCGATCTGCTCGGCTTCGACGAAACGCAGCTCGACGACATCGCGGCGCGGGTCGTCGCGTTCGTCGCCGCGCTGTCGCCGCTGTCGGATGCCGCGGCGCTGGCGCGCGCGAGCGACGCGGCGCGGCACCTGCTCGACCGGATGACGGAACGCGTCGCGCAGTCGCACGCGCACGACGGCACGCTGGTCGACGCGGTGCAGCAGGCGGCCCGCGCGTCCGGCTGGCACGCGAGCGGTGCACTGGTCGCGAATCTCGTCGGGTTGCTGTCGCAGACGTGCGAGGCGACGGCCGCGTGGCTCGGCAATGCGCTCGTGGCATGGGACGGCGAAGCCGGCGCGGCGCCGGACGCGGCCGCGCTCGACGCATTCGTCGCCGAGGTCGGGCGTTTCGATACACCGGTGCAGAACACGCGCCGTTTCGTCGCGGCGCGCACGACGATCGAAGGCGTGAGCGTCGAAGCCGGAGACGCGATCCTCGTCGTGCTTGCTGCCGCGAATCGCGATCCGGCCGTGCATCGCGATCCGCACCGGCTGATGCCGGGCCGCCCGGCCGGGCCGAATTTCGGCTTCGGCACGGGGCCGCATGGGTGTCCCGGCGAGCGGATCGCGCGGGCGGTGGCGGCAGGGGCGTTCGCGGCGTGGTTGCGCGCGGACGGCTGGCCGCCGCGCGATGCACTGAAGTGGGATTACCGTGCGTCGACCAACGTCAGGATCCCGAAGTTCGACGCGATGCGATGAAGGGGAAAGAGGGACTTAACGGCAGCCTTGTTTTTCCGCCCATCGTTCCTGGGCGGCAACGCGGCGCTGCACGCGTTCGACGAGGCCGGTCGAGAAAGTTCGCATGCTGACGCCGCGGCGCTTCGCGAGGATCGTCTGCGCGACGTCGGTGCGCGGGTTCGGCTGGCACGCCCAGTACAGCGTCATCAGCCAGCCGATGACCGTCCACGCGAACAGCGCGTTGAACATCGCGATCGTCAGCTTGTCGTGCCGGCCGCGCCGATCGGCGATGACGGCCGGCAGGAAATAGAGCGCGATCGCCGCGACTGAACCGGCCACTTGAATCAGGACTGCATCATGCATGGTGCTGCTCCGTCCGAACTGCAATGCGGTTGATTGTCGCGCTTTTTCCGTTCGCGTGCAGGCAATTGATTGTTGCGCTTTTGGTGACGATCAGGCGGCTTCGGCGTCCGCCGGCTGCACGTCGTTGCTCAGCGCGAAACCTTCGTCGCGCCAGCCCGTCACGCCGCCGATCATCAGCTTGACCGGTCGGCCGAGACGCGCGAGCTGGATCGCCGCGCGCGCGGCGCCGTTGCAGTGCGGCCCCGCGCAGTAGACGACGAACAGCGTATCGGCCGCGTAACCGGCGAGCTTGCTTTCGATGATCTTGCGGCGCGGCAGGTTGCGCGCGCCGGGCACGTGGCCGGCGGCGAACTGGTCAGGGCCGCGCACGTCGAGCAGCACGAAATCGGGCGTGCCGGACGCGAGTGCGTCGTGCACGTCCCAGCAATCGGTCTCGAAGCGCAGCGAGGCCTCGAAATGCGCGAGGGCGGCGCGGCTGTCGGCGGCGGGGACGTCGGTGACATAGGACATGGTCGGGCTCCTGGTCGAGCGGGCACGGAATGCGCCGCGATGAAGGGTAGTATCGCGGTTCGGCCGGTTTCGCGGCAGTGGCGCGATCGACAAGTTCCGGTAACATCGCGCCATGCACAATCATCTCGTCGTCGCGCTCGCCTACGATCGTCTCTGCACGTTCGAATTCGGCTGCGTGGTCGAACTGTTCGCGCTCGAGCGGCCCGAACTCGGCGTCGACTGGTATCGCTTCGCGGTATGCGCGAGCGAGCCGGGGCCCGTACGCGCGGCGGGCGGCATCACCGTTGCCGCGCCCTACCGGCTCGCGACGCTCAATCGCGCGGACACCATCGTGATCCCCGGCTGGCGCGATCCGGACGAGCTGCCGCCCGAGCCGCTGCTGAAGAAGCTGCGGGCCGCCCACCGGCGCGGCGCGCGGCTTTGCTCGATCTGTTCGGGCGTGTTCGTGCTGGCGGCGGCCGGCGTGCTCGACGGTCTCACCGTGACGACGCACTGGCGATATGCGGAACGCCTGCAGGCGCGTTATCCGGCGCTGCGCGTGAATCCGGATGCGCTGTACGTGGACGAAGGGCAGATCGTCACGTCGGCCGGCTCGGCGGCGGGGCTCGACATGCTGCTGCATCTCGTGCGCCGCGATCATGGCGGCGCGATCGCGAACCGCGTCGCGCAGCGCCTCGTGCTGCCGCCGCATCGCGACGGCGGCCAGGCGCAGTTCGTGCCGCGTCCGGTTGCACCGGGCGGCACCGACCGGCTCGCGAAGCTGATCGACTGGATGCGCGCCCATGCGGCCGAGCCGCACACGCTCGCGTCTCTCGCCGCGCAGGCCGCGATGAGCACGCGCACGCTGCAGCGTCGGTTCGCGGATGCGACCGGGATGTCGCCGCTCGCATGGCTGATCCGCGAACGCGTGAACGTCGCGAAGGACATGCTCGAAGCACAGCCCGCGTTGCCGCTTGCGCAGGTCGCGGCGCGTGCCGGGTTCGGTTCCGAGGAATCGCTGCGCCGGCATTTCCGGCGCGTCGCGGCGACGAGCCCGGCCGCGTACCGGCGCGGGATGGATCGCGGCGGCACGTAGCAGGCGCTCTCGGTGCGGCCGCTCGTGCGCGACGATGAAAAACACCACCCATGTGGCGAGGGCCGCTCACACTGAAAGGGATTCGGATGACGATGCTGCCTTCCCGTTTGCCGTTGATCCAGGCCCCGATGGTCGGCTCGCCGAGCCCGCTCGCGATTGCCGTGTGCGAAACCGGCGGCCTCGGTTCGCTCGCGTGCGCGGCGCTCGGCCCGCAGCAGTTGCGCGACGCGCTCGCCTGCGCGGCCGGGCTGCGCGACGCGTTTCCGAAGGCTGGCTGAACGGCCAGGAGGGGCGCCGGCGGAGGAGCATCGGCGTATGATCTGGATTTTCGTCAGCCCGATCCAGGCACCCCCACCATGACTTCCGTCGACACTACCCCCGTCCTCGACCATGACAAGCTCGTTACCTTCATCGAGCGCAAGTGGAACGATGAAATCCTCCATGCACTGACCGACTACATCGCCATCCCCGCGAAAAGCCCCGCATTCGACCCCGACTGGGCGAAGCGCGGTTATCTCGAACGGGTCGTCACCGATGCCGCGCAGTGGGCCGAACGGCAGCCCGTGAAGGGCCTGAAGCTCGAAATCGTGCGGCTGCCGGGCCGCACGCCGGTGATCTTCTTCGAGTCGCCGGCCACGCGTTCGGGCAGCACCGACACGATCCTGCTGTACGGCCACCTCGACAAGCAGCCCGAATTCGACGGCTGGCGCGCGGATCTCGGCCCGTGGACGCCGAAATTCGAGAACGGCAAGCTGTACGGCCGCGGCGGCGCGGACGACGGCTATGCGATCTACGCGAGCCTCGCGGCGCTCGGCGCGCTCGACGAGCAGGGCATCGAGCGGCCGCGCTGCGTCGGCCTGATCGAGACTTGCGAAGAGTCGGGCAGCTACGACCTGCTGCCTTACGTCGACGCACTGCGCGACCGGCTCGGCCAGGTATCGCTCGTCGTGTGCCTCGATTCGGGCGCCGGCAACTACGACCAGATGTGGCTCACCACGTCGCTGCGCGGCCTCGTGTCCGGCGATCTGCAGGTCGAGGTGCTCGAAGAAGGCATCCACTCGGGCGTGTACGGCGGCATCGCGCCGTCGAGCTTCCGCGTGATGCGCCAGTTGTTCGAACGCCTCGAAGACGCGAAGAGCGGCAACCTGCTGCCGGGCGTGTTCCATTGCGAGATTCCGTCGAGTCGCGTGCGCGAAGCCGAAGCGGCCGCCGCGATTCTCGGCGACACGGTGTGGAAGGGGCTGCCCTGGGCGTGCGGCCAGGACGGCAAGCCCGTGCTGCCGACCACGACCGATCCGCGCGAGGCGCTGCTGAATTCCACGTGGCGGCCGTCGCTGTCGGTGACGGGCGCGGCCGGCCTGCCGGCGCTCGCCGATGCGGGCAACGTGCTGCGTCCGCGCACCGCGTTCAAGCTGTCGCTGCGGCTGCCGCCGCTCGTCGACGCCGCGCAGGCCGTGCAGCAGTTGAAGGAGTTGCTCGAGCTCGATCCGCCGTACAACGCGAAGGTCACGTTCAAGCCGGACGCCGGCGCCGCGACGGGCTGGAGCGCGCCGGATCTCGCGCCGTGGCTTGCGTCGTCGCTCGACGCCGCGTCGCGCCGCCACTTCGGTGCCGACTGCGCGTACATGGGCCTGGGCGGCACGATCCCGCTGATGAACGTGCTGCAGGAAGGCTTCCCCGCCGCGCAATTCATGGTGTGCGGCGTGCTCGGGCCGAAGTCGAACGCGCACGGCCCGAACGAGTTCCTGCACGTGCCGTATGCGAAGAAGCTCACGGCGGCGGTGGCCGACGTGATCGCGACCGCGCGCTGAGCGTCGCAGCGTTCGACGTACCGATTGCCCGCCTCGAACCGACTGGATGGAGTGTCGCCGATGACCGCACTGCCGACGCCCGATACCGAACCGCTGCGCATGCGCGCCGAACCGCTGCATGCGTTCGTCTCGGCACTCTGGGAACGGGCCGGCAGCAATTCGCGCGAGGCGGCGCTCGTCGCCGACCATCTGGTGGGCGCGAATCTCGCGGGCCACGATTCGCACGGGATCGGGATGATCCCGAATTACGTCGCATCGTGGCGGGAAGGGCAGTTGCAGTTGAACGCGCACGCGTCGATCGTCCGCGACGGCGGCGCGGTGCTGACGATCGACGGCGGGCGCGGCTTCGGCCAGGTGATCGCGTTCGAGGCGATGGTCGAAGGGATCGAGCGCGCACGGCGCATGGGCATCTGCGCGATCGGGCTGCGCGACGTCCATCACCTCGGCCGTATCGGGCACTGGGCCGAACAGTGCGCGCGCTCGGGGCTCGTGTCGTTCCATTTCGTCAACGTGCCGGGCGACCTGCTGGTCGCGCCGCTGCACGGCACCGATCCGCGTTTCGGCACGAACCCGTTCTGCGCCGCGTATCCGCGTGCGGGCAAGCCGCCGCTGCTGCTCGATTTCGCGACGAGCGCGATCGCGTACGGCAAGACGCGGGTCGCGTACAACCAGCGCAAGCGCGTGCCGGCCGGGGCGCTGATCGACCATCGCGGCGAGCCGACCGACGATCCGGCCGTGATGCACGAGCAGCCGTTCGGCGCGCTGCTGCCATTCGGGCTGCACAAGGGATATGCGCTCGCCGCGATGTGCGAGATCTTCGGCGGCGCGCTCGTGGGCGGGCATACGACGTACGGCGATACGCTGCAGAAGACGAGCGCGATCGTCAACGGGATGCTGTCGGTGCTGATCGATCCGAAAGCGTTCGACGCGGCCGATGCCGAGCGCGAAGCTGATGCGTTCGTCGCGTGGGCGAAGGCGTCGCCGCAAGCTGGCGATATGCCGGTGCGGATGCCTGGCGAACCTGAAGAAGCGAGCCGCGCCGCGCGCGGCACCACCGGCATTCCGGTCGACCGCGCGACGTGGCGGCAGATTCGCGAGAGCGCGGCGGCCGTCGGTGTCGACGCGGCCGAACTCGATGCATGGACGCGGCGCTGCGAGGTGTCCGCATGAGCTGGCAGGCGGAGAAGGCGCACGGCGAGGAAATCGCGTATCAGCTTGCGCCGCTCGGCACGGTCGCCGTTGTGCGCTTTTTCAGCGGCGCGGCCTTGCGGCTCGACGGCGTGATGTTCGGCTTCATGTCGCGCGGGTCGCTGTTCCTGCGTGTGGACGACGTGAACCGGCCGGCGTTCGTCGCGGCGGGCATGGGGCCGTTCTCGTACGCGCGGCCCACGCGCACCGTCTCGCTCGAGGGCTATTACGAAACGCCGGCCGACGTGCTCGAGGATGCGGGCGCGCTGTTCGACTGGTGCCGCGGCGCGTATCGCGCGGCGCTGCTGGCCGGGGCGCCGAAGCGCAAGGCGGGGGCGGCGTCGAAGAAGGCATCCGGGGCGGGGCCGACGGCCGCATCGAAAGCGGCATCGAAGGCCGCGCCGAAACGTTCAGCGAAACCGGCAGCGAAGCCTGCGACGAAACCCGCGTCCGCGCAGAAAACGAAGCTGGCGGCGAACGCAGCATCGAAACCCGCGTCGGCGCAGAAAGCGAAACCGGCATCGAAATCGTCGCCCGCGCCGGCACCGAAACCCGTGACGAAGCGCAAGCAGGCGTAGTCCCGATCGCTGTCCCGATCACGAGAAGCGACAGCCTCGCGATTTTCGCTTTCCTGGCTGTCAGGCGTGCCCGTCGCGACCGACCAGCACGCTGCGCGACCAATTTGCCCGCACGATCCGGCGCACGAATGCATCGAGCTTGACGCGCCGCACGTCCTGCATGCTTCACAACGGCGGCCCCGGCGTTTATGATCGGCGCGGGTTGCGTCCGTGCCTTGCGCGACCCGCGCCGGCCTCGTCGCCGGCCGGCCCCCGCGAACGGCGCACCGTACGCCGCGCGGAACGCTTCCCCCCATCATCATTCCAGACGGAGACAGCCGATGCTCGTCCTGATTCTCGGTTTAGCGATCTTTCTCGGTGTGCACTCGATCCGGATCGTCGCCGACGGCTGGCGGTCCGCGACGATCGAGCGGATCGGCGAGAGGGGCTGGAAGGGCGGTTACGCGATCGCGTCGATCGTCGGCTTCGTGCTGATCATCTGGGGCTACGGGATCGCCCGCGCGGGTGCGACGCTGCTGTGGGTGTCGCCGGTCGGCGTGCGCCATCTGACGGGCATGCTGACCGCGGTCGCGTTCGTGCTGATCGCCGCCTCGTACGTGCCGCGCAACCGGATCAAGACGCTCGTCGGGCATCCGATGCTGGCCGGCGTGATGGTCTGGGCGGTGGCGCACCTGCTCGTGAACGGTACCGTGCATGCGGTCCTGCTGTTCGGCGCGTTCTTCGTGTGGTCGATCGTCGATTTTGTCGTGTCGCGTGCGCGGGATCGCCGCGACGGTGTCCGCTATCCGGCCGGCGCGCTGGCCGGCGACGTCGCGGCCGTTGCGGTCGGACTCGTCGCGTGGGCCGTGTTCGCACGGTTCCTGCACGGCCCGCTGATCGGCGTGCGGCCCTTCGGCTGAACGCAATGCGTGCGCCGTAGACCTTCCGCCAGTCAACGACCCTTCGCGCTGGCGGCCGGCCTGAACGACGGCTGCCTCCTTCGCGAGCAATACGCCGCGACGATCGCGAGCGTCGTCAGGACCGCGAACCAGAACGGGAAGCGCGAATTCGGGTTGAACGCCGGCGACCTCGGCACGGCGACAAGCGTCGGTAGCACAACCCGGTTTGGCATCGGATTGCCAAAGACGTCTTGCGGTTGACACGTCAATTGCCGCGATGCGGCCGCCACGGTGTGCGTGCGTCAGATGGGCTTGACGAACAACCCGACGGTCAGCAGCGCGCCGATGCAGACGATCGCGATGCGCAGCACGCGTTCGTTCACGCGATGCAGCGCCCACGCGCCGAGCAGGCCGCCGACGATCGCGCCGGCGCCGAGCGCGATCGCCGCGCGCCAGTGCAGTTGGGGCGACGTCACGAACAGCACGACGGCCGATGCGTTCATCACGCCCGCCAGCGCATTCTTCGTCGACATCGCATGACGCGGCGGCAGGCCGGCCATCGTCAGCGCGGCCATCATCAGGAATCCGATGCCGCCGCCGAAGTAGCCGCCGTAGATCGCGATCAGGAACTGCGAGAGCCCGGCCGCGACGGGGCCGAGATGTTGCGCGCCGGCGCCCGGTTTGCGAAAGAAACTGCCCCACGCGAACACGACCGTCGCGAACAGCACGAGCCACGGCACCAGGTGCGAGAAGATCGACGACGGCGTTTTCAGCAGCAGCAGGCCGCCGAGCGCGCCGCCGGCCACGCTGATCGCGAACAGCGCGCGAAACGGCAGCCTGCCCACGCCGCTCACCATTTTCCGGCTCGCCCAGCCCGTCGCGACCTGGCCGGGGAACAGTGCGACCGTCGACGTGATGTTGGCCGCGAGCGGCGACATGCCCGACACGATCAGCGCGGGCAGCGTGATGAACGAACCGCCGCCCGCGAGGGCGTTCTGCAGGCCGGCCCAGAGGCCGGCGAGGATGATGAGGGCAAGCATCGGTGCGCAACGAAAAAGGTGGCGGGGGCCGCTTGCCGGGACGAGCGCAGGCGTGGTGGTCGCACGATGGTAATGCAGGATCGCGGCCGCCGGAAGCCGGTGCGCAGGCGTGTGCGTGACGTCACGCGTCCGACGGGGCGCCGCGCACCGGCACGGTATCGTCATGGTCGTCGTCGACATTCGGGTAGACGATCGTGCCGTCGTCCCGGATCACGGCGGCGGCCGTGCGCCGCGCGGGTTCCACGCGGTTGCGCCCCATGATGTGCAGTACCGTTTCGCCGCGCGCGATCAGGTAGTCGGACACGATGCGTCGATGACGCGCCACCACACGGCTTCCGAACACACGATCGCGCAGCGCTGCTCGTGCCCCTGGGCGATCAGTCGGTCGAGGCCCGCGCGAAATTCGGGCGACAGCGCGTAATCCGCGTAGCGGGAGCGTCATGCGCGTTTCTTGCCGGTGATGCGTTCGAACACGCGGCCGCGATGCGCGGCGACACGGTCGGTCCGGCCGCTCTTGATCTCGTACTGCGGATCGTCGGGCGCCGCGCGATGGCGATGGCCGTTGTAGTCGAAGTCGGCGGTGTGGATCGCGACGATCGTGCCGGTCACGTAGCCGGCCTTGGAATTCCAGCGGACGTGGTCGCTCAGCCTGAAGGGCGTGGTCATGGCGGGGGGCCTCCTTGGGTTGATGCGCGACGGGGTAGCCCTCGCGGCGTGCGCGAAAGCCGCGACGAAGCGAACGTAGAGGTAGCGAGCGTCGCGCCAGTCAATACCAGGATTCGAGCCCCCTTTCTACCGTTCGAGCGAGTCCAAGTGCCGGATGCACCTTATCGACGGCAGCAAGGTCCGCACGCATTTCCGCGATAAGCCAGTCGCGAACTTCGGCGACGATCGGCCGCAACGGTCTGCTGGATGCCCACGCGAGGCAGCACATCCGATCCGTCGTAACCAACTCGTCTTCGCCGGGCACGAGCGCGCGTTGCGCAAGCCAGTGCATGACCACATTGACCCAGCCGAGCGCGAGTCCCTGGCCGAGCAATGCGGCCTGGAGCACGATAGCGTAATCGTTGAAACTCAAAACGGTGGCTGCATGACGCGTTGCGTTCTTGAACGCCGAGAAGCGCGTATGCCAGCCGCGTTCTTCGTCATCCATCACGATCACCGTGTCGCCGTGCACATGCCAATCGTCGGCGTGGGTTTTCTCCTGGTAGGCCGGATTGCAAACGGGCAGCAATATCTCTGGCATGACGGGGATGCTGTTCTCGCGCATTTCCCCTTCTTGTACGAAGCGCATGCCAAGATCGACGTCGCCGAGCGGCCCGCCGATGCGGCCGGAGATCAACTGGAACCGCAGATCGACCGACGGAAAAGCCTGATTGAGCCGGCTCATCCTGGGCATCAGCCAGTGTGTCGTGAAGGCGGTCGAGACCGACAGCGTAACGGGCTCTACGCCGGTTGAACGCGCTTCGATTTCGCGAATCGCGCCTTCGATTCCGTTCAGCCCCTCCGAAATCTTCCGATAGAGAATCCGGCCGTTCTCGGTCAACTCGATGCCGCCGTGCACGCGCTCGAACAGGCGCACGCCGATGTGTTCTTCCATGCGCGACAGCATCCGGCTGACGGCAGGCTGGCTCACATACAGCTCCTGCGCCGCGCGCGTGAAATTCCCGCAGCGTGCGGCGGCCTCGAAGACGAATAGCGCGTTCGCGCTGGGCAGTTTCCTGCGTAGGCTAGGCATGACCTGATGTTATGCCCAATCCAACAATTTGTGAATTGCCGCCAAAAAAGCCGACGCCTATATTTTTGACATCACACAGCGATACGAGCAGGAGACAACGATGGATGCACGAGCGAAGGCAGGCGTATCGATTCGATCCGCGGCAAAGCGCTATGGTCCGGTGGTGGCGCTCGACGACGTGTCGCTCGATGTGGCAGAAGGCGAATTCGTGTCGCTGCTGGGCCCGTCCGGGTCCGGCAAGACGACGTTGCTCGGGATTCTCGGCGGATTCGTGCAGCCCAGCTCGGGCAGCGTCTGGGTCGGCGAGCGTGACATTACATTTGCGCCGCCGCACAAACGCAACATCGGGATGGTGTTCCAGAGTTACGCGCTCTTTCCTCATATGAGTGTTGGCGAGAACGTGGCATTCCCGCTGCGGGCCCGGCGTGAACCGAAGTCCGGCTGGGCCGCAAAGGTGGCCGACGCGCTCGCGATGGTCGAACTGCGCGGCTACGAGCACCGCAGGATCAGCGAGCTCTCGGGCGGTCAGCGACAGCGCGTCGCGCTCGCGCGGGCGATGGTGTTCGAGCCGCAGCTCATTCTCATGGACGAGCCGCTTTCCGCGCTCGACAAGCAGTTGCGCGAAACGATGCAAATCGAATTGCGTAGGCTGCACCGCCGGCTTGGCGCGACCATCATCTATGTCACGCACGATCAGCGCGAGGCGCTGACGATGAGCGACCGGGTTGCCGTTTTGAAAGACGGCCGGCTCGTGCAAATCGATGCGCCGGAGCAGCTCTACGATCGGCCCTGCAACGCATTCGTCGCGAGTTTTATCGGCGAGGCAACGCTGTTGCCGGTGGTGCGCGTGGGCGCCGACGCCGTCTCGCTCGGCGATGCGGTGCTCCGCACGGCCTACCCGTTACCGAATGCCGCGAGCTTGCTGCTCGCCGTGCAGACGGAGAAGCTCATGATCGATGCCGGTAACGCTCCGTCCGATGCCAATCGGCTCACTGCCCGCGTGACCGAGGTGCTGTACCAGGGCGAGAGCTTGCGCGTGTTCGCGCAGCTCGCCGATGGCACGACAGTCAGCCTGCGTCAGCCGGGCAATCACGAGGCCCGGCAGCGCGTGCCTGTACCGGGCGCCTCGATTTCTGTCGCACTGTCGCCCCGCGACACGATCGTCGTACCAGCGTAAACAAACTCGAGTTCGACTTTTTCACACCCAACCGTAACGCAATCGAGGGATGAATCCATGAAGCTTACCGATTTCAAGGTGCTGACATTCGATGTGGTCGGCACACTTATTGACTTCGAGCGCGGCGTGCTTACGTCGGTGCGCCGCCTCGGCGGCCCCGCCGCGAAAGATCTTACCGACGACCAGATCTTCGAGCCGTACATGCGCGGTCGTGCTGCATTCCCGGGGCGCTCGAGCTGCGCGATGGCGAACGTTTATCTGTCGCTCGCCAAGGAACTGGGGTTGCCCGACGACGAGCAATCGGCCGCCGCGTTCCAGCGAGACGTGCTCGACTGGCCGGCGTTCCCCGATTCGGTCGAGGCGCTCCGGCGACTGCGCAAGCACTTTCGGCTGGTAGCGATGACGAATGCCGATCGCGTCGCACTGTCGGCCTATGCGCATACGCTTGGAGATCCGTTCGACGATACGGTCTGCTGCGACGAAACCGGCACCGCCAAGCCCGATCCGCAATTCTTCGCGTACAACCGCGGACGCCAGGCGGCCTTCGGCTTCAAGTTCCGCGAAATCCTGCACACGGCTCAAAGCCAGTATCACGATATCGGCATCGCGACGGAACTGGGGTATGCCACCTGCTGGATCGAGCGTCGCCGCGGTCAGGAGGGCTTCGGCGCGACGCCGGCGCCCGGAAAGGTGACTGCACCGACGTTCTGCTACTCGACGCTCGCCGCGCTTGCGGATGCGGTCGAGGCCGAACTCGCCGCGGCCTGACCATGCTGGCGCCGCTCGTGTCAACGTCGCCGCAGCCCGAGTCGCTTTGGCGCCACCTCGCCGCACGCGCCGGTTCGCTCGATTCGCCAGTCGGCGGTGGGGCACTCGCGTGCGATGTCCAGGCCGAGGTCGCCGTCATCGGCGCGGGTTATTCCGGGCTGGCGGCCGCGTGCGCATTGAGCAAACGCGGTGTGTCGTGCATCGTGCTCGATGCCAACCCGGTCGGCTGGGGGGCGAGCGGCCGGAACGGCGGTGTCGTATCGTCGAAGTTCAGGGTGTCGTTTCCGGATATCGCCGCGCGCCATGGCCTGGACGTCGCGAAGCGGATGCATCGGCTGGCCCACGATGGCGTACGCGCGGTGGAATCTTTTATCGACGAGTTTGCCATCGCACGCGCCGAATTCGAACGCACCGGTAGCCTACGCTGTGCCCATACCGAGCGGGCACTCGCCTCATGCGCCGCGGAGGCGGACTGGGTGCGCACTGCGCTCGGCGATCGAACGATGAAAGTGCTCACGCGCGGCGAGACCGAGGAGGAGACGGGGTCGAAGAATTTCGTCGGCGGGGTGCTGAGCGAAGATGCCGGCACGATCCTGCCGCTCGAATACGTGCTCGGCATGGCGCGTGGCTTGATCGCGCGCGGCATTCCAATTCACGAATCGACGCCCGTCGTCGCGATCGAGCGTACGTGGGGTGTTCCGGGCGTCGTGCTGCGCACGCCGGCAGCCACGGTGCGCGCCAAGCAGTTGATCGTTGCGACGAACGCCTATTCAGGCATTACGCGCGCTACGGCGCCGTATCAGCGCGAACTCGTTCCGTTTCGCAGCGCGATGATCGCGACGCAGCGCTTGCCGGCAGACCTCGACGCGACACTGATGAAAAGGCGGCGCAGCTATACCGAAACGCGCCGGATGATGAAATGGTTTCGCCGAGCCGACGGCCGCATGCTGTTCGGCGGCCGCGACGCCTTTGGCAAGGAAGGGCAGGATAGCGGCTTCGAAGCGCTGCGCCGCGCGATGATTGCGCTATTTCCCGATCTCGTCGACGTGCCTGTCGAGTTTCGCTGGTCAGGCTACGTCGGCATGACGTTCAATGCGCTACCGCACGTCGGCCGCGGCGACGACACCACTGTGTTCTGCCTCGGCTACAACGGCGCGGGCATTGCGATGGCAAGTCTCGTCGGCCAACATGCGGCCGCGCTCGCCGTCGGCGAAACGCCGGATCTTGCGTTGCTCGCGCAAGACGGACTGCGGCCGGTCCCGTTCCATTCATTGCGCGCGCCGGGCGTCCGGCTCGTCGCGGCGTGGTATCAGTTTCTCGATACGGTGGGGGTATGATGACGACTGCCAGAGGGATCGTCCCGGAGTATGAAGTGACGCGGCCGTCCGATACAACAGATTTGGCGCGGCGCTATCAACGTCGCGAGGACCGTGCGATGCTGTGCTTGATGATGCCCGCACTGGCAGTTGTCGTGATTTTGCTCGTCGTGCCGCTCGCATGGCTGTCGTGGCAGTCGATTCACCAGGACGGCGGCTTGACGTTCGCGAACTACCGGCGCATTTTCAGCGGCACGTACCTCGATACATTCCTGCTCACCTTCAAACTAAGCGCAATCGTCACAGGTGTGACGTTGCTGCTCGGCTATCCCGTCGCGTATCTTGCGGCGTCGGTGCGCCCCAAGCTGGCTGCACTGATCCTCGGGATGGTCATCCTGCCGTTCTGGACGAGCGTGCTGGTGCGTACCTATGCGTGGCTCGTGCTGCTGCAGCGCACCGGCCTCGTCAGCAAGGCGTTGGTTGCATCGGGCCTGATCGATCATCCGGTCCAGCTGGCCTATAACCAGTTCGGCACGATCGTCGCGATGGTTCATATCCTGTTGCCGTTCATGGTGCTGCCGCTCTATTCGGCGATGCAGAAAATTCCGACGAACTTGTCGCACGCCGCCGCAAGCCTCGGTGCTTCGCCCATCCATGCATTCCTGCGCGTATTCCTGCCGTTGTCCATGGGCGGGGTGCTTGCGGGTGCGACGCTCGTCTTCGTGCTCTGCCTCGGTTTTTACATCACGCCCGAACTGATGGGGGGCGGCAAGTCGATCATGGTGTCGATGGTCGTGAGCCGAAACGTCGAAATTTATAACAGTTGGGGCGCGGCAAGCTCGGTGAGCGTCGTGCTGTTGCTTTGCGTGTTCGCGATCTTTTATGCGACGAGCCGCCTCATTCCGCTCGACAAGACCCTGGGGGCAAAGTGAAGCCGAATCCATTCACGCGCGGACTCCTGATTACGTTGGTCGTGCTGATCCTCGCATTCCTGATGATTCCGGTGATCATCGTCGTACCCCTGTCGTTCTCCGATACGCGCTTCATGACCTTTCCGCCACCCGCGCTATCGTTGCGCTGGTACGAGGCATTCTTCGGCAACCCGGATTGGCTGGCGGCTGCTCGAACGACACTCGCCGCATCGTTCCTTGCAACGGCAATCGCGACGCCCGTGGGCATTGCCGCGGCGTACGGGATCGAACACGGCA
>NZ_JBYQCG010000248.1:0-2814 GCF_057837105.1 Burkholderia sp. APQ4-4ca | reverse complement strand
TCCGCTCGACAAGACCCTGGGGGCAAAGTGAAGCCGAATCCATTCACGCGCGGACTCCTGATTACGTTGGTCGTGCTGATCCTCGCATTCCTGATGATTCCGGTGATCATCGTCGTACCCCTGTCGTTCTCCGATACGCGCTTCATGACCTTTCCGCCACCCGCGCTATCGTTGCGCTGGTACGAGGCATTCTTCGGCAACCCGGATTGGCTGGCGGCTGCTCGAACGACACTCGCCGCATCGTTCCTTGCAACGGCAATCGCGACGCCCGTGGGCATTGCCGCGGCGTACGGGATCGAACACGGCACACATGTGTGGATCCGTCGGCTGCGGACGGTTTTGATGCTGCCGTTGATGGTGCCGATCATCATCGTCGCGATAGGCGTGTTTTTCGTCTATTCGCAACTCGACTACGTGAATACGCTGGGCGGTCTGATCCTTGCCGATACGATGCTCGGACTGCCGTACGTCGTGATCGCGGTGGGTGCGGACCTGCGCTCGTTCGATCATGCGCAGGAAATGGCGGCGCGTAGTCTCGGGATGAATCGACTGCGCAGCTTCCTGACCGTCACGCTGCCGCAGATCCGCTCGAGCGTGATCTCGGGCGCGGTGTTCGTGTTCATCCAGGCGCTCGACGAGACGGTCGTTGCGTTGTTTGTATCGGGCGGCCCAAATCAGACGCTGACGCGGCGGATGTTCGTGACGTTGCGAGACGAGATCGACCCGACGATCGCCGCTATCAGCACCATGTTGACGGCGCTGACGCTGATGCTCGTATTGATCGTCGTCGTTAGCCGGCGTGGCGGTGGTTCGGCGCAGGCGGCACGGGTATGACGCCATCAGACATCCTTCATATCGAACGGGAAACCTGCATGAGAAATGCGTTGAACTTCTACATCGACGGTGCGTGGGTCGCGCCCGCCGGCAACGAGCGGCTTGCAGTAACCGATCCTTGCACCGAAGTGCCGTTCGCCGACGTCGCGCTTGGCGATGCCCGCGATGTCGATCGGGCGGTGGCCGCCGCGAAGCGCGCGTTCGCGACATTTTCGCTGACGGAACCAGCGGAACGCGTCGCGCTCGTGCGTCGGATACTGGACGTGTATCTGACTCGCTACGACGACATCGCCGACACAATCTCGCGCGAAATCGGTGCGCCGCGCCAGTTCGCGCGCGAATGGCAGGCGGGACTCGGCCGTCGGCATCTCGAGGAATTGCTGCGTACGTGCGAAACCTTCGCGTGGCAGCGCCGCAAGGGGACGACGCTCGTGCGCTATGAACCCGTCGGCGTCGTCGCGCTGATCACGCCGTGGAATTGGCCGATGAATCAGATCGTCTGCAAGGTCGCGCCGGCGCTCGTTGCCGGCTGCACGACAGTGCTCAAGCCCAGCGAGATTTCTCCGCTGAACGCAACGATCTTCGCCGAGGTGCTCGATGAGGCAGGCGTGCCGGCCGGCGTGTTCAACCTTGTGCAGGGGGATGGCCCGACGGTCGGCTCGGCGCTTTGCGCGCATCCGGACGTCGACATGGTGTCGTTTACGGGCTCGACGCGAGCAGGCGTTCAGATTGCCACGGTCGCGGCGGCGAGTGTGAAGCGCGTCCATCAGGAACTGGGCGGAAAATCCGCGAATCTGCTGCTGGACGATGCCGATTTCGAGATCGCCGTGACGAAGGGGGTGAATAGCTGCTTCAGCAACAGCGGCCAATCGTGCAATGCGCCGACGCGGATGCTCGTGCCCGCGTCGCGGCATGAGGAAGCAATCGCGATTGCTCGTCGCGCGGCAGCTGCGCATCGTGTCGGGCCTGCCGATGCAGCGGGCGTTACGATGGGGCCTGTCGTCAGCGACGTGCAATTCGAGCGTATCCAACGGTCGATCGCGGCCGGTATTGCCGAGGGGGCGACGCTGGTCGCGGGCGGCCTTGGCCGGCCCGACGGGCTCGAGCGTGGGTACTACGTGCGACCGACCGTATTCGCCGGCGTGCGTCCTGACATGACGATTGCACGCGAGGAGATTTTCGGCCCCGTGCTGGCAATCCTGCCGTACCGAAACGACGAGGACGCGATCGCCATTGCGAACGACAGTCCCTATGGCCTTGCCGCCTACGTCCAGTCAACCGATATCGAACGGGCACGTCGGGTGGCGTTCAGGCTGCGCGCAGGCGGTATCTATCTGAACTATCCTGAGTGGGATCCGGGCGCTCCGTTCGGCGGCTACAAGCAGTCCGGCAATGGACGCGAGTACGCCGAGTGGGGAATCGAATCGTTTCTCGAGGTGAAGGGCATCGTCGGGTACGGACATTGAGCCTATCGCCGGCTTCGGCGTGGTCTGCCGCCGCAACTGTCCGAACGTTATGCGGTCCGTCCGCGCAAGCCATCTGCGACCCGCTCGGCGATCATGATCGTCGGCACATTCGTGTTCGCGCACGGGATCGACGGCATCAATGATGCGTCGCAAACGTACAGCCCCTCGACACCGTGTACCGAACCGTCCGATGCCGTGACGGCGAGCGGATCGTCGGCCGCTCCCATCCGGCACGTACCCGACGGATGCCATGTTCCGCCGACCGATCGCACGACGAATTCCGTCATTGCGGCGTCGTCCATCAGCAGTGTGTCGAGTGAAATGCGCGCCGTGACGACACGTTCGATGAGCGTTGCCCGCAGCGGTCCGGCGAAGTCGAGTAGTGCGCTCAGTGTCCCGCGCTGTATTGCGTTCCATGCGCCCGGGCGCGCTACGGATGCAACCCGCGTCGAGTAGCTCGAAGGAAAGTGTGGCCCGAGGGCTGCGGAAAAATTCGCGTCCGCCAGGGTGGCAG
>NZ_JBYQCG010000247.1:0-41195 GCF_057837105.1 Burkholderia sp. APQ4-4ca | reverse complement strand
GTCCGATGCCGTGACGGCGAGCGGATCGTCGGCCGCTCCCATCCGGCACGTACCCGACGGATGCCATGTTCCGCCGACCGATCGCACGACGAATTCCGTCATTGCGGCGTCGTCCATCAGCAGTGTGTCGAGTGAAATGCGCGCCGTGACGACACGTTCGATGAGCGTTGCCCGCAGCGGTCCGGCGAAGTCGAGTAGTGCGCTCAGTGTCCCGCGCTGTATTGCGTTCCATGCGCCCGGGCGCGCTACGGATGCAACCCGCGTCGAGTAGCTCGAAGGAAAGTGTGGCCCGAGGGCTGCGGAAAAATTCGCGTCCGCCAGGGTGGCAGCCCCGAAGCGTACGGCACCCTTCAGCCGTTCGAGGTCGCGGGAATCCGAAAGCATCGAGAAGTCGACCGTCGGCTCGTCCTTCGCATGCCGCGACGCAAGCGTCACGCGGCCCCGCGAATACGACTTGTTCACCCAGAAGAACATCGTGCCGAGCCGATAGCCGACCGAGTGCCAGCCTGAGCGGGACAGAATCGCGCCGTGCATATCGCCCGCAGGCGTGCCGGGTAGTCCAGACGAGTACCGAACGATCGCTTGTTCGTGATGCTCGTCGGGAAACGGCGTGCGCATCGCGCGCGGCAAGAATGCCGACACGGCAATGGACGGATGCTCCATCAGATTGCGGCCCACGCCGTCGCGTGCCGCGACTATATCGATGCCTAACGCGGCGAGATTCTCCGCGGGACCGATGCCGCTGCGCATCAGGAGCGCCGGACTGTGCAGCGCACCGGAGCAGACGATGACTCGTTGTGCGCTCAACGTAATGTGTGTGCCGTCGGCGCCGCGCAGCTCGGCACCCGTCGCGCGGCGTCCTTCGAACCGGACGCGCTCAACGAACGAATCCGTGAGGACGGTCAGGTTGGAACGAGCGCGGGCGGCTGCATCGAGGTAGCAGACCGAGGTCGGGATGCGCTCGCCGGCGTCGCTGACAGCGATCGCGCCGACGAACGTGCCGTCCTCCCAAGCGCCATTCTGATCGGCGCGCAGCGGAAAACCGCGCCGCTCCAACGCGCCGATCGCACCCCGTACGAACGGCGAGAGCCGATCGTCGCGCGCGCGCCGAATCCGTATTGGCCCGTTCATGCCGTGTAGCGGGCCGGCGAGATCGCAGTCGGTCTCGAGTTTGACGAAGTAGGGCAGGCAGCTCGCCCAGTTCCAGCCCGATGCACCGAGCGATTCCCACTCGTCATAATCGCCGGGTGCCCCGCGATTGGCCATCAAAGCGTTGATCGCCGATCCACCGCCGAGCAACCGTCCCTGCTCGTAGCGGCGCGGCGCGGCGGGCCGGCTCATGCTCGCGTGCAGATGCCGCCAGATGTTGCGAGGGTCCAGGTATGCGCGGCCGGGATAGCGGCTTCGGATAGCGGTGGGCATCGACGCGTGTGTGAGGTCCCGGCCGGCCTCGACCAGACATACTGTTCGGTTTGCGTCCTCGGTGAGTCGAGCCGCAAGGACGCAGCCGGCCGAGCCGCCGCCGAGTATCAGATAGTCGTACATCGTGACGCTCGAAAAGGGGCAAAGCGGCCGCGCCCCGGCGCGGCGGTCATCGCACGGCGCGCGGCAGGGCACGCCCACCGTCGCCACGTGTCGACTGGTTTATTGCTGCATGAACTTCAGCCAGCGCGCCTTTGCCTGGACGCCCTGATCGGACGCCCACCAATCCTCTGACATCAACGCCTGCTTGCTCGCATTCTCGGGCGAGCTCGGCAACTCGCTTGCGCGTTTGGCCGAAATCTTGCCGGTCTTGTAGGCAGCCGGATTGCCGGGGCCGTAGTCGATATAGGTCGGAAGGTTGGCCTGCAGGTTCGGCGATACCGCAGCGTCGACGAAACGCACCGCATTCGCGAGGTTCGGCGCGTTCTTGAGGATGCACAGCTGCGTATTCTGCAAAATGCCGTCGTTGTAGGTGAACCCGATGTCGGGATTGTCTTTTGCGATCGAGCTCGCACGTCCATTCCAGATCATCTCCATATCCACTTCGCCGTCATGGAGCAGTTGTGCGGACTGGCCACCCGAGGTCCACCACACTGCGATACTGGGCTTGATCTGGGCGAGCTTCTTGAATGCGCGATCGACATCGAGCGGATAGAGCTTGTCGCGCGGCACGCCGTCGGCGAGCAGCGCGGCTTCGAGCACCGTCTGCGGGTCGTTGCGCAGCGCGCGCGTTCCGGGAAAATCCTTCACGTTCCAAAAGTCTGCCCAGCTTTGGGGCGGCTTCTTCAGGGCTTTCTTGTTGTAGCCGATGACCGTCGAATAGAACTCGTATGCGACCGAATAGGGCGTTCGATATTTTTCCGGGACCGACGCGGCATTCGGCATCTTCGAAAAATCGAGTTTCTCGAGCAGTCCTTCACGGCCGCCGCGCAGGCAATTCGAAGTGGGCGTGTCGACGACATCCCAGATCGGCTTGCCCGTCGCGCCCTGTGCTTTGATTTGCGGCCACGCATCCGGAATGCTGTCCTGCTTGATCGTGATACCCAGCTCTTTTGCGGCCGGATCCAATATCGCTTTTGTCTGCGCTTCCTGATAGGCGCCGCCTTGCGATACGAACGTGATTTGCCCGGCGGCAAGCGCGGAAACGCTGGTCGCACAACCGAGCGTAAGTGTTATGGCAACCGGACGCAGCTTCATCAGTTTTTTCACGGATCTTCCTCGACGCAGTTGAGCGAAAACATCGTTCGTAGTCTTGCCTGCCCTGTCGGTGCGGATGTGCGCCGCAAATCGGCACCTCATGTGTCGAATATAGTGAGCAAAATTGATGGCTACAACATCGAAATTGTTTGAGCCGGCATGCCAAAATGTAATGGCTGACGCGGGCTCATTCAGGCGTAAACCCGAACACGTCGGGTACCTATGGCAATAGCCGCGACGGCAATTGGTGGTGCTCGGTACGCACATTGATCCACCGGTGGCCGGTCGACGTTGTCGGTCAGTCTGCCGCCGTAGAGCAAATTAATTCTGTCTACATGAACGCCCCCTTTGCGCCAGGTTTTCGAGATATTGACGAACAGGATGGGCAGCGACGGGCGCCGGCTCAGCAGGCCGGCAATCGCACTCGTCGGCACGACGGCGCCGCGCGGTACCTCAAACCACGGCAGTACGCCGCGAATGGCCAGTTCGGCCGCCACGGCGGCATCGCGCGGCCGCCTGCACGAGCCAGTCGGCCCGTGCGATGCCGGAACGCGAACCACGTCGCGGCCAGCACGCTAGTGAGCGCGGTGGCGAGCGCCACGCGCAGCATCCGCGTGAGCGATGCGGACACGGGCGAGCGGCCACTCCGTAACGGCGTTCAGTGACGAGTGTGAGAAACGCGATCACCAGGCATGCGGCGCCAGCCGCGAGCGTGGGTTCGGGCGCGGCCATCGCGCGGATCAGCATCAACGGCGACCGCAGCAGCCACGCGCCGCAAGCGCGGCGGGGAGCACGGCGCCCGCGGTAACGGCCCGCGGCCGCCAGTCGTAGAGCAAATTAATTCTGTCACTCCAGAATCCCCACTGTTCAAGGCATGTGGCACCCGAGTTGACGACTTTATTGACGATGTCACCAAAATAATGTCGTCAACTCGCCTCAAATTCAAGCGCCGACTGACGCTGTTCCAACGCGGCGCCCCCGAACTGTGGCTGCTCATCGAAGCGGATCCGGCGGTCCAATCGTTTTGTGAGCGGCCGGGTTACGCGCAGCTCAGCGGACGGTGCTACCTCGCCGACTTTTGGGTCCGCTATGCCAACCGCGAAGAGTTAGTCATCCTTTTAGATTCGCTCGCGGAAATGCCGCAGCCAGCTGCGCGCCCTAATGACGAACTCAAGGGCATACCGATTCGTTTGGTGACATCAGCCGACCTCGCGGCCGCGCGCGTCTGGCTCGACAACTGGCGGCACATATTGCCCTGTCTGGTCGCGGCGCGCGGGTTGGTCTCGACTTCGCTCCTACGCGCAGTCGAAATTTTCGCGACGATACCGCATATCTTGCTCGAGATTGAGCGCGAGTTCTCGGTCGGCGATCCGGCGCTGGCCCGTGCGGCGGTTTTCGGGCTCTTGCGAGAGTGCTGGCATGCCAGCTCGGCATGCTGCAACGCATAAGCGATTTGTTCTTCGCTGAACTTTCTCTTCTTCACGACATGACCTCCTGGTCTTGGTGACAACGTCATGCCGGAATTTTCCACTTCCAAATGGGACAGTCTTGTGGACTCAGGTTAGGGTTGGTTTCAACTTGAACGAAAAAGATTCCAAGTTGAATGCATCTCGACAGTCGATCCCCCGCTTGCTCGTGTGAAATTGTCATGCTAGTTTTTCATGAAATTTCTCGGTGGAATTTTCACGGGAGTCCGCATGTTCGTGCAGTCCGACCGTCACGTCGCAAGCTACTACGCCGGCACCTACCCGGCGCCGATCCCGCATCGGCCGGCGCTGGACGAACGCGTCGACGCCGACGTGCTGGTCGTCGGTGCGGGCTTCAGCGGGCTGCATACGGCGCTGCGGCTCGCGCTTGCCGGCAAGCGCGTCGTTATGCTCGAAGCGAGCCGCGTCGCGTGGGCCGCATCGGGCCGCAACGGCGGACAGGCGCTGCTCGGCTGGTCGTGCGACATGCAGCCGCTCGAGGAGGCGCTCGGCCGCGACGGCGCGCGCCTGCTGTGGGACAGCATGCGCTGGGCGGCGGCCGAGGTGCGCGAACTGCCGGCGCGGCACGGTTTCGACATCGATTACCGGCCCGGCAGCCTGTGGGCCGCGGTGCGGCCGCGGCGCGTGGCGATGCTCGCGCAGACCCGCGACGAGGCCGCCGAGCGGTGGGGCTACGACCGGCTGCGCTTGATCGGCCGCGACGAGATGCCCGAATGGATCGGCGGCACGCGCTATCTCGCCGCACTCCACGATCCGGAGGCCGGCCACCTGAACCCGCTGAAGCTCGCGCTTGGCCTCGCGCAGACGATCGAGTGCGCGGGCGGCCGCATCTTCGAGCAGAGCCGCGTGCTCGACTGCCACGAGACGGCCGGCGGCCACGTCGCCCGCACGGCGCGCGGCGAAGTGCGGGCGGACGTGCTGGTGCTCGCCTGCAATGCGTACGTCGACCGGCTCGATCGCGACCTCGCGCGCCGGCTGCTGCCGGTCGGCACGTACCAGATCGCAACGGCGCCGCTCGCGCCCGACGTCGCGCATGCGCTGCTGCCGCGCAACAGCTGCGTGATCGACAACCAGTTCGTGCCCGACTATTTCCGCCTGAGCCCCGACAACCGGCTGCTGTTCGGCGGCGGCTGCACGTATCTCGGCGGCATCCCGGCCGATATCGCGGCGGCGACGCGCCCGCATCTCGAACGCGTGTTTCCGCAACTGGCCGGCGTGTCGCTCGACTACGCGTGGGGCGGTCACATCGACATCAGCATGCGCCGCACGCCGGACATCGGCCGCCGCGGGCAGCGCTTCTGGCTGCAGGGTTTTTCGGGGCACGGCGTGCTGCCGACGCTCGCTGGTGCGCGCGCGGTGGCCGACGCCGTGCTCGGCGACCCACACCTGCTCGCGCAGTACCAGCGCATCCGCAACCCGCGCTTTCCCGGCGGCGACCGGCTGGCCGCGCCGCTGGAGGCGATCGGCAAGGCCTGGTACCGCTTGCGCGATACCGTTTGATTGCACCGGAATCCATCATGAACGAACAGGAAGAGATAGAAAGTCTGGCGATCCTGATCCGCGACCTGCGCAAGCATCGCAAGGTCACGCTGAGCGATCTCGCCGAGCGGATCGGCCGCTCGGTCGGCTTTCTGTCGCAGGTCGAGCGCGGGCTGTCGCGTCCGACGGTCGCGGATCTCACCGCGATCGGCGAAGCGCTCGGCGTGCCGACCACGTATTTCTACAGCCTGAGCAAGCCGCGCAGCGTGCCGTGGGTCACGCGGCCCGACGAACGCCGTACCGTGCATTACGCGGCCGGCATTACCGACATTCTCGTGTCGCCGAACATGCGTTCGCGCTTCTCGATCCTCGAAAGCCATCTTGGGCCAGGCGCGAGCAGCGGCGATCGCCCGGTCGACGACAGCGACGAGCAGGGCGGCTTCGTGCTCGAAGGAGAACTGACGATCTGGATCGACGGCGACGACACGCCTGTCACGCTCGGCCCGAACGATGCATTTCAGCTTCCCGCGCACAAGCGCTTCCGGTATGCGAACCTGACCGACGCGCCGACGCGCGTGATCTGGGTATTCACGTGAGTTGAGCGCTCGACGGGGCGGGCGGCGTCGCCAGCCGTCGCGCCGTGCGCCACATGAATCCGGTTCGCCGCGTTGCGGCACCGCTCTACAAGACATGGAAAGGATGAGACATGGCTGACGTCGTTCCCGCGCTGGTCAGTGAAGTCCGCGCATTCCGGCAGGCGCACCCCGAGATCCGTTATGTCGACCTGATCTGCCTCGACCTGCCCGGGCATTTCTACGGAAAGCGCTATCCGATCGATGCACTCGAAAAAGTCGCGTCCGGCTCGCTGTTGAAGCAGCCGCAGAACTGCGTGCTGCTCGGCACGCAGGGCGGCCTCTACAAGATCGGCGATTACTGTTTCAACGACGGCGATCCCGACGCGCCGCGCCGCCTGATTCCCGGCACGCTGAAGCCCGTGCGCTGGGAGCGGCAGCCGCTCGCGCAGATGCTGATCAGCTCCGACGGCACCGATTCGCCGATCGAATTCGAGCCGCGGGAGGTGCTCGCGCGCGTGCTGCGTCGGTTCGCGGCACGCGGCATCCGGCCGGTCGTCGCATTCGAGCTCGAGTTCTACCTGTTCGCCGCGCAGCTCGAAGACGGGATGCCGCAGTATCCGCGCGACCGCCTGAGCGACGACCGCGACGACCAGCCCAACATGCATATCGAGCGCCTGTCGCGCTTCTCCGACGTGCTGCACGAGATGGTCGACGCCGCGTGCGAACAGGGCGTCGATGCGACGGTGATCACCGCCGAGCTCGGGCCAGGCCAGTTCGAGATCAACTTCGGGCATACCGATGACGCGCTGCGCGCGGCCGACTGGTCGGCGCTGTTCTGCCGCAGCACACGCGGCGTCGCGTTGCGGCATGGCTATCGTGCGAGCTTCATGGGCAAGCCGTATCTGCATGCACCGGGCAGCGGGATGCACGTGCACGTGAGCCTGTATGACGACGCGGGGCGCAACGTGCTTGCCGCGGACGGGCAGCGGCCGCTGCGGCACGCGGTGGCCGGCTGTCTCGCGTTGCTGCCGCATTGCATGCCGGTGTTCGCGCCGAATCACAATGCGTTTCGCCGTTACGGGTCGATGGTGAATGCCGCGAGCCGCGCGAGCTGGGGCTTCGAGGATCGCGACGCGTGCATCCGGATTCCGGAATCGGATGCACGCAACCTGCGGATCGAGCACCGGCTCGCGAGCGCGGATGCAAACCCGTACCTGGTGCTGGCGGCGATCCTGAGCGGGATGGAGCACGGGCTCGATGCGCGGCTCGAGCCGATCGCGCCGCTCAACGACGATCGCGGCAGCGGCATCGATTTTCGGAAGGAGATGCTGTCGGCGGTCGCGGCGATGCAGGATCATCCGGCCGTGCGCGAAGGACTCGGCAGCGAATTCGTGATGGTGTATTGCGAGAACAAGCGGCAGGAGGAAGTGGATTTTCGCAACGAGATCGGCGCGCGGGAGTATCGATGGTTTCTGTGATGGCCGTGCGCGTCGAAGCAGCCGGCTAGGGAAGTGCGCGCCAGTAGTGCACTTCCTCGATCGACATACCGTCGATCTCGAACGTCTTGATGTCGCGTTCGGCGACGAAACCTTCGCGTTCGTAGAACGCCCGTGCCCGACGGTTTCTGACCAGCACCCACAGCGACACCCACGCATGACCCGTGTCGTGCAGCGCTCGGCATGCATGGTCGACCAGCAACGCGCCGATACCTTGCCCGCAATGCGACGGATGCAGATAAATCGCTTCGATTTCGCCCCAGGCGCGATCCTTGTCGGTGTCGCGCGTCGGACCATATGCGATCCAGCCGGCCGGTGCGTGGTTCGTGAACGCGAGCGCGACGCGCGGCCGTCCTGCGTCGAATGCCTGGCGCCACGCGGCTGTGCGCTTTTCGACCGACAGGCCGGCGAGGAACGGCGCCGGCATGATGTCCGTGTAAGTGGCTTGCCACGACGCGACGTGGATGTCGGCGATGGCCGATGCATCGGCGACGGTGGCCGTGCGGATGTCGATCGTCGCCGTGTTCGGTGTCATGCGTGCTCCGTGATCGGTTGCCGTCTGCCGCGTGGCTGCCCGCCGGATTCATGCCGCCGGATCGAGACTGCCGTCGATGGCGAAACGGTAGTGGATGTCCACGTGCGATGCGTCGCCCGGGGCATCGGTTTTCTTCAACACGAACTCGAACGCGGGTTCGAACCAGCCGTCGCGCGCGATTTCTCCGCCGAGGATCTCGACGTCGTACCAGCCGTTGTCGATTTCAATGACGGGCCGGCCCGGTTCGCGATAGCGCGCAAGCAGCGCATTCACCGTCTCGTCGGTGAAACGTTCGAGAATGCGCCACGTGTAGAGCATCACCGCACGATGCTCGACGCGCAATACGTAACCGCCGCGCCGATGCTGCAGGCGGCTGCCTGCTTTCAGCAATTCGGGCGGGTCGTCGTCCAGCGTGAAGATGATCGTATATGGATGATTCTCGATGCCGGCCAGCGGAATGACGATGCCTTCCAGCACCGCGTGGTCGCCGCTGTCGCCGGTCGTGAACGCCGACGCGACGTCGTCCGGCAGCCCGTGTTCGTCCTTGTAGCGCTTCAGCAGCAGAAGATCGCCGACGAGAAAGTAGTCGATCAGATCGTTGAGGACTTCAGAGAATTCATGCCGCATCGTCGTTCCTTTCGAGCGGTGTGCCGTGCCGTGACATGCTTCGCGGCGCGGCACGCGTGGCGACCTTACTCCCCGAGCTTCGACGTCACGCACCCGGTGCTCGAGCATTCGCGCTCACGCTCGCGCAGGAACGACAGCCGCGACTGCGTCATGTCGTTCGCGCACTGGATATCGACGAGATAGCTGCTGCCGCGCGTCTCGCTGCACTGCGCGTCGCGTTGTTTCAGCCACGCGAGCTGGCCGGCCTTCAGCGTTGCCTGCTGGTCGCCGCTCAGTTGCTTGCGCAGCCGGCCGTATTCGTCGTTGAGATCGCGGTCGGATTGCGAGAACTGCGTGCTGGTGCAATACACCTGGTCGAACGCGCTGCGCGGCTTCCCGCAGCCGGCCGCGTGCGCGGCGAACGGAACGGCAAGCGCGAGCAACGCACAGGATGCGAGCAGATTCTTCTTCATGGTGAGTCTCCTGACTGGGTGAAAACCGGTGGATCCGACGGGCGATACCGTCGTTTATCTGGGTGTCGTACACGCGTCGATGCCGCCCGCGATCGCGGCGGACAGGCGCTGGATCGTCTCGCGCCGCGCGAGCCGCGCTTCTTCGTCCGGATTGACGATCACGCCGGCTTCGACGAGCACGGCCGGAATCGGCGCGGTGCGCAGCACGACGAGATCGTCGAAGCGATGGATGCCGAGTGGCGGGTCGATCAGCGGACGGTTCTCGCCCTTGATCGGCTGCGCGTGATACAGCGACGGCCGTTCGCCGGCCGCCACCAGCCGTTCGGCGATCGCCTTCGCGCAACGCAGGCTTTCCGCATAGTGCGGATTGCGTTCCGACACGAACACCGAGAAGCCGCGGAATTCGCGCTGCCGGCCCGCGTCGATGAACTGCTGCTGCATCGAGTCGTGATGGATCGACACGAACAGGTTCGCATCGGGCGCCTGTGTCGAGCGCTGATCGAGCTTGATCTCGCGGCCGTCGGCCGACGTGCGCAGCACGCGGTCGCCGTGCGCGGCGAGTTGGGCCGCGACCGCGCCGGACAGGTCGAGGTTGTACAGATATTCGACGCGGCCGCTCGCGCCGGTGGAGCCCGGGTGCGCTGGCGTATGGCCGGTGTCGACGACGATGTAGCGCCCGCTCGCGGGTTCTGTGACGGAAGCGCCGGCAGCACCGCGAATATCGGCGGTGTCGGCCGCGTGCAGCGCCAGCGGTGCGCCGAACAGCGGGGCGCACGCGAGCACGCGCGCGGCGGCGCGCACGAGCGGGTGAAGGCGTCGGAAGGTTCGGTTCGTCATTGTTGTTGTCGAGAAGGGCGTGCGGCGCGTCGAACGGCGCGCCACCGTCGGCCTGCTCAATGCAGTCGGAATGTCGCGCGATTATAGCCGGTGGCGGCGACGCCGCAATGACGAACGGCGGTCGTCAGACCAGCACGCGCCGGGCCGCCAGCATGCCCCAGTACGACGCTTCCTCGAACAGCGACAGCCCGGAGAGGTCGGCATGCGCGAACACGACGGGGCCGTCGGCATCGCGCAGCGCGAGCAGCCCCGGCCGGCTCAGGAAGCCGACGTCGGGCGTGGCCATCGCATGGCCGCGCACGGTGATCTCGAGCGCGCTCGCGTGCTTCCACAGCTCGCGGCCGTACACGGCCTGCAGGTCGGTTGCCGCCTGCTCGCGCAACGCGTCGGGCTTCGCCTGCGCGAGCCAGCGGCGCGTGTCGTCCGGCGTTTGCGTGCTCAATGCCTGATAGGCGGAGAACACGGAGCGCGTCGGCGGCGACATCCGGATCAACTGGTGCGTCGACACGACATAGCCGAGACCCGCGCCGTCGTAGACGACGTTGTCCCACGCGAGCGGCACGCCGGCTTCCTCGGCCGGCATGCCGTCGAGCAGGAAGTTGGACACGAGCCACGGCGCGCGCGGCGGCAGGTCGCGCGCGGGTTCGAAGCCGTACGCGGCAAGCTGCGGAAACACGCGCGCCGCGACGAACAGCGGCATCGCGCATACGACCCGGCGGGCCTTGAGCGTGAACGTCGACAGCGCGCCGTCGTGGCCGACGCGGGCGCACAGCACGTCGACGCCGCCCGCGCGTTCGGTCGCGCGCACCGCGAAGCCGTCCCGCGACCATGCGTTCGAGCCGGTGCGCGCGGCGATCGAATCGCTCAGCTTCGTCACCATCGTGTGCAGCCCGTCGGGCCAGGTCAGCACCGCGCCGTCGCCCGCATCGCCCGCATGGCCGCCGCGCGACGAAAAATAGTGCAGGCCGGCCCACGCGGACACGTGCTCGTATCCGGCGCCGTAATCGTCGCGGCAGCAGTAGTTCAGATACCAGTGCAGCGCCTTCGCGGTGTAGCCCTCGTCGCGCAGCCACTGGCGAAACGAGCGCCGGTCGAGTGCGCGCCAGCGCGGGTCACGCGACGATTCCGCGATCGGGATGCAGAACACCTTGCGGCCGTCGGCGCCGCGCGCGGTGCGCAGCCCGTCCGTGTACGCGAAGAAGCGCGCCTGCTGCGCGAGTGCGTCGGCGTCGAGGCCGGCAGTCGGCACGATGCCGTCCTGCCACTGCCCGCCGATGAACAGCCGTTCGTCGGGGGCATGGACGAGGGCCCGCTCGTCGTACACGGGCCGCGCGGAGAACGGCGCGAATTCGATCACGCCGAGATCGGCGAGCATGTCGCGCAGATGCGCGGATTCGAGCGACGGCAGCGGCAGATAGTGCGCGCCCTTCGGATAGCCGAGCCCGCCGAAGCGCCCGCCGGCCGCGTTGCCGCCGAATTCGGGGCCGGCGAGCACCGTGAAGCGCTTGTGTCCCGCGCGCGCGAGCTGCCATGCGCACGACAGCCCGGCCGCGCCGGCGCCGAGGATCGCGACATCCGTCTCGATCGTGGCGGACGGCGGCGGCAGCGTGGCATGGTCGCGCAACGCGTGGCCTTCGCGCATGCCGGGATAGCCGACCTGCGGCGTCGTCTCGATCCAGCCGCTGCGCCCGCAGGCAGCGAGCGACGCGGCAGCCGACGCGACGAGGAACGTGCGACGGTCCATCAGCGCAGCACGTGCTTCCAGTCGTCGTCGAAGCGGCGCACGAGCGGCTGGTCGTTGAGTTCGTTCGGCGACATCGGCAGCGCCGGCATGTCGGCCGGAAAGTGGAACATCTCGGCGGCCGTTTGCGCATCGAGCCAGCGCGTCGGCACCGAGTAGTGCGTCGGCACCGTGAAATCGCGGCGCTTGCCGGCGATCACGAAGCCCCAGTCGCCGAACGACGGCACGTAGCAGTGGTACGGCCACGTGTTGAGCCCGGCTTCGCGCAGCGTCGCTATGATGGTCCAGTACGCGTGCGGCGCGAAATACGGCGACGTCGACTGGATCACCGTGTAGCCGTTCTCCGACAGGTGCCGCGCCAGCAGCCGGAATACGGGCACCGAATACAGGCGGCCGAGCCCGAAGTTGGTCGGATCGGGGAAGTCGACGACGATCGCGTCGTACACGTCGGCATTCGATTCGAGCCAGCGCACCGCGTCGTCGTTGATCACCTGCACGCGCGGGTCCTTCAGCGCGCCCTGGTTCAGCTTGACGAGTGGTGCCGACGTCGAGAACAGCTTCGTCATCGCCGGATCGAGATCGACGAGCGTGATCCGTTCGAGATGGCGATGCTTGAGCAGTTCGCGCACCGCGAGGCCGTCGCCGCCGCCCAGCACGAGCACGCGCTTCGCCCACGGCAGCGCTTCGATGGCCGGATGGATCAGCGCTTCGTGATAGCGGTGCTCGTCGCGCGACGAGAATTGCAGGTTGCCGTTCAGGTACAGCCGCATGTCGTCGTGCCACTGCGTGAGCACGATGCGCTGGTACGGCGTCGTTTCCGAATAGATCGTCTCGTCGCCGTACACGCCGTGTTCGGCCCAATGCGTGATGCGCTCCGACAGCACGAACCCGGCGATCAGCAGCCCGATCACGAGCGACGCGCGCATCAGCTTGCCGCGCACGTTGCGGATTTCGTCGCGGAACAGGTGCGTCGTCCACAACGCGACGAAGGCGTTCAGGAGACCGAACAGGAAACTCGTGCGCAGCAGGCCGAGACGCGGCGCGAGCACGAGCGGGAAGATCAGCGACACGGCGAGCGAGCCGAGATAGTCGAAGGTCAGCACCTCGCTGACGGTATGGCGGAACGCCTGGCGCCGCTGCTGGAACGCGCGCATGACGAGCGGGATTTCCATTCCGATCAGCAGGCCGAGCGCGAGCACCAGTGCGTAAAGCGCCGCGCGAAACGGCGCGGCGAGCCAGGCGAACACGACGAACAGCAGCGCGGCCGATACGCCGCCGAGCAGGCCGACGAGCAGTTCGATGTCGACGAAGCGGTCGAGCACGTCGTCGTCCTCGATGAACTTCGCGAGCCACGAGCCGATCCCCATCGCGAACAGGTAGCAGCCGATCACCGACGAGAACTGCAGGATCGAATCGCCGAGCAGGTAGCTCGACAGCGCGCTGCTGATCAGTTCATAGCCGAGCCCGCACGACGCGAGCACGAGAATCGACAGGACGAGCGCACGCTTATGCAGCATCGCGCATCCGTTGTGCAGTGTTCGGCAATCTGGATATACTGGCGCGGATTTTCGTCTGGCGGCCCCGCGCGGGCCGACCGGCGACGGGGCGGCGAACCGAGCACAAAATCCGAGGAAAAGAATGAATAGTGCCTATCTTTATGCGGTTCATTTACTGTCGGCGTTCGTGCTGCTGCTTGTGTTCGCGGCAGTGTACCTGAAGGTCACCCCGTTCGACGAACTCGCGCTGATCCGCGACGGCAACGCGGCCGCGACGCTGTCGTTCGGCGGCGCGCTGATCGGTTTCTGCCTGACGCTCGCGTCCAGCATCGCGCACAATTCGACGCTCGGCGAAGTCGTGATCTGGGCCGTCGGCGCGATGATCGTGCAACTGATCACCTACGCGGTGCTGACGCGCGTGATGCCCGGCATGAATCATGCGATCGAGGATCGCAACGTCGCGATGGGCGGCCTGATGGGCACCGCGTCGCTCGTCGTCGGCATCATCAATGCCGCCTGCCTGACCTGACGCGCCACGCGTTTCGAGGAGACCGACATGAGTCTGGGTTCATTCATCCGCAAGCAGTTCATCGACGTCCTGCAATGGACGGAAGACACCGACGGCGTGCTGGCCTGGCGCTATCCGATGGAAGACCAGGAAATCCAGTACGGCGGCAAGCTGACCGTGCGCGAAACGCAGGTCGCGATCTTCGTCAACGAAGGCAAGGTCGCCGACGTGTTCCAGCCGGGCCTCTATACGCTGGAAACGCGCACGCTGCCGGTGCTCACGAACCTGAAGAACTGGGACAAATTCTTTCAGTCGCCTTTCAAGTCGGACGTCTACTTTTTCAGCACGCGGCTGCAACTGGGCCGGCGCTGGGGCACCGCGCAGCCGGTGACGATCCGCGATCGCGAATTCGGCTTCGTGCAACTGCGCGCGTTCGGCATCTACTCGTACCGGATCGTCGATGCGGCCGCGTTCCATCGCGAGGTCAGCGGCACGCGCGCGGTGTATACGGTCGACGATCTCGAGCAACAACTGCGCAATCTGGTCGTCACCGCGATGAGCACGACGTTCGGCTCCGCCGACGTGCCGTTCGTCGACATGGCCGCGAACCAGTCGCTGCTGTCGCAGCGCGTCGCCGACGCGCTGGTGCCGGTGTTCACGCGCTACGGGCTTGCGCTCGACGCGTTCGCGGTCGAGAGCGTATCGCTGCCGGCCGAGCTGCAAAAGGCGCTCGACTTGCGGATCGGAGCGGGGATGGCCGGCGATCTCGCGCGCGCCACCCAATACCAGACCGCGCAGGCGATTCCGCTCGCCGCGCAGAACCCGGGCGGCATCGCCGGGGTCGGCGCGGGGCTGGCCGCCGGTGCGGCGATCGGGCAGGCGATGGCCGGCCAGATCGCGGGCGCCGCGCAACCGGCGCAAGCTGTGCCGCCCGCGCCCGTTGCGGCGCCGGTGGCCGCGGCAACGGCCGAGGGCACCGATTACGTGCAGCGGCTCGAGCAGTTGAAGGCGCTGCTCGACAAGGGCCTCGTGACCGAAGACGACTATTCGCGCGCGAAGGCCGAGATCCTCGCGAAGCTCACGCGGTAAGCGTCACGCATGTTCCGTACCTCGTGCCCCCAATGCGGCGCGCCGGTCGAGTTTCGCTCGGCCGCGGCGGTGATGGCCGTCTGCGCGTTCTGCCGCAGCACGCTGCTCAAGCGCGGCGCCGACGTCGAGCGCATCGGCGAACTGGCCACGGTGCTCGACGATGCATCGCCGATCCAGATCGGCACGGCCGGGCGCTACGGCAACCGCGCGTTCACGGTGCTCGGCCGCATCCAGATGACGTACGACGCCGGTGCGTGGAGCGAATGGTACGTCGTGTTCGACGACGGCGCGTTCGGCTGGCTGTCGGATGCGTCGGGCCAGTATGCGATCACGGTGCGCGAACCCGACGATGCGGCAGGCGGCGCATGGCCCGCATTCGGCACGCTCGACCCGGGCATGCGGATCGACCACGGCGGCCGTGCGTATCTGGTATCCGACGTGCGTACCGCACGCTGCACGGGCGGCGACGGCGAGTTGCCGTTCCGTGTCGATGCCGGCTGGGAGGCGCGCGTCGTCGACCTGCGCACCGGCAATGCCTTCGCGACCTACGACTATTCCGACGCCGAGTCGAACGGCGGCATCCCGGCCGTCTATTCGGGCGAGGCGCTGGAATTCGATGCGCTCGCGTTCACGGGATTGCGCGATACCGAAAACGATACGCGCGAGAAACGCGGCGCCGAGATGGTGCCGTTTGAGTGCCCGAGCTGCGGTGCGCCGCTTGCCTATGCGCCGAACGTGGCCGACTACGTCGTGTGCGGCAGTTGCCATGCGGGCGTGCAGTGCACGGCCGAGCAGCAAACCGTGTTCGCGGCGCAGCGCAAGCTCGAATCGGTGAAGGGCGCGCTCGAACTCGGCGCGATCGGCACGTTCGACGGCGTGAAGTACACGGTGATCGGCATGATGCGCTGTCGCGTGCCGGACGATGCCGAGACCTGGGACGAATACCTGCTGCTGAACCCGAAGCGCGGCTTCCTGTGGCTCGTGCAAAGCGAAGGGCGCTGGGAGCGCGTGCAGGTGCTCGACCACTGGCCGACGATCGGCAGCGAATCCAGCGTGACCGATGGCGGCAAGACCTACCGTTTGCGCGAGGAATACGAATCGGAGGTCGTCTACGTGGTCGGGGCATTCAACTGGCGCGTGCAGGCGGGCGACCGCACGGCGATCGTCGACTACGGCTGGCAGAAGGACAAGCTGACGCGCGAGCGCAGTGACGCGGAGATCGTCTGGTCGCGTGCGCGGCCGCTGTCGGGCAGCGCGCTCGCCGAGCGTTTCGGCACGCCGGCGCTGGCAACGGCCACCGCGGCTGCCGCGGGCGCCAGCGGCGCCACCGGATCGATGGGCCTGTTCGGCAGGAAGGGGCCGCACAGTTTCGCGCCGCTGCCGTTCATGTTCAGCGCGTTGCTCGTGATCTTCAACCTGGGCTCGCTGTTCTCGTTCACCGGACGCTCCGTCTACGTGCTGGTCGGCCTGCTGGTGCTGTGGCTGCCGGAATGGCTGTGGGCGCGGTTTGCGTCGGACGGGGGCAACGCGTGATCCGCTACATCCTCTATGGCATCTACGGGCTGATCGTCGTCACGCTATTCAGTTGCGCGTCGCTCGGCGGCGGCGGTTCGGGCGGCGGCGGGTGGGGCAGTTCGTCGGCGCGCAGCGGCTACTCGTCGTACGGGTCGCACAAATGACCGCGCGCGACGGGATCGCGCCGCCGTGCGCGACACTCGGCTCGCACGTGCTGGCCGACCTCGCCGGCATCGACGCGGCGCTGCTGCGCGACGCCGCGCGGCTCGAGGCGATCCTCACCGACGCGGCGCAACGGGCCGGCGCGCGCGTGATCGGCGCGCACTTCCATCACTTCGGCGGCGAGCATGGCGTGACGGGCGTCGTGCTGCTGGCGGAGTCGCACATCACGATCCATACGTGGCCCGAGCATCGCTTCGCGGCCGTCGACGCGTTCATGTGCGGCGCGGCGCGCGCGGCCGATGCGGTCGATGCGATCGCCACGGCGCTCGGCACGCACGCGCAGGTTCGGCAGCAGGTGGCGCGCGGCGGCTTGCCGGCTTGAATACGCATTTCGCACCTGGGTCGTCAACGCGGCAGCGATGTTGCGCCGCGAAGCGGGCGCGGAAACGTTCGTGACGCGCTAGCGTTCGAACCGGAACGTCGACAACGACAGGCCGATCACGGCCAACGTGAGCGCAACGCGAATGCCGAACATGGGCATCTCCTTATCGGGGGAGCGAGCGACTGTCACGCAGCCGTCATTTGCCGTGGCGGCGCGCGGATCGGTTAGAGAGCATTCGACCCCGCACGCCGTGCGTCAATGTGCGTCTCAGCGATTGATTTCGCTCGCCGAGATCAGCTCGGCCACCAGCACTTGTGCGGGCCCTTGCAGGTAGTACTCGCTCTCGAGCGGCTCGCGCAGCTTCATGAACGTTTCCGTGCCGACCTGCATCGTTTCGCCCGCATGCATCCGCGCGCCGCTGTCCAGCAGGTAGTGCATCACATTGTTGAAGATGCCGGAGTAGCGTTCGCCTTCGTGATGGCCCGCCGCGAGCGCGGCGAAATCGGGCAGGCCGAACACGTCGGCGCCGTAGGTGCGCATCCACACGCCTTCGACGCCTTCGACCTCGTATTTCACGAAGCCGCAGAAGAACAGGTTCAGCGGGATGTCGCGCAGCACGTCGAGGCTTTCTTCGCCGAGCTCCTTCGCGTTGAAGACGCCGGCCGGCAACGACGTGTGCGCGTGCTCGTTCAGCACCGCGACGCCGTTCTGTTCGGCCAGCGCGCCGGCGACGGCCGCCAGCGCGACATACTGGTCGAGCGGATTTGCTTCATGTCCGGCGTAATAGAGGATCACGTGGCTGCGGCTCGCGCGTACCTGCTGCTTCAGGTCCTGCCCGTAGTGGGCGGGCGCGACGCAGGTTTCCAGCGCGTCGGACGGATAGGGCGCATCGAAGCCGACCAGCCGGACGACGTGGTTGCCCCAGCCGGCGAGCCCGAATACCTGCTCCAGCGTCGGCTCGGTTTCGACGCGTGCCTGCTTCATGCTCGGGTGGTACGCGCGCAGCGCAGCCGTCAGTGCGGCGATGTCGACCTGCAGCGGACCGTCGAAGACGACCGCCACGCTCAGCGGATTCTCGACGTCGGGTGCCGCGACCAGCGCGACGGGGTTTTCGGGCGTTTCCTTGCGGCCAAAGAATCGGGATATCAGGCTCATCGGATTATGTTTGTGTCGATGCCGTTACAGGGAGCGTGCCCTGTTCTCTCGGTCAGGGCATGCCGTCGGGATGACGGTGGCCCGTAGTTTCCCCGGCTTCGGCGAATCTGGCAAATATCCGATGGCGCGAGCGCCGGCGCATGCCGATCAGCGCGGCAGCGCTTCCGCCTCGGCCCAGCGCTTGAACGAATCGAGACGCCGGCGCGTCTGCACGAGATAGAACGCGCCGATCAGCGGTTCGAGCAGCCAGCGCAGCCAGGACGGCTGCGCACGGAAGTGGTACGTGAACTTCACCTCGGTCGACCCGGGCGTGCGCTCGGTGAAGTTCCAGCTGCCGCTGAAGCGTTCGAGCACTTTCGGCCCTTCGACCATTTCGACGGCGGCGACCTGCGGCGGACGGTACGAGATGTAGCGCGACACCATCGTCGCGCCCGACTGGCTGCGGCAGAACGCGTCGACGCCGACATCGGCGGTCGTTCCGTCGAGCAGATAGGCATCGATGAGAAAACTGTCCCACACGAGTCGCCGGCCGTAATCCTGCGACCACGTGAACAGGCGTCTGCGATCGACGCCGACGGTCCGGCTGACTGAGATCCTCATGAGGGCGGGTGCCAGGGTTCGGATTGGGATGCAGTCGAGTGTACCGCGCCAATAACCTGTGTTTCGTCAGACTTCGTCAAGTCGAGCGTGCGCTCGAATGGGATCGATTGACGCACCTCGGGAATTCCCCTAGGATTTGTCTCAACCCTTCGGGACAGACCCGGAGCGTTTCAATCTCTTGAGGGAGCCTCATGAGCACGCAACAGAACCGGCGCTTCGACGCGCTCGTTTTCATTGGTCGTTTCCAGCCTCCGCATCGTGGTCACCTGAACGTGCTGAAGTCGGCGCTGAGCCGCGCGGAGCGCGTGTGCGTGCTGATCGGATCGACCGACAAGCCCCGCACCATCAAGGATCCGTTCTCGTTCGACGAGCGCCGCCAGATGCTGGCTTCGCTGCTCGACGCGTCCGAGCGCGACCGCGTGACGATCGCTCCGCTGCAGGATTCGACCTACAACGACGGCGACTGGGTGCGCTGGGTGCAGGATGCGGTGGCCGGCGCGCTCGGCGACGTCGCGCAGCGCAAGGTCGGGCTGATCGGCCACGAGAAGGACGCCACGTCGTATTACCTGCGGATGTTCCCGCAATGGGAGCTCGTCGACGTCGACGCGACGGAAGACATTTCCGCTACCGAGATCCGCGAACAGTATTTCGCCGAACGCACCAACAGCTTCGTGCAGTGGGCCGTGCCGGAACCCGTGTTCGGCTGGCTCGAGCGGTTCCGCACGCAGCCGGAATTCGCGCAACTGAAGTCGGAAGCCGAATTCATCGCCGCGTATCGCAAGGCCTGGGCGGCCGCGCCGTATCCCGTCACGTTCGTGACGGTCGACGCGGTGGTCGTGCACTCGGGGCATATCCTGCTCGTGCGCCGCCGCAGCGAACCGGGCCGCGGCCTGTGGGCGCTGCCGGGCGGTTTCGTGAACCAGGACGAACGGCTCGATGCGGCGTGCATTCGCGAGCTGCGCGAGGAAACCGGCCTCAAGCTGCCGGAGCCCGTGCTGCGCGGTTCGATCAAGGATCGCCAGGTGTTCGATCACCCGACGCGTTCGCTGCGCGGCCGCACGATCACGCACGCGTGCCTGTTCAACTTCCCGACCGGCGAGCTGCCGCGCGTGAAGGGCAGCGACGACGCCGACAAGGCGCGCTGGGTTCCGCTCAACGAATTCGCGCAGATGCGCAACGTGATGTTCGAGGATCACTTCGACATCGCGTATCACTTCCTGGGGAAGCTGTGACGCGCTGATTCCCCGCATTCGGTCCGCCGCGACAGACGCGGCGGCACTTCAACGGCCTAGAGGAGCTCTAGCCATGCAAAACGATCCCGGCGGCTTTGCCGCGGTTCTCGCCAATCCGGTTCTCAACACGGATTCGTACAAGGCCTCCCACTTCCTGCAATATCCGCCGGACGCATCGGCGATGTTCTCGTACGTCGAATCGCGCGGCGGCCGCTACGACCGCACGCTGTTCTTCGGGCTGCAGATGCTGCTGAAGGAGTACCTGTGCAAGCCGGTCACGCACGCGATGATCGACGACGCGCGCGACTTCTTCACCGTGCACGGCGAACCGTTCAACGAAGCCGGATGGCGTCATATCGTCGAGCACTACGACGGCTATCTGCCGGTGAAGATCCGCGCGGTGCCGGAAGGTTCGATCGTGCCGGTGCACAACGTGCTGATGACGATCGAATGCGACGATCCTCAGGTGTTCTGGCTCGCGTCGTATCTCGAGACGATGCTGTTGCGCATCTGGTATCCGGTGACGGTGGCGACCCGCAGCTGGCACCTGCGGCAAACGATTCGTCGCTTCCTCGACAGGACCGACGACGATCTCGCGCAACTGCCGTTCAAGCTGCACGACTTCGGTGCGCGTGGTGTGTCGAGCGCGGAATCGGCCGCGATCGGCGGCGCCGCGCACCTGGTGAGTTTCATGGGTTCGGACACGGTGCTCGGCGTGCTGGCCGCGAACCGCTTCTATCGCGAGCCGATGGCCGCCTACTCGGTGCCGGCGGCCGAGCACAGCACGATAACGTCGTGGGGGCGCGAAGGCGAGGCCGATGCGTATCGCAACATGATCAGCCGCTTCGGTTTGCCGGGCGCGATCGTATCGGTCGTATCGGACTCCTATGACCTGTTCGCCGCGCTCGATCTGTGGGGCGGCGAACTTCGGCAGGCGGTGATCGATTCGGGCGCGACGCTCGTCGTGCGTCCCGATTCCGGCGACCCGGTGACGATCGTGCTGCAAACGGTGCGGGCGCTCGACGCATCGTTCGGGTCGACCGTGAACGGCAAGGGGCGGCGCGTGCTGAACCATGTGCGCGTGATCCAGGGCGACGGCGTCGACGAACAGTCGATCGAAGCGATCCTCGCCGCGCTCGACGATGCGGGCTACGCGGCCGGCAACGTGGTGTTCGGCATGGGCGGTGCGTTGTTGCAGCGCGTGAATCGCGATACGCAGCGCTTCGCGATGAAGTGTTCGGCGATCCGGCGCGGCGGCGTGTGGCACGATGTCCGCAAGGATCCGGTCACCGATCAGGGCAAGCGCTCGAAGCAGGGGCGACTCACGTTGCTGCGCAATTGGCGCACCGGCGAGTATCGGACGGTGACGCTGCCCGTTGCGTGGGACGATCGTGCGCTCGAAGGCGAATGGGACGAGGCGCTCGAGACGGTGTTCGACACCGGGCGTCTGCTCGTCGATACGTCGTTCGCGGAGGTCAGGGCGAGGGCGCACGCGGGGGAGGTGTGACGCAGGCGGTGGGGCAACCCGCCGCGGCACGGCCGGCTCGCGTCACCTGCCGGCCAGTACACGGCCGCCGGCATCCGCCGGCGCGCCGTCGCGCTCCGCTCCCCGCGCCGCATCCATCGCTCGCGCGAGCGCATCGAACACGGCGGGGCCCTTGCATCGCGACACGTTGAAGCGCAGGTACGACGTCGCGCTGCGCGACGCGCTGAACACGTCGCCGGGGGCGAGCACCACGTCGTGGTCGAGCGCATGACGCGCGACGCGCGCCGCGTCGAGCCCGTCCGGCAATTGCGCCCATACGAACAACCCGCCGCGCGGCTCCGTCCAGATCCCGAGCCCGGCCCGCGCGAGGCGCCGGATCGTCTCGCCCATCGCATCCGCGAGACGCGCGCGCAGGCCGTCGAGATGGCGCCGGTACGTGCCGTCGATCAGCAGCCGATGCACGACGTTCGCGCCGATCTGCGCATTGCCGAACGACGTCGCGAGCTTCAGGTCGACGAGCGCGTCGATCCATTCCGGCCGCGCGGCGACATAGCCGCACCGGATCGCGGCCGACAGCGTCTTCGAGAAGCTGCCGATCGACACGACACGCGACAGCCCGTCGAATGCCGCGAGGCGCGGCGCGGGCGTGCTTTCGAAATCCGCGAAGATGTCGTCCTCGACGATCAGCAGGCCGTGCTCGGCCGCGAGCGTCAGCAGCCGGTGCGCGACGGGCGGCGCGAGCGTCGCGCCGGTCGGGTTGTGCAGCGCGGCGTTGGTGATGTACAGGCGCGGTCGATGCTCGGCAAGGACTTGCTCGAAGCGCACGAGATCGGGGCCGTTCGGCGTGAACGGCACGCTGACGATCCGGGCGCGGTGCGCGCGCAGCAGCGCCTGGAAGTTGAAGTAGCACGGATCGTCGAGCACGACTGTATCGCCGGGCTCCAGCAGCAGGCGGCACACGAGGTCGAGCGCATGCGTGCCGCCGTCGGTCAGCATGATCTGCGCGGGCTCCGCGTGGACGCCGTGCTGCGCGAGCCGCCACGCGAGCTGCTGGCGTAGCGCCGGCAGGCCGAGCGGTGTCGCGTAGTCGGTCAGCGCGTCGGGTTCGTCGCGCGACACGGCGCGCAGCGCGCGGCGCAGGCTTTCGTCGGGCAGCCACGACGACGGCAACCATCCGCAGCCGGGCTTCACCGACGTCGGCGCCGCTTCGAGCGACTGGCGCGACAACCACAGCGGATCGAGCTCGCGATCGAGGCGCGGGCCCAGCTCGGCGAGCGCAAGCGGCGGCGCGTGGCCCGACACGTAGAAGCCCGACCCGCGCCGGGCGACGAGCACGCCTTCGCTCGCGAGCCGCTCGTACGCATCGACGACGGTCGATTTCGATACGCCGAGCGCGTCGGCCATCATCCGGATCGACGGCACACGCGCACCGGGCATCAGCGCGCGGCTCGCGATCCGCGCGCGCAGGGTGTCCATGACGGTTTCCACGCGCGTGCGCGACGGCGCGGGCGGAGCGGGCATCGGGGCGGAAGGGCTCATGACGAACGATGAGCTGTACGGTCGTTTGTCCAGTACAGTTTGTCTGAATTGTATTGGGCTGTAGCTTACGCCGTTTTCGCCGGCGGCGGATCATCGGTCATCCACTTTCCATTCAGGATTGACCGTGCAAAAGACGACCGACGGATGGCTCAGCGGCATGCTGGGCGTCATCATCTTCAGTGGCTCGCTGCCCGCGACACGTGTCGCGGTGCAAGGGCTCGATCCGCTGTTTCTCACGTTTGCCCGCGCGACGATCGCCGGCGCGCTCGGCCTGCTGCTGCTCATCGTGCTGAAGCAGACGCGGCCGTCGCGCGCCGAGGCCGTGTCGCTGGGCGTCGTCGCGCTCGGCGTCGTGGTCGGTTTCCCGCTGTTGACGGCGCTTGCGCTGAAGCACGTGACGTCGGCGCATGCGATCGTGTTCGTCGGGCTGCTGCCGCTCGCGACCGCGCTGTTCGGCGTATGGCGCGGCGGCGAACGGCCGCGGCTGCCGTTCTGGATCTTCTCGATCGTCGGCAGCGGCGCGGTGGCCGCGTTCGCGCTGCGCAACGGCGGGCAGGCGTCGGTGGTCGGCGATGCGCTGATGCTGGCGGCGATCGTCGCGTGCGGGCTCGGTTATGCGGAAGGCGCGCGGTTGTCGCGCCAGCTCGGCGGCTGGCAGGTGATCTCGTGGGCGCTCGTGCTGTCGCTGCCGCTGATGCTGCCGCTCGCGTGGCTGACCTGGCCCGCGTCGTTCGACGGCGTCGATGCCGCCGCGCTGTGGGGGCTCGCGTACGTGTCGTTGTTCAGCATGCTGATCGGCTTCGTGTTCTGGTATCGCGGGCTGGCGCTCGGCGGAATCGCGGGCGTTGGCCAGTTGCAGCTGCTGCAGCCGTTCTTCGGCCTCCTGCTCGCGGCCGGGCTGCTGCACGAGACGGTGCCGCCGTCGATGGTCGTCGTGACGGTCGTCGTGGTCGGCTGCGTGGCGGGCGCGAAGTACTTCTCGAAGATGGCGCCCGCGCGGCGCGCGGGGTAAGGCAGGCGCCGCGGCGTGCCGCGCATCGGGCCGACGTTACCCGTTGCGCGGCTGGCGGCAAGCCGGTTGCCGTCGATGCGCACGATCGCGATCGTGATCCCGACGGCGAAACCCCCAAGCAAAACGGCCAGGCTGCCGGTAGCGGCAAGCCTGGCCGTCGGCGTTCGTCACGCCGGGCGCGCGTTACTCGAACGTTTCGAGCGCGAGCAATTCGCCGATCGTCTGCCGGCGGCGGATCAGCCGCGGCGTGCCGCGATCGACCAGCACTTCCGGCGCAAGCGGCCGGCTGTTGTAGTTCGAGGACATCGACGCGCCGTACGCGCCCGCGTCGTGGAGGAACAGCAGATCGCCGATCTGCGGCTGCGCGAGCTTGCGGTGCGTGACCACGCCGCCTGCGTCCTGCGTGAACACGTCGCCCGATTCGCACAGCGGCCCGGCGATCGCGAGGTCGACGAGCGGCCGGCCGGCGGGCAGCGCGCCATCGTGCGCGTGCACCGACACCGCGTGATAGCTGCCGTACATCGACGGGCGCATCAAGTCGTTGAAGCCCGCGTCGATCAGCACGAAATCGTGCTTCGGCCGACGGTTGACGGCCTGCACCTCGGTGACGAGCGTACCGGCCTCGGCGACCAGAAAGCGCCCCGGTTCGATCTCGATGCGCACCGGGTGGCCGAGATGCCGTTCGATCCGCTTGCGCGCGGCGTCCCACTGGCTGAAGTAGTGGCCGACGTCGACGCGCGGCTCGCCGTCGCGATACGGAATCGACAGGCCGCCGCCGGCCGAGATCGCGTCGATGTCGTGGCCGAGCGACGTGACGAGATCGACCATCGCGTCGCACACCTGCGACAGGTGGCCGTAGTCGACGCCCGAACCGATATGCATGTGGATGCCGACCAGCTTCAGCCCGTACTGGCGCACGATCTCGATCGCGCGCGGCACGTCGTCGATCCAGATGCCGTGCTTGCTCTGCGGGCCGCCGGTGTTGGTCTTGTTGCTGTGGCCGTGGCCGAACCCGGGATTGACGCGCAGCCACACGCGATGGCCGGGCGCGTGCTCGCCGATGCGCGCGAGCATGTCGAGCGAGCCGGCGTTCACGGTCACGCCGTGCTCGAGCACCGCCGCGAGCGTCGGCCGGTCGATCAGGTCGGCCGTGAACACGACGCCTTCCGGCTCGCCTGCCGGACTGAACCCGGCCGCGAGGCTGCGCTCGATCTCGCCGAGCGACACGGCGTCGACGCACGCGCCTTCGTCGCGCATCAGCTTCAGGATATGGACGTTCGAATTCGCCTTCTGCGCGTAGCGGATCACGTCGAACTGGCGCAGTTGGGCGATGCGGTCGCGGATGACGTCGGCGTCGTACACCCACAGCGGGGTGCCGTATTGCTGCGCGAGCGTCGCGAGCTGGCGGGAATCGAGGGACATGGCGGATGAATCGGATCGAATGAACGGATAGCCGGATGATGCGCCCGATTGGCTATACAGTAAAATGCCCGTTTATCATCATTCGATTCATTTCTGATATATACGATCATGCTGACGCACCGTCATATCGAGGTTTTCCGCGCGCTGATGGTTACCGGCAGCACGACCCGCGCGGCCGAGATGCTGTACACGTCGCAGCCGACGATCAGCCGCGAGCTGGCGCGGATGGAGCAGGTCGTCGGCTTTGCGCTGTTCGAACGCGCGCACGGCCGGCTCCGGCCGACGATGGCCGCGCTCACGTTGTTCGACGACGTGCGGCTCGCGTATGTGGGGCTCGAGCGCGTCGCGGCGACGGCCGCCCGCCTGCGCGAGTTTCGCGACGGGCAACTGTCGGTGATCGCGCTGCCGGCGTTCTCGCATGCGATCCTGCCCGGCGCGTGCCGGCGCTTTCACGACGCGCACGCGGGCGTCAGCGTGTCGGTCGCGACGCAGGAATCGCCGGTGTTGGAGGAGTGGCTCACTGCCCAACGCTACGACCTCGGGCTGACCGAGCACGACGTCGCGCCGGCCGGCACCGTGCTCACGCCGCTGCTCGAAGTCGATGAAGTGTGCGTGCTGCCCGACGGCCATCCGCTGCTCGCGCAGGATGCGGTCGACCTGCTGGATCTCGCCGACCGCCCGTTCGTGAGCCTGTCGCTGAACGATCCGTACCGCATCCTGATCGACGAGGCGTTCGCGCAGCTCGGCGTCGCGCCGCGCTCGGTGGTCGACACGCCGTCGGCCGTGTCGGTATGCGCGTTCGTGCGGCAGGGGCTCGGGGCCGCGATCGTCAACCCGCTCACGGCGCTCGATTTCGTCGGCCGCGACCTGCACGTGCGGCCGCTGACGCGGTCGTTTCCGTACCGGGTCAGCATGATCGTGCCCGAGCACCGGCCGAAGAACCTGCTCGTCGATGCGTTCGCCGATGCGCTGCGCGCCGAAGCGAAGGCGATTCGCCGCCGGCTGGCCGCCCACCTCGGCTAGCGGCACCGCCGTATGATGGATGTTTCGCTGTCGTCATTGCTATCGTTGCCATCGCCGCCGTTTTCCGGAATCCCGTCATGACCGACGCATCGTCTTCCGTCGAACAACCGACCCTCACCGGCGCACGTATCGTCCTGCGCCCGCTCGATGCATCCGACCGGCACGCGCTGCTGGACGCCGCGGCCGACGGCGAGTTGTGGAACCTGACGGTCACGGTCGTGCCGGGCGCGCAGACGATCGACGCCTACCTCGACGCGGCGTTGCAAGGGCGGGCGGCCGGCACCGTGATGCCGTTCGTGATCGTCGATCGCGCATCGGGCCGCGTAATCGGCAGCACGCGCTTCTGGAAGATCGACCGCAAGAATCGCAAGCTCGAGATCGGCCATACGTGGCTGAGCGAATCGGCGCAGCGTACGCGTGCGAATACCGAAGCGAAGCGGTTGCTGTTGGGCTATGCGTTCGACACGCTGCACTGCGTGCGCGTGCAGTTCACGACGGACGAGCTGAACGAGAAATCGCGCGCGGCGATCCTGCGGCTCGGTGCGAAACAGGAAGGCATCGTGCGTCACGAACGGATCATGCCGGATGGCCGCAAGCGCAACTCGGTGCGCTTCAGCATCATCGACGACGAATGGCCGGAAGTGCGGGCGCGACTCGACGCGAAGCTGGCGACGTAACGTGCGACGTGTGAGGCGGGGCGCTCGATGCTTGAGAAGTGCGTCGCTCCGCAGGCAGGGGAGGCGGCGCGACGGCGGGGAAACGGTGCGCCGCGCACGATGCGCGGCGCTGCATCGCATGAATTACTGCGCCGATGCGAGGTGATGACGCTGCGCGAGCTTCTGCGCGTCCGCGTAGTGCGCCTGCAGGATCGGCAGCGCCTGGCGGGCGACTTCCTTCAGCTTGGTGTCGCGGCCCGATGCGATTTCGGCCTGGAACGCCGAGATCGCCTTCTGCTGGCCGGCGAGCGCGACCTGTTCGATATACGCCTTGTCGAACTCGGCGCCGCGCAGGCTCTTGATGCTGTTCAGCACGGTCGTGTCGGGGTCGTTGGCCGGCACGTCGACGCCGCGCGGGCTGGCCGCGCGCATCGCCTGGATGATCTTCGCATCGTCGGTCGACACGCGTTGCGCGAACGCCTTGACCTGGCTGTCCGACGTGCGCGAATCGGCGATGCGCGCGGCGTCGTGCTGGGTCGACACGGTCTTCGTGCCGTCGGTGATGAAGGTCTGGTCGGCTTCGTGGATGCGCGTCGCGGTCGCGGCCGGCGCAGCCGATGCGCCGGGTGCCGGTTGTGCGGTTTGCGCGGTCGCCGTCACGGCGACGAGAAGCAGGCCGGCGGCAGACAAGGCAAGGCGCGAAATGTGGGGAAAGCGGTTCATGGGACCTCCTTTCGATCGGGGCTCTGGTTGAAAAACGGATCGTGCGATCCGTCGCTGTGCGAGAGACCGGGCGCGCCCGGGCCGGGTTCGACTGTCGCTCTGCCGCGGCGGCGTTCGAAGTGTTTTCCGGCCCGACTGATTCTAGGAGAGCGGTCGGCAGGCAGGTGCAACCGTGCTGTGGCTTGTGTAACGGTTGGTAAGACGAATCGATCAGCCCGCGTGCAGCCCGGTAGCGCGTACCTGATGCGCATGCGGCGGCGGCAATTTTTGCGCGAGTGTGGCGCATGCAATGCATGAGATGCGCGGACGTGTCATCGGCATTTCATCGGCGCGATGTCGTCGCGGCTATTGCCGTGGCGGCGTGGCGGAGGCGAGTGGGCTGCGCGTGTGCGTGGCGTGCGTGAAGCGTTATACGCGATCGAGCAGCGCATCGAGGCGCGGCAGCAACGGCGTCGCGCAATGTGCCTGCAACGCGTCGGGCGCCGTGTAGCCCCACGCGACGCCCTGGAACGCGATATGTGCGCGGCGTGCCGCGTCGGCATCGCGGATTTCGTCGCCGACGTACAGCACTTCGTCGGCGCGCACGCCGGCCTCGCGCACGAGCGCGCGCAGACGGCGCGCCTTGCCGAACAGTGGAATGCCGCACGCGAAATGGTCGACGCGCGAGCCGGCGCGCGGGCCGAGCCGGTCGCGCACGATCTCCTCGGTATTCGACGTGGCGATCGCGATGCGGATGCCGCGCGCGGCGAGCGCGTCGAACGTTTCGTCGACGCCGGGAAAGAGCCGCACGTTCGCGACGCGCGGCCGCATCAGGCGGCGCATGTCGATCGTCACGCGCGGCACTTTCCACATCGGCACGTCGAGCGCGCGAATGATGTCGCGCGCCGACATCCCGCGCAGCGCCGGGCGCAGTTCGGGCGTGGCGTCGCGAAAGCCGTGCAGGCGCGACGCTTCCGACAGCGCGGCGAGAAAACTGTCGAGCGAATCGGCGAGCGTGCCGTCGAAGTCGAAGGCGACGAGGCGGTAGGTCATGAAGCGGCGTGGCAGGTTGATCGGGCGGACGACATTGTCACCGAATCGAGGCCGGCGATGTGGCTACGTGGCCGCCGCGGATCGTGGCGCCCCTTGTCCCCCGCCCGACGGCGCGGTATCGTCGACGCTCCGCCTTCCGCCCCCGAACCGGAGAACAGACGTGCCCGCCGCCACTCCCGCCACGCTGAGATTTTCCACCGACAAGCGCGAACTCGACGTCGACGCGATCTTCGACTTCCTGCATCGCGACGCGTATTGGTCGCAGGGCATCCCGCGCGACGTGGTCGAGCGGGCGATCGAGGGCTCGCTGTGCTTCGGCGCGTATGTCGGCGACCGGCTCGTCGGGTTTGCGCGGCTCGTCACCGATCACGCGACGTTCGCCTACCTCTGCGACGTGTTCGTGCTGCCGGCCGAGCGCGGCAACGGCTACGGCCGCGCACTGATCGACCATATATTCGCGCAGGAGATGGTGCAGCGGCTGCGGCGCATCATGCTCGCCACGACCGACGCGCACGAACTCTATCGGCCGGTCGGTTTCGGTCCGCCCGCGAACCCCGAGCGGCTGATGGAGATCCGCCGCCCCGACATCTACGCGAAACGCTGACGCGCGGCGCAGCGCATACAATACGCGCTTTCCGTTTTTGCCGAAGAGATGCCCACCATGACCGAACAGGAAGCCGAACAACTCGCGACGCACCGCCACTACAAGGGCGGCCTGTACCGCTACATCGGCGTTGCCCGCCACTCCGAAACCGAGGAATCGGTGGTCGTCTACGAGCATCTGTGGCCGCATGCGCGCGGGCTGTGGGTGCGGCCGGAAGCGATGTTCAACGGCAATCTCGAAGACGGCACGCCGCGTTTTCGCAAGCTGCGCGACTGAGCGCGCGCCACCGGCGCGGGAGCCGGTGTCTAGCCGGCGCCGCCCGGCTTGTCGTGCGGCGCCTGTTGCCGCAGCGCCATCGCGAAGAAGCGCCGGATTTCATCCATCAATTCCACCCGGGCCGACGCGAAATCGAACGCGCGCCGGTTTTCGTGCGCGTAGCGCCGGCGCCAGTCGTCGGCCGCATGCCGTGCTTCCCGCGCGCGCAGATCGTCGAGCTCCGGCGTGCGCAACGCGTGATCGGCGATCAGCGTCACGCCGTCGCGGCTCACTTCCAGCACGCCGCCCGCGACGAGCAGGCGGCGATGTTCGCCGGTCGGCGCATCGACGAGCATCACGACGCCCGGCCGGATCCGCGTGAGCAGCGGCGCGTGGTGCGGGTAGATCCCCAGTTCTCCGCTTTCCCCCGGAACGACGACGAAATGCGCGTCGCCGGCATACAGCACCGCTTCCACGCTGACGATGTCGAGCTTCATCGACGTCTTCATGCGTACTCCTTCAGACTGCCGCCGCGCCGGCGACGATTTCGCACAGCTCGGTGGTGATCTGCGCCTGTCGCGTTTTCTGGTACAGGTGCCGCAGTTCGCGCAACACGCGGTCGGCGTTGTCCGTCGCGGTCTGCATGCTGAACATCCGCGCGCATTGCTCGCATGCGTGGTTCTCGACGACGGCCTGATAGAGCATCGCCTCGACGTAGCGCAGCAGCAACGTGTCGACGACCGGTCTGGGCGCGGGCTCGTACAGATAGTCGGACGCGGGCGCGCCGTCGGTCGGCGCGGCGGTGTCGAGCCCCACGATCGGCAGCATTGCATCGATGCGCGGCTCGTACGCGAGCGGGCTCGTCAGCCGGTTGTACGCAATGTGCACTTCGTCGAGCTCGCCGTTGACGAACGCGGTCAGCGGCACGAGCAGCGCACCGAGCAACTGCTCGAAGTGCGGCTCGGCGGCCAGGCCGCTCGCGCGTGCGGCAATGGTCGCGCCGTGGCGCAGCAGCGGCGCGAGGCCGCGCGCGCCGATCACGCTCAGTTCGCACGCGACGCCGGCCCGGTCCCAGCGTTCGAGCGCATCCACGCACTCGACGAGCAGCCGCGCATTGAGCGGCCCGCACAGCCCGCGATCGGTGCTGACGACGATCAGGCCGACGCGGCGCACGGTGTCGCGTCGCGCCATCAGCGCCGATACGTGGTCGGGACGGTCGCGCAACACGCGTTCCGCCATCGCGCCGATGCGCGCCGCGTACGGGCGGAATTCGCGCGCGCGTCGCTGCGCGCTCGCCATCTTGGTGCGCGCCATCATTTCCATCGCCTTGGTGATCTTGCGCGTGGACGAGGTACTGGCGATCTTCGCGCGGATTTCGCGTATGTGCATGTCAGGGGGGCTCGCGGCCGTCCGGATGTCATCGTGCGGATTCATGCTATCGGGACTTCACCTGAAACGATTGACGGAAATCAAACGATTTCGCCCGGTCCCGCACCAGAATCCGTTCACATGATCCTCGCGAAGGGGCAGTCGATGACCGAGTTGCGCACGCATCAGAAATACGACGCGCTGATTGCGCGCTGCCGCGCATTGCGCCCGGTGACGGTCGCGGTCGCGCATCCGTGCGACGAGGTATCGCTGCACGCGGCGGCCGAGGCGGCCCGGGCCGGCATCATCGTGCCCGTGCTGGTCGGCCCGGTGGCGCGGATCACGAGGCTCGCCGCGACGCTCGGTGTCGACCTGTCCGGCTATCGGCTCGTGGACGCGCCGCACAGTCATGCGTCGGCGGCGCGTGCCGTCGAGCTGGTGCGCGCGGGCGACGCACAGGCGCTGATGAAGGGCAGCCTGCACACCGACGAGTTGCTGGCGGAGGTGGTGCGCGCCGATACGGGGCTGCGCACCGGGCGGCGCCTGAGCCACGTGTTCATCATGGACGTGCCGACTTACCCGAAGCCGCTGTTCATCACCGACGCGGCCGTCAATATCCGTCCGACGCTCGAGCAGAAGGCCGACATCGCGCAGAACGCGATCGATCTCGCGCATGCGCTCGGCATCGCCCGGCCGAAGGTGGCGATCCTGTCGGCGGTCGAGACGGTCAGCTCGAAGCTGCCGTCGACGCTCGACGCGGCCGCGCTGTGCAAGATGGCCGAGCGCGGCCAGATCACCGGCGCGCTGCTCGACGGGCCGCTCGCGTTCGACAACGCGATCAGCCCGGAGGCCGCGCGGCTCAAGCATCTCGGCTCCGCGGTCGCGGGCGATGCGGACATCCTGCTTGTGCCGGACCTCGAGGCCGGCAACATGCTCGCGAAGGAGCTGACGTTCCTCGCGAATGCCGATGCGGCCGGCATCGTGCTCGGCGCGCGCGTGCCGGTGATCCTGACGAGTCGCGCCGACAGCGAACGCACGCGCCTCGCGAGCTGCGCGGTCGCGGCGCTCGTCGCGGCGGCGGCGCGCGAGACGGCGACGCCCGTGGATGCGCCGGCGGTTGCGGCCGACGCACACTGACGAGGCCGCGATGCGACATCCCGTCCTGGTGCTCAACGCCGGCTCGTCGAGCCTCAAGTTCTCGGTCTACGACACGCGCGACGATCGTTCGCTCGATGCGGGCCTGCACGGGCAGGTCGAGAACCTGCATGACACGCCGCATCTGTTCGTGGCCGACGCGCACGGCGCGACGCTCGTCGACAGCCCCGTCGCGCGACCGGGGCATCAAGGCGCGATCGAGGCGCTGCACGCGTGGTTCGCCGCGCACGTCGGGCGGGAGGCCGCGTTCGACGGCGTCGGGCACCGGGTCGTGCATGGCGGCCCGTATTTCACCGCGCCGGTGCGGATCGACGCGCGCGTGCTCGATGCGATCGCGTCGCTTTCGCCGCTCGCGCCGCTGCACCAGCCGCATCACGTCGACGCGATTCGCGCGGTTGCCGCGGTTGCGCCGAACCTGCCGCAGGTCGCGTGTTTCGACACCGCGTTCCATGCGACAGTGCCGGCGCTCGAACGGGAGTTCGCGTTGCCGCGCGCGCTGACCGAACAGGGCATCGTCCGCTACGGGTTTCACGGGCTGTCGTACGAGTACATCGCGACGGCGCTCGCGGCCCTCGATCCGTCGTGGGGGCGGCAACGCACGGTCGTCGCGCACCTCGGCAACGGCGCGAGCCTGTGTGCGCTCGAGAACGGCCGCAGCGTCGCGACGACGATGGGCTTCACGGCCGTCGACGGGCTGCCGATGGGCACGCGCACGGGCGCGCTGGACCCGGGCGTGATCCTGTATCTGCAGCGTCACGCAGGCCGGTCGCTCGACGAGGTCGAGCATCTGATCTATGCCGAATCGGGCTTGCTCGGCGTGTCCGGCGTGTCGAGCGACATGCGCACGCTGCTCGCGAGCGACGCACCGTCGGCCGCGCATGCGGTCGAGCTGTTCGCCTATCGCGCGGCCCGCGAGCTTGCCGCGTTGGCCGGCGTGCTGGGTGGTCTCGATACGCTCGTGTTCACGGCGGGCATCGGCGAGCACGCGCCGCAAGTGCGCGAACGGATCTGCCGCCGCGCCGCGTGGCTCGGCATCGTGCTCGACGACGCGGCGAACGCCGCCGGCCTGCCGGTGATTTCGAGCGACGCGTCGCGCGTGACGGTGCGCGTGATCCCGACCGACGAGAACCTGATGATCGCGCGGCACACGCGCCGCGTGCTGGACGACGCGATCCCTTCCACGCCGTATCCGACCCGCTGAGACCTCCGATGACAGCACGCGACACGCCTTCCCCTGCCGTCAGCGCCCCCGCGCTGCCGATTTTCTGGCCGATGGCCGCCGCCACGGCGTTGTTTGCGGCCGGCTCCGAGATCACGGCGCGCAATCTCCGCTTCCTCGCGGAAGAGGAGAAGCTCCATTTCGAAGCGCATCCGGCGCTGGCGTCGGCGAACCGGCCGTTGCTGGCGCTGCGGACGATGACGTTTCGCGATTATTCGGCCGCGCCGGCGCACGGGCTGCCGACGATCGTCGATGCGCCGTACGCGGGGCACAGCGCGATGATCGCCGACTACCAGCCGGGGCAGAGCCTGATGCAGACGCTGCGCGAGCACGGCGTGACGCGTCCGTACCTGACCGACTGGCGCTCGGCCACCGAGGACATGAAGGACCTCGAGATCGACCAGTATCTGGCCGAGCTGAACGTGTGCGTCGACGAGCTCGGCGGCCGCGTGAATCTCGTCGGCCTGTGTCAGGGCGGCTGGATGTCGGCGATGTATGCGGCGCGTTTCCCGCACAAGGTCGCGAGCCTCGTGCTGGCGGGCTCGCCGATCGACGCCGACGCGGGCGACGGCCCGATCAAGCGGATGGTGCACACGTATCCGACGTCGTTCTACGAAGAACTCGTCACGATGGGCGGCGGGCTGATGCGCGGGCGCTTCATGCTGCGCGGCTGGAAGAACATGCATCCCGACCAGCACTATCTCGTCGAGCACGTCGACCTGTACGAGCATCTCGACGATCCCGACTACCTGCGCAAGCGCGAGGTGTTCGCGAACTGGTACGAAAGCCCGATCGACCTGCCGGGGCGCTGGTACCTGCAGGCGATCGTGCAGATCTTCAAGGAGAACCGGCTCGCGAAGGGCACGTTCGTCGCGCTCGGGCGCACGCTCGACCTGAAGGACGTCGCGTGCCCGGTCTATCTGCTCGCCGGCGAGGCCGACGACATCACGACGCCGGAGCAGGTGTTCGGCGCGCGCGATCTTCTCGGGACGCCCGCGTCGCGGATCGAGAGCCGGCTCGTGCCCGGCGGCCATATCGGCCTGTTCATGGGGTCGCGCACGCTGACGACGGTGTGGCCCGACATCGCGCGGTGGATCGCGGCGCAGCGCTAGATCGACACGGGGGCGACATGACGTTGCGACACAAGCGTGGGCTCGTCGTCGGCATCGCGAACGCACAGAGCATCGCGTGGGGATGCGCGCGCGCGTTTTGCCGGGCGGGCGCCACGCTCGCGGTGACCTGGCAGTCGGACAAGACCTTGCCGCACGTCGAGCCGCTGTTCGCGCAACTCGACGCGCCGATCCGGATGCCGCTCGACGTCGGGCAGCCCGACCAGATGGCGGCGGTGTTCGACGCGATCGCGGCGCAGTGGGGCGAGATCGACTTCGTGCTGCATTCGGTTGCGTATGCACCGAAGGCCGATCTGCAGGGCCGCGTGGTCGACAGTTCGCCGGAGGGCTTCTCGCTGGCGATGGATACCTCGTGCCATTCGTTCATCCGGATGGCGAGGCTCGCCGAGCCGCTGATGACGCGCGGCGGCAGCCTGATGGCGATGAGCTATCTCGGCGCGGAGCAGGTCGTCGCGAACTACGGGGTGATGGGACCGGTGAAGGCCGCGCTCGAGGCGAGCGTGCGGTATCTGGCGGCCGAACTCGGCGGCGCGGGCATTCGCGTCAACGCGATTTCGCCGGGCGTGCTGCCCACGCGCGCGGCGTCGGGCCTGCCGGACTTCGGCCGGCTGCTCGACGACACCGCGCGCCGGGCGCCGCTGCATCACGCGCTCGACATCGACGACGTTGGCGCGTTCTGCGCGTTTCTCGCCAGCGACGGCGCACGGGCGATCACGGGCGGCACGCACTATGTCGACGCCGGCATGCACATGCTCTGACGCGCCCGCGGCACGCGGTGTTCAGGGCCGCGCGAATGCCTGCACGAGGGCCGGTGGCGCGTGGCCGACCGTGACCTCCGGCGTGCCGTGCCACGCCGCGAGTTTCTTCACGGCCTTCGCGACGTCGGCCGCGAGCCCGGTGCCGAACCGCACGCCGGGCTCGACGTGCACGGCCTTCAGTTCGAACGTGCCGAGCGTGCGATGCGCTTTCGCATCGACGCGGCCGACCAGCCGGCCACGATGCAGCACGGGCAGGCAGAAATAGCCGTAGCGTCGCTTGTGCTCGGGCGTATAGCACTCGATCGTGTAGTCGAAACCGAACAGCGTCGACGCGCGCCGCCGGTCCCACACGACCGGGTCGAACGGCGACAGCAGCGTCGTGACCGTCGAGCGCAGCGTGTCGGCCGCGGCGGCAGGCAGCAACGTGTCGAGCGAGCGGTGCACGTAGGCCGGCTCCTTCCAGTCGTCGATCTGCACCGGTATCAGGTCGCCGGCCTCGGCGAGCCGCTCCAGCTCCGCGCGGTACGAACGGCGCGGCAGCCGATAGTAGTCGGCCACCCAGTCCGCGCGCACGACGCCGAGCGCGCGGCACGTGTAGTCGAGCAGCGCCGGCAGCACCGCATCGCGCGGCGGCAGGTCGCGCACATCGTCCCAGTCGGGCAGCACGCGCTCGCGCACGTCGTACACGCGCTGGAAATTGCGGCGCTCCGACACCATCAGGTCGCCCGTCGTGAACAGCACTTCCAGGTGGCGCTTCTCGGGCTTGCGATCCCACCAGCCGTTTCCTTTCACGCCATCCTCGCGCGCGAAATCGGCCGACCGCACCGGGCCTTCCTCGCGAATCCGCGCGAGCAACCGTTCGATCTCCGGACGATTCTGCTCGTGCCATTCGGCCGCATATTTCCAGCCCATCCCCGACGGATCGAGCATCTTGTAGCGCATCAGCCCGAACTGCTCGATCGGCAGGAAACACGCTTCGTGCGACCAGTATTCGAACAGGCGCGCCTCGGCGAGATGTTCGTCGAGCCAGTGCGGCGGGAAATCGCCGAGGCGGCTGAACAGCACGAGATACGGGCTGCGCGCGACGACGTGGATGGTGTCGATCTGCAACTGCGCCATCCGGCGGATCGTGTCGAGCACGTCGGACTTGGTCGCCTTGCGGCGCGGCGGTGTGAGCAGGCCCTGTGCGGCGAGATGGAGGGCGCGGGCGGCGGCAGGCGAGAGCGTGAGCATCGGCGGGACGGTCGAGGATGGCGATCGGGAACTACTTTAGCGCGAAAGCGGCGCGCGCGTGCGACGTGCGACTGCAACGCGTCTGACAATGGTTGACAGATGCGTTTTGCAAGTTTCCCTATAGTGCAGTTCATGGCGCGACGACAAATGCGCGCAACGATTCCGCTTCCGACGCACATATGTCCATGGCACGCAGGAAGCGAATCCGGGATTCCCAACCCCCATCGGGAGACCCGGAGCCCTGAGCGGACATCCATGCGGCTGTGCACCGGCCCCGTGTGGATGTCCGCTGATTTTTTTTGTTTTTCCGGTTTCGTCCATTGCCGCACGACAGGCCACGCCGCCGCGCCGGCCGCTTATGCCCGCTTGCCGCGCGCGACTTCGTCGCCGGCGCCGGGCGGCAGCCGCCGTGTGATCGGAATCGACGCGAACGAGCACAGCCCGACCACGAGGAACGCCGGCCAGAAATCCGACCACATCATCGTCTGGTGGCCCTGGAGCCAGTGCGACACGTGCAGCACGAGGCCGGCCACCGTCACGCCGAGGCCGAGCGACATCTGCTGGACGACGCTGCCGAGGCTCGTCGCGCGGCCTGCGTCGCGCGGCGAGATGTCCGCGTAGATCATCGAATTCAGGCTCGTGAACTGCAGCGCGGGGAAGATGCCGCCGACGAGCACGATCAGCCAGATCGCCCAGGTCGCCATGCCGGGATGGAACACGCCGTACGCGGCGATCGCGAGGCCCGCGAATGCCGCGTTGTAGATCAGCACCGTGCGAAAGCCGAAGCGGCGCAGCGTATGCGTGGCGGTCGAGCGGCTCACCGCGCCGCCGAGCGCGGACGCGCACGTGATGAGCCCCGAGTGGAACGCGCTCATGCCGAGCCCTTCCTGCAGCGCGAGCGGCAGCAGGAACGGCACTGCGCCGAGCCCGATGCGGAACAGCGAGCCGCCGACGACGCTCGCGTGGTAGGTCGGGATCTTCAGGAAACTGAGGTCGAGCACCGGCCGCTCCTTGCGGCGTGCGTACGGCACGTACAGCGCGAGCATCGCGGCGCCCGCCGCGCACATGATGACGGCGTTCGAGCGCGACGTGAGCGAACCGTCGATCAGTGTGAGACCCATCAGCAGCAGCGCGGCGCCGCTGGCCGACAGCAGGAAGCCGAACCAGTCGAGCGGGCCGGGATCGGGCTCGTGCGTGTTCGCGATGTGCTTGCTCGCGAGGTAGATCCCGTAGAGGCCGATCGGCACGTTGATGAAGAAGATCATCCGCCAGTGCAGATAGGTCGTGATGAAGCCGCCGACAAGCGGCCCGACCGTGGGCCCGAACAGCGCGGGGATCGCGAGGTAGTTCATCGCGCGCACGAGATCGGCGCGCGGCACCGCGCGGAAGATGATGATGCGGCCGACCGGCACCATCATCGCGCCGCCGACGCCCTGGATGAAGCGCGCGAACGTGAGCACGCCGAGGGAGTTGGACGCCGCGCACATCAGCGAGCCGACGACGAAGATGCCGATCGCGGTGCGGAACACGGCGCGCGCGCTGAAGCGGTCGGCGAGCCAGCCGCAGATCGGGATGAACACGCCCAGACCGACCACGTAGGCCGTGATCGCGATGTTCAGCGTGACGGGGTTGTGCCCGAAGTCCCTCGCCATCGCGGGCAGCGCGGTGACGATGATGTTCGCGTCGACGCTTTCCATGAACAACGCACAGGCAACGATGAGCGGTGCTAGAAAGACGGGCGACATGGGCAGGGCGCGCGGTAAAGACGCCATTATGCCCACAATGTGACCGCTGCGTCACGTACGACAACAGTTGTTCCGCATGTTGCAACAGTCGTCTTTTCCGGCGGATGGCGCGGAAAGGACGACCGCGCACGTGCGAGCGATGCGCTGCCTGGGCGATGAACAACGCAGCATCGTCGTAGCGATGCGCACGCGTTTTCGACGCGAGGCAGGAGGGCGACGCGGCGATCTCCGAACCGCGTGTCGCGCGGCAGGTCGACCGCGCGTTCGAGCTGGAATGCGCGCAGAAGGATCGACGTTGGCCCGGTCATGTCGATTTCTTTTGACGGCGTGGCCGTGCGTTTCTAGAATATGAGCGCTTGCTCACATTCCAAGGCTGCCTTCCCGCCATGTCCGAATCGTCGTCGCGCATTCCGCTTTCGCCGCGCAAGGCGCCGCGCCAGCGCCGCTCGGTGGCCACGGTCGATGCGATCGTCGAGGCCGCCGCGCGCATTCTGGAGCGCGACGGTTTCGACGGTTACACGACGAACGCGGTCGCCGCGCTGGCCGGCGTGAGCATCGGCTCGCTCTATCAATACTTCCCGAACCGCGATGCGCTGACGGTCGCGCTCGTCGAGCGCGAGAGCGCGCATCTGCTCGACGACGTCGACCGGGCGGCCGCGCTGTCGTCTTGCGACGACGTGCTGCGCACGCTGGTGCGCGGCGCCGTCGCGCACCAGATGCGCCGGCCGGTGCTCGCGCGGCTGATCGATTTCGAGGAGGCGCGGTTGCCGCTCGGCGCGCGCGCCGCACGCGTCGCGGACCGCATCCACGCGACCTTGCTGCATGCGCTGGAGCTGCGCGATGCGCCGCGCGTCGCCGCGCCCGACGTCGTCGCGCACGATCTGCTCGCGATCGTGAAAGGCATCGTCGATGCGGCGGGCGCGCGCGGCGAGACCGATGCGGATGCGCTCGAAGCGCGTGCGTGGCGGGCGGTACGCGGTTATCTCCGGGAGTCGCGCGAATCGAAACTTGCTTGACATGCATGTTTCGTGCGACAGTCAGGCCCATTCGCACCACAACACATGACGCGTATCGATCGAAGGCCATCGAGACGAACGCGCGCGCGAACGAGACCTCGTGCCGATCCACTCACCATTCGAAAGGAGGGGACACGCCATGACGTCACGTCGTGCCGCACCGCTTGCATCTCGCTTCCCGTCGCGTCAGTCACCGCCCGCGCCGCGTCCGCGCTGGGCCGCCGCACTGGCCATCGCCTATCTCGCCGTCGCCGGCTGCGCCGCGCAGGCCGACAATGCGCACCAGGGCGCCGCGCAAGCGGCCAGCCAGTCCGCGTTGCCGGCCACATCCGCAGCCGTGCCCGCTCCCGCATCCGGCACGCTGCTGCCGCCGCCGAGCCAGCTCTACGGCGACCTGTTCGTCGCGGTGCAGACCGCGCAGCTCTATCCCGACCAGAAGACCTTCGTCGACGCCACGCCCGATACCGATCCCGCGACGATCGTGCAGTTGTATCAGCAACAGAAATCGCAGCCGGGCTTCTCGCTGAAGGCGTTCGTCGACCAGCATTTCACGCCGCCCCCGGAAGGCGGCGTGACGCCGCCGCCGAATCAGACGCTGCGCCAGCACATCGACTGGCTGTGGCCGCAGCTCACGCGCACGAGCACCACGGCGCCCCCGTACAGTTCGCTGATTCCGCTGCCGAAGCCGTACGTCGTGCCGGGAGGCCGCTTCCGCGAAGGCTACTACTGGGACACCTATTTCACGATGCTCGGGCTGCAGGTGTCGGGGCGCGAGGATCTCGTCGACGACATGCTCGACAACTTCGCATACCTGATCGATACGGTCGGGCACATCCCGAACGGCAACCGCACGTACTACGTGAGCCGTTCGCAGCCGCCGTTCTTCGCGTACATGGTCACGCTCGCCGCGCAGGTCGAAGGCGACAAGGTCTACCAGAAATACCTGCCGGCGCTGCGCAAGGAGTACGCGTACTGGATGCAGGGCGAAACCACGACGCCGCGCGGGCAGGCGGCGCGCAACGTGGTCGCGATGCCCGACGGCGCCGTGCTGAACCGCTACTGGGATGCGCGCGACACGCCGCGCGACGAGTCGTATCTCGAGGACGTGACGACCGCGAAATCGGTGCCGTCCCGTCCGGCGAACGAGGTGTACCGCGATCTGCGCGCGGGCGCCGAAAGCGGCTGGGACTACAGCTCGCGCTGGTTCGGCGACGGCAAGACGCTCGCGACGATCCGCACGACCTCGATCGTGCCGGTCGACCTGAACAGCCTGATGTTCCATCTCGAGACGACGATCGTGAAGGGCTGCGCGGTCACGCGCGACATCGCCTGCGTCGCCGATTTCTCGGCGCGGGCTGGACGGCGTGCGGCCGCGATCAATCACTACCTGTGGAACCGTCGCGGCTATTACGGCGACTATGACTGGCAGTTGCGCAAGCCGCGCGACGGCGTGACGGCGGCCGCGCTGTATCCGCTGTTCGCGGGCGTCGCGTGGCCGGAGCGTGCGAAGGCGACCGCGCGCGAAGTGCGCAAGACGCTGCTGCAGCCGGGCGGCCTCGCGACGACGACCGAGAACACGGGCCAGCAGTGGGATGCGCCGAACGGCTGGGCGCCGCTGCAGTGGATCGCGATCGACGGGCTGCGCCGATACGGCGAACCGGCGCTCGCGAAGGACATCGGCACGCGTTTCCTGTCCGACGTGAAGCAGGTGTACGCGGCCGAAGGCAAGCTCGTCGAGAAGTACGTGGTCGAGGGCGCCGGCACGGGCGGCG
>NZ_JBYQCG010000246.1:0-149246 GCF_057837105.1 Burkholderia sp. APQ4-4ca | reverse complement strand
GCAAGACGCTCGCGACGATCCGCACGACCTCGATCGTGCCGGTCGACCTGAACAGCCTGATGTTCCATCTCGAGACGACGATCGTGAAGGGCTGCGCGGTCACGCGCGACATCGCCTGCGTCGCCGATTTCTCGGCGCGGGCTGGACGGCGTGCGGCCGCGATCAATCACTACCTGTGGAACCGTCGCGGCTATTACGGCGACTATGACTGGCAGTTGCGCAAGCCGCGCGACGGCGTGACGGCGGCCGCGCTGTATCCGCTGTTCGCGGGCGTCGCGTGGCCGGAGCGTGCGAAGGCGACCGCGCGCGAAGTGCGCAAGACGCTGCTGCAGCCGGGCGGCCTCGCGACGACGACCGAGAACACGGGCCAGCAGTGGGATGCGCCGAACGGCTGGGCGCCGCTGCAGTGGATCGCGATCGACGGGCTGCGCCGATACGGCGAACCGGCGCTCGCGAAGGACATCGGCACGCGTTTCCTGTCCGACGTGAAGCAGGTGTACGCGGCCGAAGGCAAGCTCGTCGAGAAGTACGTGGTCGAGGGCGCCGGCACGGGCGGCGGCGGGGGCGGCGAATATCCGCTGCAGGACGGCTTCGGCTGGACCAACGGCGTGACGCTGAAGCTGCTGGGGCTGTACGGCGAGTAATGCACGGCGCGTGCCGCGTGCCCGCATTGCAACCCGACGCACGGGCCGGCCGGTCGCGCAAGCGCCTGGCCGGCCCGTGTTTTTATGCGGCGGGTATCAGAACGTGATCGTCGTGCGCACGCCGACCACCGTCTCGTCGCCGATGCGCGCGCCGGCCGCGTTCGGGTTCGGGATGCCGCCGCCCGGACGGAAGAAGTGCTGCAGGTCGGCCTGCACTTGCCACCACGGCGCGACCTGATACTGGTACGTCGCCTCGATGACTGTCTCCGCGCGGCGCACCGGATAGCCGGGCGTCGTGTACGCGCCGGTGTCGCCGTCGAGGCCGCGCGCATGCGAGCCGATCTTCGCATAGCCGATTGCGATGCCGGCGACGTCGTTGTCGCGTCCGACGAACGGCGCCTTCAGCGTCACGCCGGCGTTGGCCGCGAAATCGACGATGTTGCGGTCGCCCGGCGAGCCCATCACGCGCGCGAACACGCCGACCGAGCGCGGGCTGTCGGCCGACGGCCGCCACACCATCTGGTCCGCGACCGCGTAGAAGCCGTAATTGCCGCGATGCGTGGCAGGCGTGCCGTTGCTCGCCGGATCGGCGAGCGACAACCCGTCGGTGCCGTAGCGCGAATCGTTCGCGTGCTGCGACTGATACCAGACGCCGAGTTTGTAGGTGCCGGGCAGGCCGGCCGGCTGCGGGGCCTTCGGATCGGCGGGCGGCGCGTTCAGCGCGTACTGCACTTCGCCGATCACGAATGCGCCGCTGCGCAGGTTGAAGTTGGTGCCGTGCGCGTTCAGCACCTGCGCGTCGCCGTCGCTGCGGCCGGCCGGGTTGCCGTCGAACACGCCGACCATCGCGCTCCACGCGTCGGCCGGCTTCACGCGCAGCCGCACGCCGAGCGACGACAGCGGATACGCGGGGCCGCCGGACGGCAGGTCGGTGGACGGCAGCACGGGCCAGCCGAACGTCGCGTTCATGAACGTCGCCGCGTTCTGGCTCACCATGAATTCCTGGTCGACGCTCTGCTGACCGACTTTCACGTCGACCTTGCCGTCGAACAGCGACTGCTGATACCAGAGCTCCCACAGGCGCGTGGTCGAATTGGCTTCGATGCCGGTCGCGGTCTGCAACGTCTGCAAGTAGCGCTGCGTGAGGTTGGTGCCGTGTATCTGCAGCCCCGACACGTTGAACGTGCCGCCCGGCAGGCCGATCGCCTTGCCGGTGTCGACGTTGAAGCCGAATTGCGTGAGCCCCTGGTATGCGCCGCCGCGACCCGTGCCGCCGGACGTGTCGTACAGGTACTCGCTGGTTTCCTGCAGGCTCAGCGTGACGCCGTGCTCGTCGAGCGCGTCGCGCAGGCCGCCGATGTTGCCGAGCAGGTTCGATCGCTCCCACAAGCCGGTGGGCGCGGGCGCGGCAGCATCGGCGGCCTGTGGTTGCGCGGGGGCGGCCGCATCGCGCGCGCCGGCCGCCGGTTCGGTCGTGGTGGGAGACGCTGCCTGCGCGAATGCGGGGCTGGCGGCGAGCGACAGCAGCAGCGTGGCGAGCGCATCGACGCGCAGCTTGCGCGGGACGGATTGCGGATGATTCTTCATGTGGTTCCGTTGGCGGTTTGATTAGTCAAGCTGAGGAAACGGGAACGTGATGCGGGGCGCATGGCGAGGCGGCCCGCACGAAGGACGAGGGATTACGGCAGCCAGCCGCCGACGCGCCACACCTGCGCGAAGCCGATGCGTGGCGCGACCGAGCACAGCAGCGCGGCGAGCGCGACCGCCGCCGCCGTCACGGCGATCAGCACGCAATCGAGCCGGCGGGGCGCCGCCGGCACGTGGGCAAGCGCGAAGCCGCGCCGGTGGCCGAATGTCCAGGCGAACGGCGAGCGGCCGAAAAACGAGCGGTTGCACGCGACGTGCACGACGCGCTTGAGTCTGACCGCGAACGATGGAAAGAACATGACGCTGCCTCCGTTTCCGTCCGGCGAACGCAGGACGACGTGATCGAGCGCGGCTGCGTGACGCGGCCTGCGATCGGAGGGTGGAACATAACGGAGCGTGCGACTGACGAACCGGCGATGGCCGGCCCGGACGGAGGCGCGCTAACCCGACGAATGCGAGCTAGCGGCGAAAGACATGCGTCTGGCTGCTATCTCGCGATGGCTTGGCCGGCTTGGACCGGCATCGAACTGCAACTAGAGCATGTGTCCACGGAGGGACTCCCTTGATGAATTGGGGCGGATTGTAGTCGCGACTTTTGCTGCGGCGCAAGCAAAAGTCGCACGAAGGATGCGCTATGTCGGGTGCGCGTCGCCGTGGGGCGGGGCTGCCACGCGGCCGCCTGGCGATCGTGAAATGGATGCGCGGCAGGGGGCCAGGTCCGTTGCTCGCGGGCATCGGCGCGCGGCTGCGTGACCGCGGCGCTGAAAGGTTTCGGAACGGTATTTCAAGGGCAAATCTTTCAGTCGCGTCAGGCGGGACATTTATTTCGAAAAATGGGGTTTCAAGGGGTTGACTTCACTTTCGGGCGGTCCATAGAATCCGCCATGTTCACTCTTGGGGCCGCCGCCTTGGACGCCTGCAGTAGTCGATCTTCGAACGAAATTTCCGCCTGAGCGACCGACGTCCGCGCCTCATCGAAGCCGCCGTTTGTCTCCCGGGCAAACGGTGCGCGCAGCAGTATTCCGCAGCAACTCCCTACGTGCACCCTGATTCGCGCCGGTTAGCGTGATGCGTTCTCGCATGCGTTTCCCGGTTTCGCCGCCGCCAGGCAGGCGGCCGCGTTCGCGCATCCGTTCTCCGGGCGCGCGAATGCCGGCCCGCCCGCCGGACGGCGGTCAACCGTGTTCCCCGGAACACCGCACAGGAGCCGCCATGAACGACAGTGACAGTTGTCCCTTATGCCCGTTGCATACGCAGACCCTTTTGAACCCGGGTCGCGGGGACATTCCGGCCAACTAGCCTGACACGTCGTTCAGGCCCCGGACTGGCCCGCGCCCACGACGCGGCCGGCACGCCTGCCGTCGCCGCACGGAGCCAGACCATGAACTTCGGCCTTCTGCTGTCGAACCTTCCGCACGTCACGGAATCGCGCCACCACTACGACGCGATGCTGACGCTCGACGCCCGTCCGCGGGTGTTCTCCCGCCTGCTGAACCAGCTGAAAGCGTTGATCCACTGAAAAGAAGCGCCGAGCGCGCCTCGGCATGCGCACGCGCGCCCGCCTCCGAGCGGCCGTCCCGTGCGCATTCCAAGGTCACACGCTCATCGAATCGCATAACCCTTAGCCGTACGGAATACATCATGTCCACGCCCTCCAACGTCTCTCCACCGATCGCGGTCGAGCGCAGCGCCGTGCTCGACGAAGCCCATCTGGGCGACATTCGCGGTGCGCTCGGCACCATCTCGCACCACGACACCGGTGCGCGCGGCACGTGGTGGGCACGCCTGCGCACGCTGCTCGCGATCATCGGACCGGGCCTGATCGTGATGGTCGGCGACAACGACGCCGGCGCGTTCGGCACCTATACGCAGGCCGGCCAGAACTACGGCACGACGCTGCTATGGACGCTGCTGCTGCTCGTGCCCGTGTTGTACGTGAACCAGGAAATGGTGCTGCGCCTCGGCGCGGTCACGGGCGTGGGCCATGCGCGCCTGATCTTCGAACGCTTCGGCAAGTTCTGGGGCGCGTTCAGCGTGATCGACCTGTTCCTGCTCAATGCGCTGACCATCGTCACCGAGTTCATCGGCATCACGTTCGTGCTGGATTTCTTCGGATTGCCGAAGGTGGCCGGCGTGTGCGTGGCCGCGGCGTTGACGATGGCGGCCGTCAGTACCGGCGACTTCCGGCGCTTCGAGCGGTTCGCGATCGGGCTGTGCGTGCTGAGCCTGCTGCTCGTGCCGGTGCTCGTGTCGATCCACCCGCCCGTCGCGCAGATGACGCGCGATTTCTTCGTACCGAACTGGCCCGCGCACGCGAAGCTGTCGGACGTGATGCTGCTCGTGATCGGCATCGTCGGCACGACGGTCGCGCCGTGGCAGTTGTTTTTCCAGCAGAGCTACGTGATCGACAAGCGCATCACGCCGCGCTTCATGAAATATGAAAAAGCCGACTTGTGGATCGGCATCGCGTTCGTGCTGGTCGGCGCGGTCGCGATGATCGGCTTCAGTTCGGCGTTGTTCGCCGGCCATCCGGAAGCCGGCAACTTCACCGATGCGGGCGGCGTCATCGCCGGCCTCGAGAGGTATGCGGGCCGCACGAGCGCGACGCTGTTCGCGGTCGCGCTGCTCGACGCGTGCATCATCGGCGCGGCGGCCGTGTCGCTGTCGACTGCGTATGCGATCGGCGACGTGTTCAAGATCCGCCACTCGCTGCACCGCGGCGTGACCGACGCGAAGGGCTTTTATCTCGTCTATTTCGGCATCGTCGCGGCCGCGGCCACGCTCGTGCTGATCCCCGGCAGCCCACTCGGCCTGCTGACCGAAGCCGTGCAGACGCTGGCCGGCGTACTGCTGCCGAGCGCGACGGTGTTCCTGCTCGTGCTGTGCAACGACCGCCAGGTGCTGGGGCCCTGGGTCAACTCGGCGAAGCTCAACGTGTTCACGGGCGCGGTGATCTGGGTGCTGGTGCTGCTGTCGATCATCCTGACCGCATCGGTGATGTATCCGGACATCAGCGGCGAAGCGATCGTCGACGTGCTGGTGGGCGGCACCGTGCTCGCGATCGCCGGCTATCTCGCGACGGTGCTGATTCGCCGCAACAAGCGCGTCGTCGAGCCGGCCGTCGATCGCTCGCTGCGCGATACGTGGCGCATGCCGCCGCTCGACACGCTCGAGCCGCAGAACATGACGCTCGCGACACGGATCTGGATGGCCGTGCTGCGCGGCTATCTGGTGATCGCGGTCGGTCTCGTGATCGTGAAGGTCGTGCAGATGACGCTGCTGAAGTAACGGCGATCGTCCGCCAGGATGCGGCGCCTGCCCGGCGCCTCTCTGCCATCCGCACATGCCGGCCCGCGAGGCCGGCATGTGCGTTTACGCGGGCGATGATGCGCAACGGCGTTGCGCCGCCGCCGCGTGTCAGATCAGCTCGAGCTTCGACGTCAGGTACGTGAGCTGGATCCGGTTCGCGACGCCGAAGCGCTTGCGCAGCTTGCGCAGGTGATAGTCGACGTTGTGCGCGCTGGTGTCGAGGCGCCGGCCGATCTCCTTGTCGGACGCGCCTTCGGCGATGCCGAGCAGCAGTTCCTGCTCGAACGGCGTGAGCCCGTTGACCGCACGCTCGCGCGACGTCGAGATCAGTTGCGGCGACGCGAACTTGTGGACCGATAGCCCGATCGACAGCGCCTGCTCGATCGTCGCCGGCGTGATCCATTCGCGCGTGCGGCGCGGCGCGGTGAAGCTCATGAAAGCGTGCAGCCGCGTGCCGGGCACGGCCATCGAATACATGATGCCGCTGCACATTCCGTCGTCCTGCATCGTCTGCAGGAAGCCGTCGAGCGCGGCCGGGCTTACGGACGGCGCGTCGTCGCGCTCGCGGTGCGCGCGGCGCAATTGCTGCAGGTCCCACACGATCGGCATGTTGCACACGCGCGCGCCGAGCGTGCGTGGATCGACGTCGTGATGGCTGTGCCGCACGTAGTCGCCGCGATAGGTGGCCGGCGTGAACGCTTCGTGCAGGTAGAGGCTTTCGACGCGTTCGCGCGCGAATTCGAGGGCGAAGTACGCGAACGTCGAGAAGCCGGTCAGATGCAGCAGGCTCGTGACGATCCGGTTGCGTTCGGCCGTGCTCTGCGCGTGCGCGAGCGTATCGGCGACGCCGAGCTTCGGCGCGTGCGGCTGCGCGTCGTCGCCGCGCTTCAGGTCGTCGCACCAGACGACCTGCACGGTGCGCTCGCGCAACGCGTCGGTGTCGGCGTTCGACACGCGCGACGAACGCGGCAAGCTGGTTGGGGCGACCGCTTCTTCATGCAATGCAATATCGGACATGAGCCATCCCTCGGAATCGACGCGCATCGCCTGGCGGCGGCCGTATCGTGTACGGCATTCGCGGCGGTGCGACCGAGCATCGTTGTGATTGCGCCGATCGTCATCCCTGACGAAACGCGGGGGCATTGTACAAAAATGCCGGCGTGTGGGTAATATGCCGTAATACTAATCGCGGCGAAAGTTTCATGTTCGCGTGCATATAACGATGGCCAGAAAATCCTAAAGAAAAAGACCAGATCGTGACGGGGCGCAGTTTCACATATTGGGAAAGGGTGGGCTCCTCATGACATATGCTGACGGCGCACCACGCGTCGAGTGGTTCTCACAAGCCGATATAGCGGCCGCTGCCGCTTATTCGAACGAATATCACGCAATCGAGCGCGACGTTTTTACCGGTATTCAAATAGCGCCCGGTAAAACCGACCTGGCGTCATTCGATTTCGCGCAATGCCATGCGCGATTGCGGCAAATCGGATTCAGTACGCTCGGTTACGGCGCGTACGAAATGATCGGGCGGCGCATTCTGCGCGCGCATCTGCTGCGCGATCTCGCGCCGGCGACGTTCATGCAGCCGTTCATCGAAGGGATGCTGTACGAAAGCGACCCGCGCTTCGCGCAGGTGCGGCAAAGCGGCTTCCCGGTCGCGTGGCGGCTCGACGAGATCGAGGCGGTCGCGCAGGGCAGCGGCGACCGCAAGGTGCTGGCGCTCGCCGGCCACTTGCGTGCGCATGCAATGAACAGCGGCGTGATCTTCAGCCTGTCGGCGCCGCGCCTCGATCTGCGCGTCGCGGTGAACCTGACGTCGGAAACGCACGGCACCGAATGGATCGACGACCGCGTGATCGGCGGCGCGCTGTCGGTTAGTCTTGCCGTGCACCGCGTCGCGCTGCCGTTCCTCGAGGCGCGTGTCGCGCGCATGCGTGGCTTCGCGCTCGCCGACGAGCAGCAGCAGGTGCTCGACCGGCTCGTGCACGGGCTGTCCGACCAGGAGATCGCGAGTGCGCTGCGCACGTCGCTGCACAAGGTCGGGCATCACATCCGCTCGCTGGAAAAGCAGTTCAACGTACAGAACCGCGCGCAGCTCGCGTACCTCGCCGCGCGGCGGCTGCCGTCCTGACCTGATGCCTGCCCGATGCGCGCCGGCAGCCGCCCGGCGCGCGATGGAAGCGGTTCCGGCCGCGCGTGCCCGAACCCGTCGCCGGGTTTCGTAGTCCGATTCGATCGTCTGAGGAAAACGCGCTTTCACGCTACGAGGCGCGCTTCTTTTTCCTTCAGTTCCCGTCGCTACACTCGTCCCATTCAACGGTCCGCGCAGCACGGGGAAGGGTTGCCCGTGCCAGCCGGCGATAACGACAGGACGACGGCACGATGGCTGAACCGAAGGCGCTTCCCCGCGACTGGCAGCGGTTGTTTTCCGCCGGCCGCGGCGTGTCCGGACGGCGCCTCGGAGGCGCGTCGCCGCGCGCCGATCTGTTTCTCGCGACCTTCATCGTCGCGGTCGTCGCGCTGTTCATCCTGCCGCTGCCGCAGACCGCGCTCGACGGGATGATCTCGCTGAATCTCGCGGCGAGCGTCGTGCTGCTGACGGTGTCGACCTACGTGCCGTCGGCGGTCAGCTTCTCGTCGTTTCCCGCGCTGCTGCTGTTTACGACGCTGTTCCGGCTCGCGCTGAACATCGCGTCGTGCAAGCTGATCCTGCTGCATGCGAACGCCGGCCACGTGATCGACGCGTTCGGGCGGCTGGTGGTCGGCAACAACGTCGTGGTGGGCGGCGTGGTGTTCCTCGTGATCGCGGTCGTGCAGTTCATCGTGATCGCGAAAGGGTCGGAGCGCGTGGCCGAAGTCGGCGCGCGCTTCTCGCTCGACGCGATGCCGGGCAAGCAGATGAGCATCGACGCGGACCTGCGCGCGGGCATCATCAGCGCCGACGAGGCGCGCGAGCGCCGCGAGCAGCTCGAGCAGGAATCGCAGATGCACGGCGCGATGGACGGCGCGATGAAGTTCGTGAAGGGCGACGCGATCGCCGGCCTCGTGATCGCGTTCATCAACATCGTCGCGGGGATCGCGGTCGGCACGCTGATGCACGGAATGGACATCGGCGAGGCGCTGCAACGTTACGCGATCCTGACCGTCGGCGACGGGATGGCGTCGCAGATTCCGTCGCTGCTCGTGTCGATCGCGGCCGGCATCGTGACGACGCGCGTGGCGACGCGCGATGCGCGGCAGCGCCAGCTCGGCGAACAGCTCGGCGAGCAACTGGGCGCGCATCCGCGCGCGTTGCTGATCGCGGCGTTCGTGCTGACCGGTTTTCTCGTCGTGCCGGGTTTTCCGAAATGGTCGTTCGCGCTGATCGCGCTCGGCCTCGGCGCGTTCGCGTTCTCCCAGCTCAGGCGCAAGACGGCCGCGCCGAGCTTCAACCTGATTCATGTCGCGGGGCGCGTCGGCGCGGCCGACGACGGCCAGCCCGCGAAGGTGTCGCACGCGGCGGGCGTCACGTCGCTGATCGCGGTGTCGCTGTCCGACGACCTGCGCACGGGCCTGAACCTCGCGCAATTGCAGGCGGCGCTGTCGAGCGCGAAGGCGCGCGTCGACGCGGACATCGGCACGGTGTTTCCGCGCATCACGCTGAACGACGACGAGGGCGCGCCGGCCGGCACGTACCGGATCTACCTGCAGGACGTGCTCGCCGCGCACGGCGCGCTGAAGCCGGGCTGGCTGCTGTGGGACGGCGTCGCGCCGCTGCCCGAGCGCGCGGAGCGCCAGCCGGCCGAGGCGTTCGGCCCGTTCGCGACCGCGCTGTGGATCAAGCCGGACGGCGCGGCGCCGGACGGCAAGTGGCTGTCGAGCGAGAGCGCGCTGGCCGCGCACGTCGAGCAGATCGTGCGCCAGCATGCGGACGAATTGCTCGGCATCCAGGAGACGCAGGCGCTCGTGCATCTGGTGCGCCGCGATCATCCGGAGCTCGTCGGCGAACTGACGCGGCTCGTGCCGCTGCAGCGCGTGACCGAAGTGCTGCGCCGGCTGCTCGCCGAACAGGTGCCGATCCGCAACTTGCGCGTGATCTTCGAGAGCCTGATCACGTGGGCGCCGAACGAGCCCGACGACGTGATCGCGCTGGTCGAACTCGTGCGCGTCGACCTGCGGCGGATGATCACCGACCGCCATGCGGGCACGGCGCGCCAGCTGCGCGTCGTGCTGTTCGAGCAGAACCTGCAGGAGCGGATCGAGCGCGCGGTGATGCGCACGAAGCAGGGCAATTTCCTCGCGCTGTCGAGCGCGGTCAAGCAGGACATTGGCGAGCAGGTGCGCGCGATCGTGCAGGCCGCGCAGGCAGCCGGCCCCGGCGGCCACGGTGGCCACGGCAATGCGCCGGGCGCCGCGCGGCTCGCGGTGATGGTCGCGCTCGGCGCGCGGCGCTACGTGAAGACGATCCTGCAGCCGGTGCTGCCCGACCTCGCGGTGCTGTCGTACCAGGAAGTCGAGGAGGACGTGCAGTTGCATACGGTCGGCTGGGTGAAGAACCCGCCGGACGACGGCACGGTCGGCGCGGGCGCCGACGTGCGCGCGCCGGGAGCCGTGCAATGACGAGCTCGACGATCCTCGACCTGACGCGCCAGGCGCTGATGCTCGTGCTGCTGCTGTCGCTGCCGATCGTGCTGATCGCGACCGTCACGGGCCTCGTCGTCGCGATCCTGCAGGCCGTCACGCAGGTGCAGGACGCCAACATCGGCATCGCGGTGCGCCTGATCGCCGTGATGGTCGCGCTCGTGCTGCTGTCGGGCTGGCTCGGCGGCGAGGTGCTGCGCTTCGCGCAGCAGGCGCTGGAACGCATGTTCGTTTCTTCCACAGGAGTCCTTTGATGCGTCGACGCGTCGCCTCGATCCGGTTTCAACCGCGCAGCCTGCAACGGGCCGCGCTTGCCGTGTGCGCGACCGCGCTGCTCACGGCGTCGCTGTGCATGGCGCCCGCGCAGCATGCGCGCGCCGCGGACCTGCGCTGGCGCAACAAGCCGTTCACGATCGTCGCGAACGGCAAGAAGATCGGCGACTTCATCCGCGAGCTCGCGTCGTCGCAGGGCGTGACGGCGGTGGTCGACCCGAAGGTCGACGGCGTGATCAGCGGCCGCTTCTCCGGCACGCCGCAGCAGACGCTCGATACGATCTGCTCGACCTACGGGCTCACGTGGTACTACGACGGCTCGTTCCTGTACGTCGATCCGGCCGACCAGTCGCAAACGCAGATGATCCCGATCCCGCCGAATGCGTCCGGCGAAATCGGCCGCGCGCTGCAGGCGATGCAGATTCCGGACAAGCGCTACACGCTGGTGATCAACGATCGTGCGAACAGCGTGTACGTCGCCGGCCCGCGCCGCTACGTCGAGCTCGTGCGGCAGGCGATCGGCTCGGTCGGCGATCCGTCGGCGAACGGCGCGCATGCGGACATCCGCGCGTTCCGTCTGAAATACGGCTGGGCGTCGGATTTCACGATCAATCGCTCGGGCAAGGAAGTGACAGTGCCGGGCGTCGCGACGATCCTGCGCCGGCTGTTCGGCAAGACCGGCGACACGGTCGCGGCGCCGTCGAGCACGCCGCTCGGGCAGGCCGCGCGCCAGGTGAAGCTCGGCTCGGGGCTGACGATCGCGGTGCCGCGCCTCGATTTCCCCGACATCTCCGGCGGCCCGCGGCAGGGCGGCTACGGTGGCGCGGACGGCAGCGCGGGCGGCGGGTTCTCGCCGTTCTCGAACACCCGCAGCGGCGATACGCTGCCGCAAATCGTCGCCGATCCGGCGATCAACGCGGTGATCGTGCGCGACCTGCCGGAGAACATGTACCGCTACCAGTCGCTGATCGGCGAGCTCGACGAGCGGCCGCGCATCGTCGAGATCAACGTGACGATCATCGACATCAACGAGGATTCGCTCGACAGCCTCGGGATCGACTGGCGCCTGCACACGACGCACGGCGACGTGCAGATCGGCAACGGCCAGAACGCGCTGAACGGCAACACGCAGTACAACGGCGCCGGCAACCCGCCGCTGACGTTCGGCATCGGCACGTCGGAAACCGGGCAGACGGGCGCCTTCATGCCGACCGGCATCGCGCTGACCGCGTCGATCGGCGGATCGCTGCGCAACTACCTGCTCACGCGCGTGAACGCGCTCGCGCAGAAGGGCCAGGCGCAACTGCGATCGAAGCCGAAGGTGCTCGCGCTCGACAACACCGAGGCGATCCTCGAGAACCTCACGCAGTTCTACGTGCAGGTGCCGGGCTACCAGGATTCGTCGCTGTACAGCGTGACGACCGGCACCAGCATCAAGGTGACGCCGATGATCGTCGACGAGGCGATCCGCAACGCGGCGGCCGTGTCGGGCAACATGCAGAGCGTGATGATGTCGATCGACATCCAGGACGGCAACATCGTGCCGGGGCAGGCCGTGTCGAACGTGCCGGTGATCCAGCAGCGCAACATCGTCACCAAGACGATGATCGACGAAGGCAAGAGCCTCCTGATCGCCGGTTTCAACGACGACGAGGTGCGGCTGAACAAGAGCGGCGTGCCCTGGCTGTCCGACATTCCGCTGATCGGCAACCTGTTCAAGTACACCGACAAGTCGGGGAACCACATGGAGCGGTTCTACCTGCTGACGCCGCGCGTCGTGACGAGCGCGTCGATGTATGCGCCGGACGGCTCGCCCGTGAACCCGGGCGTCGACGGTCCGGCGAACCCGGAAGGGCTGTCGATGTATCGGCCGCCGGACAACGACGTCGCGGTGCCGCTGACGCCGAAGCCGCTGCCCGGCACGAAGTTCGGTCCGCCCGCGTTGCCGCCGCCGCCCGTGGGCGCGGCGTCGCAGCCCGCGGCGACGACCGCAGGAGTGGTCACGCATGTCGACGAGCATCATTGATCCGCACGGCGACGGCGCGTTGCCCGGCGGCGCGGGAAGCGCGGGGGCCGGCTCGGCCGCGCTCGCGTCGCCGTGGAACCTGTGCTTCCTGAGCGGGCCGATGTACGGCCGCACGATGTCGCTCGCGCGCGGCGCGAACTGGGTCGGCACGGCGGCCGACTGCGAAGTGATCCTGCCCGATCGCGAGATCGGCGCGAAACAGGTGTGCCTGCAGGTCGGCGCGCTCGCGGTGACCGTGCAGAACCACGGCGGCGACGCCGGCGCGCCGGTGCTGTTCAACGACGAGCCGCTCGGCGCCGGCCGCCGCTCGCTGACGCCGAACGACGTCGTGACGGTCGGCTCGATCCGGCTCGGCATCGCGCGGCATGCGCAGGCGAGCGTCGCGGTGCCCGACGAAACCGATGCGCCGGACGCCGCGCGCGAGGCCGCGTGGCTCGGCTGGCTCACGGGCGGCCTGCGCCGGCTGGGCAGCCGGCGGCTCGTGATCGCGCTGGTCGCGCTGTGGATCGGCGTGCTGCTCGGCGCGCTCGGCTATGGCTTCGTCGCATGGTCGGGGCGCCTGCCGTGGCAGCACGAATCGGTGCTCGCGCGCACGCACCGGCTGCAGCAACTGCTGCACGCGTATCCGGAGCTGGCGGTTGCGCCGCGCGACGACGGCGTGATCGTGTCGGGTTACGTAAGCGATCCGGCCGCGCGCGAGCGCGTCGCGCAGATCGTCGCGGGCGTCGACAACGCGGCGCTCGGCAACCTCTACGTGGTCAGCGATCTGGTCGCGACCGCGCAGACCTATTTCAGCGATACGGCGCTGACGGTCACGTATCTCGGGCGCGGCCGGATCGAATTGACGGGCACGGCCGCGCGCGCGCAGATCGAGCCGCGCATCCGCAACTACATGAAGGACGCCCGACCGGCGCTCGAGGTGGTCGATCACGTGCGCGACGCCGATGCGGCCGCGCCGCGCACGGCGACGACACTTGGCGGCACGGCGGGCATTCCGGAGATCACGACCGTATTCGCCGGCGACGGCGATCAGCGCTACATCGAGACGGTCGACGGCAGCCGCTATTTCGAAGGCGCGCGGCTGAAGGAAGGCGCGACCGTCGTGTCGATCGGCCCGGACGAAGTGGTGTTCGAGCGAAACGGCCAGCGCATCACGATGCCGCTCGGCGGGCCGCCGGCACATGCGCCCGAGCAGGCGCCGGCGCCGCCCGTGGCGCCGCTCGCGAGCGGCGCGGCGGCGGGCGTCGCGCAGCCGGTGCCGGGGCCGACGCTGTTGCCCGATGCGCCGGCGGCGCCGGCCGTCGCGGCGGCCGGCGCATCGAAGGGCGCGACGCACTAGGGTCGCGACAGGATCGGCGCAGCGCGTTTCGCGATGCGCGCATTACGCGACACGCCGCGCGCATGCGGCGCGTCACGTCGCCGGCGGGGCATGGGGCCGCCGCCGGAAGGTGAAGTGTGGTTCACGTAAAGGAGCGAAGCATGGGTACCTCGGCAGCAGGTGGTGTGACGAACACGGGCGACGTGCAGAAGCAGGCCGACGACCTGACCAAGACGCAGCTCGAACTGACCAAGATCAATTTCCAGGTTCAGCAATCGACTGCGACGTTCGAAACCAGCAACGCAGTGACCGCGCAGGAAGGGACGGCGAACGCCCAGGTTGCGCAACACCTGAGTTCCGCCGGCCGCGCGTGATGCCGGTCGCCGGCCGTGCCGCGCGACGCCGGACGCCAGGGCTGCCCGTGACGGGCGCTCGGCGTGGTGTCGATGCGTGACGGCCGGCCCGTTTCCGGCTTTGCCGGTCAAGGAGGACACGATCATGTCGGTAACAGGCGTAGGCGCGGCGCCGCCGGGCGCGGCTGCGCTCGCGAGTGCCGCGCAGCAAACGGGCGCGACGTCCGATCCGGCGCAGGTGCGCCAGTTCGATGCGCTGATGCAGCCGGGTGCGTCGACCGCCGCCCCGCCGTCTGCGTCGGGCGTCGCGATGGCGCGTGCGCCGGCGGATGCGGCGCCGGCCGTGCAGATGACGCCCGCGCAGGCGAACCAGTCGTCGCTCGTCGAGCGGTTGCGCACGTACGGCAACGATCTCGATTCGCGGTACGCGAACATCGACAAGCACCGCAACGAGATGCTGACGTCGATGGCGGACAGCCGCAGCGACCCGCTGATGACGATGGTGAAGGCGATGGATTTCCAGTGGACGGCAACCACCACGATTTCGGAATACCAGTTGAGCCTGTCGGTTGCGCAGGCGGCGAACGGCTTCACGCATACGGTGCTGAAGACGCAGGAGTGAAAGCGCGCGTGCGGGCCGGAGGATCTGGCCTCACGCGCCCTGAAGCGGACAAACGATGACGACGATCGATTCGACGCCGCGCACGCATGCGTGGCGCAGCCGGGCGGCGCGCGCGCTGCTCGCGGGGCTGCTCGTGCTGTTGGCCGGGTGCCAGAAGGAGCTGTACTCGGGCCTGTCGGAGCGCGATGCGAACCAGATGATCGCGGTGCTCGGCGACGCGGGCATCAGCGCGTCGAAGGACAACGACGCGCGCGACACGTCGGACCGCAACGCGTGGCTCGTGAGCGTCGCGGACGGCGACATGCAGGCGGCGCTCACGGTGCTGCACGCGAACGGGCTGCCGAAGCCGAGCTATGCGAGCCTCGGCGAGCTGTTCCAGAAGCAGGGCCTCGTGTCGACGCCGGCCGAGGAGCGCGTGCGCTACCTGTACGGCGTGTCGCAGGATCTGTCGCGCACGCTGCAGGACATCGAGGGCGTGGTGGTCGCGCGCGTGCAGGTCGTGATTCCGGAGAACGATCCGCTCGCGGACAAGATCAAGCCGTCGTCGGCCGCGGTGTACATCCGCTACCGGCCGGGCATCGACCTGCGCGCGATGGCGCCGATGGTCAAGGATCTCGTCGCGCACAGCATCGAGGGGCTGCAGTACGACAACGTGTCGCTGTTCCTGCAGCCGGCCGCCGCGCGCGCGACGCGCGTGGACGGGATCGGCAGCGCGGTGTCGGACATCCTGCGGCTGCGCTCGCCGCTCGGCTGGCTCGTGTTCGCGCTGATCCTGCTGACCTGCGCGGTGATCGCGCTGTCGGCCGCGCGGCGCGGGATGTTCGGCGCTCGGCTCGCGGGCCTGCTCGGCGCACCGCGCGGCGCGAACGGCGGCGGGGCGGCCGCGCAGCAGGCGGGCGGCGGGCTGCGCACGCCGGACGGCGCGCGCGACGGCGCATGAGCGATTCGCACGCGCTGCCGCGGGGCGAGCCGTACGATGGGGCAGCCGCGTCCGAGGCGGCGCGGCTGCCGTGGCTGCACCCGCTTGCGCCGCCGCCGGCCGCACGCGTTGCCGCGTTCCATGCGCTCGTCTGCGATTTCAACCTGCGGCCCGACCGCTATCTGCACGTGACGCGCGTGCCGGCCGACTGGCCCGCGCGCTACCGTTCGCCGGACGCGTTCGGCGCGGCCGGCCGCAAGCTGCTCGCGCGGCATCTGCTCGCGTCGAACGGCGTGGCCGACCGGCACGACTTCGACGTCGCGAACCCGTGCGCGCGGCTCGCGCTGCTACCGGGCGCGGCGCTCGAGCAACTGGCCGCGTATGCGGGGCTGCTGCTGCATCGCGCATGGCTGCGCGACGCGCTGGCCGGGCGCCGCATCCGCGCGGAAGTCGCGGCGCGGCTCGGCGGCGATGCGCTCGAACTCGCGCTCGAACGCGCGCCGGAATTCGGCGCGCTCGCGGAAACGCTCGAACCGTGGCGCGCCGATCCCGCCGCGCTGCCGGTCGTGATCCGTGCGCGCGGCGGGCGGCTGCTCGCGGATTTCATCGGCGTGGCCGGCGAGGCCGTCGCGCGGCGCGTGCGCCTGAAATTCAACCGCGCGATCGACGACGAGGCGCCGTACTGGCTGAACCGCGCGCAGCGCGATCAGTTCGGCGAACTGATGTTCCTGTTTCTAATTCCAGAGAGGCTTGCGTCATGGGACTGGCTTTTCTGATCACGAGCGACAACCTGCAGCTGCTGTCGGAGCGCAAGGTGCTCAAGGAGCGCGAATACGCGGCGCTGCTCGACGCGTCCGCGGTGATCGCGACCGCGCATGAAGAGGCCGCGCGCATCGTCGCCGACGCGCAGCGCGAATTCGACAGGCGTCAGGCGGCCGGCTACGACGAAGGGATGCGCCGCGCGCAGCGCGAGCAGGCCGCGCAGGCGTACGCGCAGGCGCTCGCCGCCACGCGCACGATGGAGACGATGAAGGACGCGATGGCCGATATCGTCGTGAAGGCCGTGCGCGCGATCGTCGGCGAGATGAGCACGCAGAAGCTGTACGAGGCCGCGCTCGCGCGGATCGCGCCGCTCGTGCGCGACGAGACGTTCCTGATCGTGCGGATCGCGCCCGGCCGCACCGACGAGATGCGCGATGCGCTCGACGGCGCGTTCGCCGGGCAGTCGAATCGGCAAAAGATCCGCATCGTCGAGGACGCGCAGCTCGAACGCCACGCGTGCACGGTCGAGACGCCGTCCGGGCGCATCGACGCGAGCCTCGACCTGCAGATCGACGCGTTGCGCCAGGCGATCCGCCGCGACGCGCTGAAAGGCGCCGCGCGATGAACGCGCCGCTCGACGAGCCGCAATCGTTCGGCGACGACGACGGCGCACCGTTCGATCGCGGCCGCCTCGTCGGCGAACTCGACGCGGGGCTCGCGTTCTTTTCGCCGGTGTCGGTGCAGGGCCGCGTCAACCACGCGGTCGGGCAGATATTGAATGCGACGGGCATCCGCGCGCGGCTCGGCGAGATCTGCGAGCTGCGCACGCCGAACCAGCCGACACTGCTTGCGGAGGTGGTCGGCTTCTCGCGGCAGACGACGCTGCTCACGCCGCTCGGCGACGTGGCCGGGCTGTCGCCGGAGACGACCGTCGTGCCGTCCGGGCGCGAGCATGTGTTCCCGGTCGGCGAAGGGCTGTTCGGCCGCGTGCTCGACGGGCTCGGCCGCCCGCTCGACGATCGCGGGCCGGTCGCGGGCGCCGCGTGGGTATCGACGCAGCAGGACCCGCCGAATCCGCTCGCGCGCAAGATGATCGACACGCCGTTTCCGACCGGTGTGCGCGTGATCGACGGGCTGATGACGCTCGGCGTCGGGCAGCGCGTCGGCATCTTCGCGCCGTCGGGCGTCGGCAAGAGCACGCTGCTCGGGATGATCGCGCGCGGCGCGCAGGCCGACGTGAACGTGATCGCGCTGGTCGGCGAACGCGGCCGCGAGGTGCGCGAATTCATCGAGCACAGCCTGTCGCCGGAGGTGCGCGCGCGTTCGATCGTCGTCGTGTCGACGTCCGACCGCCCGGCGATGGAGCGCGTGAAATCCGCGCTGGTCGCGACCGCGATCGCCGAGCACTTTCGCGATGCGGGCAAGCGCGTGCTGCTGCTGGTCGATTCGCTGACGCGCTTCGCCCGCGCGCAGCGCGAGGTCGGCTTGGCGAGCGGCGAGCCGCCGACGCGGCGCAGTTTTCCGCCGTCGATGTTCGCGGTGCTGCCGCGCCTGCTCGAACGCGCGGGGCAGGGCGCGCACGGATCGATCACCGCGCTGTACACGGTGCTCGTCGAAGGCGACGAGGAGTCGGACCCGATCGCCGAGGAAGTGCGCTCGATCCTCGACGGCCATATCGTGCTGTCGCGCAAGATCGCGCTCGCGAATCGCTATCCGGCGATCGACGTGCTCGCGAGCCTGTCGCGCGTAATGCCGCTCGTCGCGAGCCGCGCGCACCAGCATGCGGCCGCGCGCGTGCGCGAGCTGATCGCGAAGTATCAGGAGATCGAGCTGCTCGTGCAGATCGGCGAGTATCGCGAAGGCAGTGATCGGCTCGGCGATCTCGCGCTGCGCGCGCGCGACGCGATCGGCGCGTTCTGCGCGCAAGCGTCGGACGAGGACGTGCGCTTCGACGTGCTGCTCGCGAAACTGACGAAGCTGGCGAACGATCATGTCTGACGCCGACGACCGTCTCGTGCTCGCGACGCTCGCCCGCCTGAAACGCGTGCGCGAGATGCGCAGCCAGATCGCGCGCGTCGCGGCCGCGCGTCAGCAGGGCATCGCCGCGCAGAGCCGGCGCGCGCTCGCGGCCGCGCAGGCGCAGCTCGCGCAGCAGGTCGCCGCGAAGGCGGCGATCCAGACGCGGCTCGCCGACGACGTGCGCGAAGCGCGCGCGTTGCAGGACGCGGCGGCCGATACGCGCACGTTCGACCGGCATATCGGTACCGCGAACGCGTCGGTGAGCGAGGCCGCGCACGTGCATCGCGGCCACGAGGCGACGCTCGCCGACCTGCAGCGCGCCGCGCGCAAGGCGAAGGCCGCCGAGGACAAGCTGGAGAAAGCCGGCGAGAAGGCGCTGCACGCGCGCGCCGCGCGGGTCGAACGCGATGCCGACGAAGTGGCGGACGGCTACGCGGTGCGGCGCTTCGCGACGGGCGGCACCTGGGTGGCCGGCGCGGGCGACGCGGCCGGTCATGCGTTCGCGCCGCCGCAGGCCGCGGCCGCGTTCGATGCGGCGATGACCGAAGCGGAAACGGGCGCGAACGCTGAAATCGCCGCTGAAGCCGACGCATCCGCCGCGCCCGACGATCCCGCCCCGCCCGCCGCCGCGGAGCGCCGATGCTAGACCAGGCCGCGGGTTTCAACGACGTCGCCGGCATGCTGCGGCCGCTGCTCTACGTGATGCCGCGCCTGCTGCCGATCATGTTCGTCGTGCCGGTGTTCAACGAGCAGATCATCACGGGCCTCGTGCGCAACGGGATCGCGGTGGTGATCGCCGCGTTCGTCGCGCCGACGATCGACGCCGCGCAGGTCGCGGCGCTGCCGTTCCTGATGTGGTGCCTGCTCGTCGCGAAGGAAGCGATGGTCGGCATGCTGCTCGCCGGCGCGTTCAGCGCGGTGCTGTTCGCGATCCAGGGCGTCGGCTACCTGATCGACTTCCAGACCGGCAGCGGCAGCGCCGCGTTCTTCGATCCGATGGGCGGGCACGAGGGCGGCCCGACTTCCGGATTCCTGAATTTCGTCGCGATCGCGCTGTTCGTCACCGCGGGCGGGTTGCAGGTGCTCGTGCAACTGTTCGCGCAATCGTACGCATGGTGGCCGATCGGCTCGCTCGGCCCCGATTTCTCGTCGATGCTGCAAACCTTCATCGTGAGGCAGACCGATACGATCTTCGAATGGATGGTGAAGCTCGCCGCGCCGGTGACGATCGTGCTGGTGCTCGTCGAACTCGGCATCGGCCTGGTCGGGCGCGCGGTGCCGCAGCTCAACATCTTCGTGTTCTCGCAGCCGCTGAAGAGCGCGCTCGCGCTGCTGATGATGGTCCTGTTCCTGCCGGTGGTGTACGCGTCGCTGCATTCGCTGCTGAGCCCCGACAGCGGGCTGATGGCGCTGCTGCGCGCGCTGTTCGCCGCGCACGGCGGCGGCTGAGCGCGCGGGAGCCGACATGGCCGAAAAGGACCAGAAGCCGACTGCGAAACGCCTGCGCGAGGCACGCGAGAAGGGCGACGTACCGAAGAGCGCGGAAACGGTGTCGTCGGCGTTCTTCGTCGGCGTGTGCGTGGCGCTCGCGGTGGGCATCGGTTCGCTGTTCGCGCGGTTGCAGGCGCTGTTCCGGCTCGTGTTCGACGCGGTCGGCGCGGCCGATCCGTCCGCGCGGCTCGCGGTGCTGATCGACGGCGCCGCGCGCGACTGGGCGACGCAGTCCGCGCAGATCGTCGCGGCCGGGTTGCTGGCGGGGCTGCTCGCGGGCTTCGTGCAGGTGGGCGGCGTGATGGCGTGGAGCCGCCTCGTGCCGCAGTTGTCGCGGCTCAACCCGGCCGAGGGGATGAAGAACCTGTGGTCGCTGCGCAACCTCGTCAACCTCGCGAAGATGCTGCTGAAGACGGCGCTGCTCGTCGCGACGCTCGGCTGGCTGATCGTCGAGTCGCTCGATCCGTCGGTGCAGTCGGGCTTCACGCGGCCGGTCTCGATTCTCGCGCTGATCGTGAAATTGTTGATGCTGCTGTTCGGCTGGGCCGCGCTGATCTACATCGTGATGGCGTTGATCGACATCGTGCACCAGCGGCACGAATTCAACCAGAAAATGAAAATGTCGATCGACGAAGTGCGGCGCGAGCACAAGGAGGATGAAGGCGATCCGCACATCCAGGCGAAGCGCCGCCAGCTCGCGCGCGAAGTGCAGTTCGCGTCGCTGCCCGACCGGGTCGGCTATGCGTCGGTGGTCGTCTATTCGCCGCGCGTCGCGGTCGCGCTCTACTACGGCGGGATGGGCTCGCTGCCGTGGGTGCTCGCGCGCGGCGAGGGCGACGCGGCCGAGCGGATCGTGCGGCTGGCCCGCGATGCGCTGCGCCCGACGCTCGCGAACGTCGGGCTCGCGCAGGCGCTGTACGAGACGACACCCGAGAACGGCACGATCCAGCCGCAGCATTTCCGCGAGGTCGCGCAGTTGCTGAAATGGGCGACCGGGGCCGCTTGATGTGACGTGGCGGCGTGCCGCGGTGGCGTCATGTCGGCATGCGCCCCCTTTTTCCAGCCCTGTCGGCCGGCCCTCCGGCCGGATTCGATATGGCCCCGTCATGCGGCCATCCGCACGCGGCGCTTGACGTCCATTTTTTTCCGGACGGTGCCTGCATTCACTGGTGAATTATTGCTGATTTATTTCTTCGTAATATGGCTCGACCGTCATGCCCGACGGCGGGCCGCGAGGTGCGCGGTGCGTGACGGAACAGGTCAACAGGGGCAGACAAATCAATGTGCGGAATCGACGGCTTTCTGAATAGCGTCGCCTTCGATGAGGAGACAGCGCGCGGCATACTCGCGCGAATGACGGCGAGCCTTGCGCATCGCGGGCCGGACGGGCAGGGCATCTGGCTCGACCCGGAAGCCGGCATCGCGCTCGGCCACCGGCGGCTCGCGATCGTCGACCTGTCGGTGCACGGCCGGCAGCCGATGGCTTCCGCGTGCGGCCGCTACGTCCTCGTCTTCAACGGCGAAATCTACAACCATCGCGAACTGCGCGCGGAGCTCGAGCGCGCGGGGCGCGCACCGGCGTGGCGCGGCCATTCCGACAGCGAGGTGCTGATCGCGGCGATCGTCGCGTGGGGTGTCGAGGCCACGTTGCGCCGCGCGACCGGCATGTTCGCGTTCGCGCTGTGGAATCGCGCGTCGCGGGTGCTGACGCTCGCGCGCGACCGGATCGGCGAGAAGCCGCTCTACTACGGCCGGATCGGTGACGCGCTCGTGTTCGCGTCCGAGCTGAAGGCGCTGCGCGGCTATCCGGGCTTCGACGGCACGATCGACCGCGACGCGCTGTGCCTGTATCTGCGCCAGGCGAGCGTGCCCGCGCCTTACACGATCTATCGCGGCATCCGCAAGCTGCCGCCCGGCACGTATATCCAGTTCGAACATGCGCGCGACACGCCGCGCGTGCGGACGTACTGGACGCTCGAACAGGCGATCGAGGCGGGCCGCGCGCAACCGTTCGAGGGCAGCGCCGGCGAAGCCGTCGACCAGCTCGACACGATCCTGCGCCAGGCCGTCGCACGGCAGATGGAAGCCGACGTGCCGCTCGGCGCGTTCCTGTCGGGCGGCGTCGATTCGTCGGCGATCGTCGCGCTGATGCAGGCGCAATCGGCGTCGCCGGTCGACACGTTTACGATCGGCTTTCACGAAGCCGGCTACGACGAAGCCGGTTACGCGAAGGCCGTCGCGCGCCATCTCGGCACGCGCCATACCGAGCTTTACGTGACGGCCGACCATGCGCTCGGCGTCGTGCCGAAGCTGCCGTCGATCTACGACGAGCCGTTCGCCGATGCGTCGCAGATCCCGACCTTTCTGGTGTCCGAACTGACGCGCCGGCACGTGAAGGTGAGCCTGTCCGGCGACGGCGGCGACGAGCTGTTCGGCGGCTATACGCGCTACTTCCTGACGCCGCGCCTGTGGCGCAAGCTGCATCGCGTGCCGGCGGCGGTGCGCGCGCGGATCGCCGCCGCGCTGCATGCGTTGCGTCCCGATCACGCGGACCAGCTCGCGGCCGTCGCGCAGGGTGCGTTCGGCGGCGGCGTGGAGGCGCGCGAATCGTCGTCGCGCATCGGCGATCGCCTGCACAAGCTCGGCCATGTGATGACCGCCGAGAGCCGCATCGGGCTGTACCGGCTGCTGATGTCGTCCGTGCATCATCCGGAGCGCATCGCGCTCGCCGGGCAGGAGCCGCCGACGCCGCTCGATACGGTGTCCGCGTGGCCCGCGCACCTGAGCTTCGCCGAGCAGGCGATGGCGATCGACACGCTCACGTACCTGCCGACCGACATCCTCGCGAAGGTCGATCGCGCGGCGATGGCCGTGAGCCTCGAGACGCGCATGCCGTTCCTCGATCATCACGTCGTCGAATTCGCGTGGCGCGTGCCGGCGTCGGTGCGCTTGCCGGAAGGGCAGCCGAAGGCGCTGCTGCGCCGGCTGCTCGACCGGTACGTGCCGTCCGCGCTGATCGACCGGCCGAAGCAGGGCTTCTGCGCGCCCGTCGACCACTGGCTGCGCGGCGCGCTGCACGACTGGGCCGACGCGCTGTTGCGGCCGTCGCGCCTGCGCGAGGAAGGCTTCTTCGATGCGGCGGCGGTCGAGCGGCTGTGGCGCCAGCACCAGACGGGCCGGATGAACTGGCAGCACCAGCTGTGGACGGTGCTGATGTTCCAGGCATGGCTGGAACATCAGCGGGCGACGTGATGCGACGTGATGCGGCGTGCCGCGCGCAACCGGTGCGCGCGGCGCGACGCGCCCCGCGCGCGGGGATCAGCCCACGATCAGCGGCGTGCCGATCGACAGGCGGTTCGGATCGCGTGAAACCGACGGATTGAGCTGCAGGATCTCGTTGAACGCGCGGGTATCCTGCTCGCCGTGCGTCATCGCCTGCTGATCGGCGCGCGACACGTGCGCGGCGTCGAGCAGCGACTGGCGATGCCGGTCGGCGATGACCCACAGCGAATCGCCGGCGACGACGATGTAGGGCTGCGGCGACCCGGACGGTTGCGCGGTCGACGGCGTGGCGCTGGCCGACGGCGAAGCCGGCGCGGCGGGCGACGCGCTCGCCGAAGCGCTTGGCGCGGCGCTTGCCGAAGGGCTGGCCGACGCGCTCGGCGACGCGCCGGGCGCGAGATTCGATTGCGACGAATTCGACTGGTTCGACTGATTCGACGAACCGGACCCCGAGCCGAAGAACGTCGTCCACAGACCTTCGATCAGCTTGTACGCGAACGCGCCGACCGGAATCAGCACGACGGCCGTCGGGATCTTCTTGATCAGCGGCGTCGCGTTCGGGAAATGCGTGTTCAGACGCCCGCCGAGCAGCAGCGCGGTGGACACGCCGGTCGCGATCGCGAGGTCGTAATGGCCGCCGCTCCACTGCACGCCGGTGCCGAGGCCGCCGTACGCGACGGCCATGAAGTCGCTCGCCGAATCGGTGAAGCGCACGATGCGGCTGCGCTTGTCGGCATTCACGCGGTGCGCGCCGATCGTGTAGACGAGGCCCGCATACGTGGCGCCGAACGCCCCGCTCGCGATGGCGGCCGAGCCGTACGCGAGATCGAACGCCCCGTGCGCGTGCACCACGCCGCTGATGCCGACCGCGAGCGTCGCGGTCGACGTGATCGCGGCGCCCGCGCGGCCCGCGATCCCGAACAGGTGACGCGGGTTGCCGGTATGGAGCTGCTGCAGCGACGTGCCGCCGACGGTGCCCTGCATCTGCGCGAGCACGTCCGCGGCAAGCGCCTTGATGTGGGTGGTCGCGTCGTCGAAACTCATCAGCCCGACGCGGTTCAGCTCGACATACTGCGCGGCCAGCGTCCGCGCTTCGTTCGAGATCTGCTCGAGTTGCGCGCGCCGGTTCTGGCCGTAGTCGTGCGCACCCGAGCGCAACTGCCGCGACAGCGTCACTTCGAGCCGCGTGAGCACCGCCTGCGCGGCCTTCGGATCGCCGGCCTGCAGGCTGCGCACCGCACCCTGGTGCATGACCTGGAACACGCGGCCCAGACGCGCGCCCAGCAGGAACGACGACGTCGCGCTGCTCAGCATGTCGTGCCGCAGCACGTGCGTGGCGCCGAGCGTATCGGCGATCACGAGCGCGCCCGCCCCGGTGACGAGCGAGCTGAAGCCGATCGACTTCCACAGCTCCGCCTTGCGGAACGACGGCCGATGCACGCGCAGCGCATTGATCTGCGCGAGCGCCTGCAGTTCCTCGATCATCTTGGCCTGTTTCGGGTTCGCGGCGATCTGCCGGCCGACGCTGATCGGCTTCGACGGATCGTTCTTCAGCGCTTCGCGCTCGACCACCGATTGCCAGTACGCGCGACTGTCGGGCAGCGGGCCGGCGGGATCGGTGGTCGACACCACGGTGCCGCGTGCCGGCGCGCGGTCGCCGGCTTCCGCGAGCCAGCGTTCGCCGAAGCGGCGGGCGAGTTTTTCGGTGCGTGTGGCGGGCGGGTGATCGGCCGACGCCCACTGCGTCATCGCATGCTCGATCGTCGCCTTGCGCGCCTGGTTGACGAGCGCGGTCGTGTTGCGTTCGTACAGTTCGCCGCGCAGCGTCGCGAGCGCGTCGTCGGACAGCCCTTTCGACTTGCCGATGCGCGCGATTTCCGCGAACAGCACCTGCTGCTGGTTCGCGAACGCCTCCGGGCTCACCGGTTCGAACACGCGCGTGAGCGCATCGGCGCCGTGCAGCCGCGCGAACTTGCCGTGACGGTCGGTCTGGTAATAGTCGACGATCCGTTCCGCCAGCGCCCGCGTCAGGTCCTGGTTCGCGATGAAGTCGGCGCCGTGCGTGCCGTACGACAGCCCGACGTGCAGCCAGTCGATCGCCTTGCGGTCGAGCAACGCATCGAGCAGCTCGACGTGGCCCGCGCCCGGCACCGGCTCGAGCACGGCGTCCCATCCGTGAAAGCTCAGCATCACGTTCGGCGCGGGCTCGCCGGCGTGATTGTGCGACCACGTCTCGAACGACGTCATCAGCCGCGTGTATTCGGCATAGCTGTCGTTGGTGCCGGCGATCGTGCGGCGGTCGTCCGCGGAGACGAGCGGGCGGCCCGACGCCGCTTCGAGACGAAGCTGGAAGCCGTGGCGCGACGCCGCGGTGAGCCATTTGTGCAGATGCGCGATGTCGTCGAGTTCGAGCGTGCGCGTGGTGCCGTCCGGCGCTTCGCGCGTGATCGTCGCATCGGCCTCGTTGTAGCGCGCGCCGATCGGGGATCCGAACTTGCGCGCGCGGCGGATGAACGCCGGATCGTGCTTGCCGCCGCGTGCGGCCGCGAGCGTGTGCGGATCGACCGGAATCGACACCACCGGCATCGCGCCGCCATATTGCTCGACGTAGCGCACCGCGAGCGCGGGATCGTCGCGCAGGTTGAACGCACGCGCCATCGGCGCGACGCGGTCCTGGATCTCGGCCGGCGCGCGCACGAACGCCTGGATCGCGCGCTTGTCGATCATGCGCGCCGCGCTGTGGCGCGTGGCGTACGCCTGCATCCACTTCACGAACCGGTTGTGATCGCCGCCGGGATCGGCGACCGGCCCGCGCGACGGCATGCTCGACACCTCGCGCGCGAGGCCGATGGGGATGCCGAGCGCTTTCAGCATCGGTGCGTCGGCCAGGATCGTCTGCGGTTCGTCGGTCAGTGCGAGGCCGCCGGCATCGGGCTGGTTCTTGCGTGCGGCGACCGCCTTCACGCGGTCGATCGTCGGGAACCAGTCGGCCACCTTGGCGGCGCCGTAGCGCATCACCCATTCCGCGACCGTGCTCGAACCGAGGCTCGGCTGGTAGGGCCGCAGCGTCAGCGGCTTGGCCGCCGGCGTTTTCGGCGGCTTCGGCGTGGCCGGCGCGTTCGATGCGTTTGCCGCATTCGCGGCGCGGCGGTTGCGCCGGCCGCGCTTGCCGCGCAGCGCATTGCGCACCCGGCCCGCGGGGCCCGTGGGGCCGCCGGCCGTCGGCTGCGCGGCTTGCTGGGCCGCGGCGAGGTCGGCCTGAGCGGCTTTCACGCGATCGATCTGGCCGGCGATCTGCGTGCGGATCCAGCGCGTCGCGAGGTCGAACTTCTGCGGCAGCGCATCGAAATACGACTTCTCGTCGAGCAGTTGCGTGAGCCGTTGCGCGAGCGCGGCCTTCTGCGTGGCGGTCGCGCGCGGATCGAACGCATCGGGCGCGAGCGTCGACAGCAGGAAGTGCTGGTTCGCGCCGAACGGGCCGCGCCCGAGCGGCATCTCGTCGAGCGGGCGGCCCGCGTCCGGGTGGTCGCGCAATTGCTCGGCGTGGTCGTACCAGAGCGCGTTGCCGTCGTGGATCGCGATGATGCCGCGGCGCGTATGCAGCGATTCGGCAACCGGATGATCCGTCTCGTACACGTACACGTAGTGATCGCCGCGCAACGCCTTCAGCTCCAGCGCGCGCATCAGGTGCAGCGTGTTCGCGCCGCTGAAGTCGATCGCGAGCTGCTCGCTGTCCGGGACGAGCTTCGGCGGCAGGAACGGACTGTCGGCGCCTTCGATCGCGGCGATCTTGCGGCGCACGCCGGGGTCGGCTTTCGCGAGGCCGCGCTGTACGCGCGTGCCGAGTTTCTGCATCGGCGGCTTCTCGTCGCCGAGCGCCTTGCGCATTTCCGCCGGCGCGAAGCCGCCGTAGCGCTCGACCGTGTCGTGCGCGACGTCCGTCACGACGAATCGCACGCCGCGCCGGCCGCCGGACAGGTTGCGCGCGCGCCGGCGGAACGCGGCGCCGAGATCGCGCGGCGCGATCGTCGCGTCGCCGAGCGAGGTCGACTCGTGATAGGTCCAGTCGTGCGCGGCGTTGCGCGTCGCGTAGCCGAGCACCTTGCCGGTTTCCTTGTCGATCGCGTAAAGCGTCGCGCCGTCGCCGGCCGCTTTCGCCGCCTGTTTCGGCCGGCGAAAGCGCGGCGCGTCGGCCAGCGACTTCAGCGTCGTGACGACGTTCGCGTCGGGCGTCGCGGCCGCCTGCTCGGCCTCCCAGGTGCGGCCGTCGCTGCGCGCGGTGATCCGCGCGGCGCCGCCGTACTCGCGCAATTCCGCGAGCGACACGGGCGACACGTAGAAATCGACGTTCGCCCGTTCCGCGTTGCCGTTGTCCTTCAGCGCGCGATAGACCGCGTCCGGGATCGACACGGCCGGATCGGCGGACGCCTTGTCGACGAACGTACCGTGCTCGTCGGTGCGCATGCTCGCGACGAACTTCGGCTGCGCATGGCGCGCGTCGATCGACGCGTCCGGCCGCGCGTCATGCTCGGCGATCAGCACGTGCGCATTCGTGCCGAACGCATCCTTCATCTGCTGGAGCGACGCGAGTTGCGAACCGTCGATGCGGATCAGGTCGCGCATGCCGTGCGAGGCGAGGTGATCGAGCGCATGCTGGCGGCGCGCGGCGTCCGCCGTCGCCGCTGGCACCGGCGCGTTCGACGCGGGCTGCGGCGCGGGCGCCGGCATCTCGCGCGGCGCGCCGAGCGCGTGCATCGCATCGGCCTGGCTCGCGTAGTACGCGCGATAGGTCGCGTGGCCCGGCACGGACGGCGCGACGTCGCCGAAGGCGGCCGCGAGCCGGCGCAGCCCGGCTTCGTCGCCGGGCATCACGCGGTCGGTTTCGCGTGCGATCGCATCGGGCAGGCGGGCGTCTTTGGCGACGTCGATGCCGGCATCGTCGAGGATTTCGCGGCGCACCGCGAACGCGTTCGCCTGCGCGCGCGCTTCGGCCATCAGCGCGCTGTCGGTCAGCGCCTCGGGCGACGAGCGGTCGAGCGCGAGGCGGCGCGTGATCGTCTCGACCGCGTGCTGCGCTTCGTGCGCGAGCGTGTAGACGAGCGTGCCGGCGCCTTGGAACTGCCCGTCGAGCACGATCCGCTGCTTCGCGGCATCGATCCGGCTGCCGCGCCCGGGCCGGCCCACCACGATTTTCCAGCCGGCCTCGCCGGCCAGCGCAACCTGCTGGCGCAACAGGCTCGAGCGGTCGACCAGCGCATGGGCGGCCTTGGGCAGCGGCGCGCCGCCGAACCGCATCCGGATGCGCGTGATGACGGACGGCTTCTGCACGAACGCGTCGGGCGGCAAGTGCTCGGTGATGCCGGGATGCGCGAGCTCGATCGCGCCGCGCGCGATGCCGTCCTCGAGCATCACGCGCAGCGTGCCGATCTCGCGGACGATGCCTTCTACGTTCAGCTTCGGCGCATCGGTCATGACCGTCGACGGATCGCTCAGGTAGAAGTCGCCGTGCGCGTCGAACACGCCTTCGAAGTCGTAGTACAGACGGTGCCGCGCGGTGATGTCGCGCGCGCGATCGAGCTGCGCGAAGGCGTCGCGGGTGATGCGCGACGGCAGCATGCCGGCCATCACGTCGTGGCTGCTCAGCGATGCGAACGGCGCGTACATCACGGCCACGCGATCGAATGCCGCGAACGGGCCGCCGACCGTGAGCGTGCGCAGCCCGTGCGCGCGCAGCGCCGCGAGGCCTTCCTGTTCGAGGCGGATCGATTCGATGTGGCCGAGAATCGCGCGATTGTCGGTGCCCTCGTAGAGACCGATCGCATTGCGGCGGCCCAGTTCGAACACGGTCTTTTCGATGCCGGCGCCGGTTGCCGCGCCGGTGAAGCGCTCGACCGGCACGCGCGCGGCCGGATCGCCGCTCGCGTGGACGCCGTTGCCGTCGACGTCGAGCGCGCCCAGGTCCGGGCGCTGGTGCGGCGCCGGATCGTAGCGCAGCCACGCGTTGGTATGGCCGAGCCGCGCCTCGGCGCCGAGCCCGACCGCGATCGTCGGCGGCGCGTAGACGGGGCGCTGCCAGACGTTCGCGAGCCAGGCGGCGGCGTTGCGGCCGTTGCGTGCCGACAGGATCACCGACGAGCCGGGCAGGCCGAGCACCGAGCGGTGCGCGAGCGTGACCTCGACCGGCGTGTACGGCCGGCCGTCCGGATCGACGAGGCGGCCTTGTGCGTCGGTGACGCCATGCACGATCACGATGCGGCCGTCGCGGTCGTAGGACAGCGGGCCTGAGCGATCGAGCGTCAGCGCGTCGACGCTCGCGACCGGCTTGCCGTCGAACGGCGATGCCTTCACCGGACGTGCGCGCGACCATGCCGTTTCTTCGGCGAGCGTCGCGGCCGTCTCGCGCGGCGCCGGCATCGTGACGCCGGTGCGCTGCGCGGCCCGCGCGTGGCGCCGATACAGCTCGCCGTAGGTGACGCCGCCGTCGAGCGACGTCGGGCTGTGCTCGAACGCGTCGGCGAGCCGCGCGAGCGAGGCGGCGTCACCGGCCCGCGCGCGGCCGTATTCGTTGGCGATCGCGTCGGGCAGCGCGACGTGGCGGCCGATGTCGATGCCGAGGTTCGCGCGGATCTCGTCGCGCACCGCGAATGCGTTGACCTGCGCGCGCGCCTCGGCGAGCAGCGCGCTGCGTACGTAGCGCTGTGTCGAGCCGTAGTCGAGCCCGAGCGTGCCGGTCGCGGCCTCGAGCGCATGGCGAGCTTCGTGCGCGAGCACGTAGACCATCGATCCGGTCGACTGCAGGCCGCCGTCGATCGTGACGCGCCGCCGTCGCGTGTCGATCTTGCTGCCGCCGCCGGGCTTGCCGCGCACGACTTTCCAGCCAGCGTCGGCGCCGAGCCGAAGCTGCTGCGACAGCAGGCTCGATGCGTCGATCAGCCGGTACGCTTCCTTCGGCAGCGGGGCGCCGCCGAAGCGCATCCGCACGCGCGTGATGACCGACGGCTTCTGCACGAACGCATCGGGCGGCGGCGTTTCGGCGAGCCGCGGATGCGCGAGTTCGACGTGGCCGCGCTCGAGGCCCTGCGTCAGCGCGCGCTCGATCACCGCGAGCCGCTGCAACGCGGTGAAGTGCTCGCCCGCGCCCATGCCGATCGAACCCGGGTCGCTCAACAGGAAATCGCCGCCGCGCGTGAAGAGGCCTTGCAGGTCGAAGCCGATGCCCGTGCGTTCGACGACTTCGCGAATCTGCCGGATGTGCTCGAGCGCCGCGCGCGAGACCACGCGCGGCAGCGCGCCCGTCTCGAAGCCGAAGCTGTGGAACACGCCGAGCGGCCGGTACAGCACGGCGACGCGATTCAGCGCGGAGAACGGACCGTCCATCGTCACGGTCTTCAGGCCGTACGACGCGAGATCGTCGAGCGCGATGCTCTCGTCGATCGCCGCCTCGATCTGGCGGGCTTCCGACGTATGCGGGCCGTTGTCGTACACCGCGAGCGCGGCATCGTGGCCGAGCGCGAACACGGTTTTCTCGCCGCCGGCGCCGAGCAGCTCGCCGACGTGACGCTCGACGTCGATCCGCACCGCCGGATTGCTTTCGAGGTGCACGCCTTCGGCGTCGGCCGCCAACTGCCCGAGATCGTGCGGTGCCGCGGGCGCCGGGTCGTAGCGGCGGAACACGCCGGTATCGAGCAGCGCCGCGCGTTCGCCGACCGCGTGCGGGGGCGGCGCATATACCGGCCGCTGCCACAGATTCGCGAGCCCGGCGGCAGCCGCCTCGCCACCGTGCTTCGCGGACAGCACGATCGAATAGCCGTCCCTGACCAGGAACGACGGCGCCTGGTCGAGCGCGTATTCATGCACGCCGGCCGGCTGCCCGCCCGCGAGCAGCGTGCCGTCCGGCAACGTGTCGGCGTGCAGCATCAGCACGCCTTCGTCCTGCAGCATCGTGAAGTGGCGGCTGCGCGCCGCCTGCAGATCGGCCGCCGCGGGCACGGGCCCGTCGCCGAACGGCGACGCATATTCGGCATGCGCGCGGCTCCATGCCACGCGTTCGTCGAAGCTGCGCACGCCGTGCGGCGCGTCGCCGGTCTCGCGCGTCTGCGGCGCGGGCATCCGGCGCGGGATGCCGCCGCGGCGCTTCTGCCGCGACCATACGTCGTCGTAGAAGTCGCGATAGGTCTCGCCGTCGCGGCCCGACACGGGCGCATCGGCGAAGGCGTCGACGAGGCGTCCGACCGTGCCCGCATAGTCGTGCGACGGCGCGCGCCACGCGGCGCCTTCGCGTTCGATCGCATCGGGCAGGCGCACGTGCGCGGCGATGTCGCCGCCGCCCGCGAGCTCGATTTCGTAGCGTGCCTCGAACGCGTTGATCTGCGCGCGCGCCTCGGCTTCGAGCGCCTTGCGCGTGAAGCGGCTGCGGTTGCCGTAGTCGAGGTTCAGCACGCCGGCCATCGCCTCGACCGCATGGCGCGCTTCGTGCGCGAGCGTATACGTGATGCTGCCCGGATGCTGGAGCGCGCCGTCGATCGTCACGCGGCGCTTGCGCGGATCGATGCGGCTGCCGCCGCCGCGTTTGCCGAGCGTCACGCGCCAGCCGGCGTCCTGCAGCATGCGCAGTTGCGTGGCAAGCGTGCCCGACTGCATTGCGAGCGCCTGAGCGGCTTCGGGGAGCGCCGCGCCGCCGAAGCGCATCTGCATCCGCGCGACCCAGCCCGGCTTCGAGGCGCCGGAGTCGGGCGGGGCGGTCTCGGTCGTTTCGGGGTGCGCGGCGGCGAGGCCGATGTCGTCGTTCGCCGCGGCGCGACGTTCGCCGCCCGCCGGCGCGCGGTCGGGCCGGCCGTCAGCGTCGTCGAGCGCGCGCGTGCCGCGGTCGGCCGCGGCCGTTTCGCGTTCCGCCGTCCGCTCGGGTGCGCCGGCGCGTTCCGGCTTGACGAGCACGAGCACGCGGTTCGGCGCGCTGAACACGCCATCGAGCGCGTTGACCGCCTCGGGCGGCGCGGCCGTACGCGGCATCGCCGGTTCATTCGGGCCGCGCTTGCCGGCCAGCACGATCACCGTGTCGTCGGCCGCCGTGCGGGGCGCCGTCGGCGGCGCTTCGTCGGGCGCGATGCCGGCCGGCAGGCCGGCTTCATGGGCCGCCGCGGCCGTCTCCGGCGCGGGATCGAAGCGCAGCACGCGCGTGCCCGCGCGCAGTTGGCCGTCCGCACCGAAGGCCTCGGGCGCGGCCGCGTAGACGGGCTTCTGCCAGCGGTTCGCGAGTTCGGGCGCGAGTGCCGCGTCGTGTTCGCCGGCGACGACGATCACCGGTTCCTCGAGATCCTGCGGGCGCGGCGACGACGGCCGCGCCCCCGGCGCGTCGGGCGTCGCGCCGCTGCGCACCACGTAGACCGTGCGATCGCCGACTTCCATCGGCTCGGCGCTCGGCCCGCGCGGCACGGCGATGCCGGCCGGATCGGACGTCGCCGCGCGCGTGACGGGCGCGTCGTCCGTCAGATCGACGACCTTCGCGTCGACGCGCGGCGGCGCGCCGTCCGGCTTCGCGCGCGTGCCCGGGCCGGCCGGCTCGTCGGCCGCGATGGGCCGCCAGCGCATCGATTGCGTGTCGGCGCTGCGCCGGTTGGTGCGCGCGGTCGTGCTGCTTTCGGCATCGGTTTCGTCGCGCTGCTGCTGCACGCGGGCACGCTCCTCGCTGGTGCGGCGCGTGCTGCGCGCGTCGGCGGACACGCTCGCGGCTTCGCCTTCGGCCGCCGTCTGCGCGAGGCGGCGCGGCGCCTGCGCGCCGGCGACCGTTTGCCGGTATGCGTCGCTCGCCTGGTCGAGCACGTGTTGCAGCACGTCGAGCGGCGTCTTCGCGACGATCTTTGGCGTCACGCTCATCTCGCCGTCGGAGCCGAACGACATGCGCTCGCCGGTGCCGGTCACGTCGTCCACACGCGTGCCGTTGGTCCACGCCTTCGGCGACACCGAGACGACGGACAGCGTGCCGTCCTCGCCGAGCACCACCGATTTGCCCGGCGGCAGGCGCTTCGCGGATGCGCGGTCGAGCACGCGAATCGGCGTGTTGTCGTAGGTCAGCACCTTGTCGCCCACGCGCAGCGTGCCGTCCGGCGACACCTTGACGGCTTCGCCGTCGAGCGTCACGCGCGTGCGACCGGCCGCGAGCGACGACGCGTCGCCGCTGTCGAGGATTCGGCCGATCGTCCGGCTATCGACGCTGACGGTCTTGCCGTCCGCCCCGCGGATCGGCACCGGCTGGCCGATGCGCGTGCGCACCGACGTCACCGCGCGCTCCTTGAGGCCGCCGGCGGCCATCAACGCGACGTTGGTGATCCCGGACTTGAGTTGCTCGCCGGCCGCCTTCTTGTCGCCGGTGACGAAATACTCGTAGCCCGCTTCGCCGAACGCCTCGACCGCGCCGCCCACGCCCGTCACGACCGCGGTGGTCCGCGCGCCGGTGGCGAGCACCGACGCGACTTTCGGCGTGCGCGTGAGCGCCGTGACCGCGCGCGTGAATAGCTTGCTGCCGGCCAGCTTCGCGGCGCCCGCCGCGCCCATCGGCACGAGGTTGATGAAGTCGGCCCGTGCACCCGGGTCGGTAAACGGATTGAGACTGCGCCCGTGGTCGGCGCGGTTGGCGAGGTCGAGGCCGGCGCTCGTCATCGTCGCGCCGATCGCCGTGTACATCATCCCCGCGCCGAGGATGTTCAGCGGCACGCCGACGATCGCGCCGATGCCGGTGCCGTCGAGCAGCGTGCCGAGACCTTCGAGCGCCATCCCGCCGACCATCATGCCGATGTTCAGGCCCGTACTCGTCAGCGTGTTCAGGAAACTGTCGAAGCCGCTTTCGTGATGCGCGGCCTTCGACACGAGTTGCAGCGTGCCGTCCGTGTTGTGGCCGGTCGCGATGTCGACCGTGCCGTCCGTGGACAGCTCGTTGTTGTCGATGTAATCGTTGATGTCGTCGTAGTTGCTCGCCGTCTCGTCGACGTACTGCGTGCCGTCCTTGCCGCTGACCTTGAACAGCGCGCTGGTGGTCATGCCGGCATCCTTGGCGGCGTAGACCATCGGCAACACGCTGACCTGCGTCGTCGCGCCGCCGCCGATCGACAGCAGCTTGTCGCGCACGCTGTCGATCGTCTTCAGCTTGTCCTTGTCGGTGTAGCGCGCGACGTCGTCCTTCGTCGGCGATACGGGATCCGAACCGTCGCCCGACGCCGCGTCGTTCCGGACGTCCGGCTGCATGCCGAGCGCGACGCCGATCAGGTTGCGCTGCTCGTTGTCGGTCAGCTTGCCGAACGCGATCGTGCCGCCGTTGTTCGTGCTCGCGCTGGCCGCGTCGAGCAGTGAATTCGACAACTCGCCGCGATGCGCTTCGTAGAAATCGTGCAGCGCCTTCTTGTAGTCGTTCTCGGCGTCCGAACCGGGGGCCGCATAGCGCAGCCGTTCGTCGAGTCCGGCGTCGAACCCGTCCATCAGCACCTGCTGGTGCGACGTTTCGCTCAGCAACTGCAGGCGCTGCACCGCGTTGTCGGCCTGCGTGACGGCCGCCTTCGCCTTGTCGAGCTCGCCCTGATACAGGTTCGGACGCGGCGCCGACGGCGCCGGGATCATGTCGTCGCCCGCGACGGTGCGAAAGCGCATCGGCGGCGGATTCGCGGCTGCCCAGTCGTCGTACTTTTTCTGCACCGACTCGAGCGTGCTCTTCGCCTGCGTCTGCTTGATGCGCGCCTGCGACAGCGCGAGTTGGGTCGCGCGCTCGTTGACCGAATCCGACATCCGGCTGTCGGCCGCGCGGATCGCGCCCGCGACGGTCTGCATGCGCTTCACGTCGAGCATCGTGGGGCCGGCCTGCGCGGCGGTCGGGCCCGACGACTGCGGCAGCAGGAATGGGCGGTCGAGCAGCGGCGACGCGGGCAGCGACGAGGCGCCGTTGGACCCGGGCAACGTCGGCGAGGCCTGCGGCGCCGCGCTCGGCAGCGTGGGCGTGCCGGTGGGGGCGGCCGACGTGGCCGTCGACAACGACGATGCGGGCAGGCCAGGCAGGCCGTTCGCGGTCGACAGCGACGGCGTCAGCAGCGGCGACTGAAGCGCGGGTTTCGCGAATAACGATTGCGGGTTCACCTTCGCCTTGATCTGCGCGGCCTGATCGTCGTACTGCTGCGCGAGCGTCGCGCCGTACGCGACGACGAAGCCGTCGTGCGCGATGCTCGCCTGCTGCCTCGCCTGATCGAGCTTCGCATACGCATCGCCGAGGTCCGTGTCGACCTGCGGATCCTTGATCATCGCGTGCGGATTGTCCTTGTGCCACGCGTTGGATGCGTCCAGCTTCGTCGTATAGTCGGCCTGCAGCGTGTCGACCTGGCGCTGCGCGGACAGCATCTGCAGATAGCCGCCGCTCGTGTTCGCGGCCGTTTGCGCGCGGGCGAGCGCGGTCTTCGCGTCCGACACCTCGTTCGGGACGACCACCGTCGGTCCTTCCTTGCCGCTGGCCGAATCATAGCGCTGCTGGGCGTTCGTGAGCGCCAGGCTGTCGTTGGCCGCGCCGTACGCGGCGTTCGCGTAGTTCGCATCCTTCGCGGCCGACGTGACGGCCTGCTGCGCGGCGTCCTGCGAAGCGGGCGCATCGGGCATCGTGACCTGCAGCTCCAGCGGCTGCAGCGCGTCGTTCAGCCGCCCGACGCCCGCATCGAGCGCGGCCTTGTAGTCCGGATCGGCGAGGTACGACTGGAACTGCGTATACGCGAGGTTGGAATTCGCGACGTCCGCGAAGTATTTCGACGCGCCCACGGCCGCCTTCGCGCTGGCGGTCTGCCAGTCGTCGTAGAGCCGGATCTGCAGCGGGTTCTTGCAGTCGCCCGGCTGCGGCACCCAGTTCGGATCGTTCGCATGATCGGGGAAGGCGGCCAGCAGCGTCTTGAACTGCTGGTCGGCCGCGTGCTGCGCGTCGCCGGGGTCGGTCACCTTGCCGGAATCGTCGATCTTCATTCCGGCCGGCATGTCGGCGTTCGCCTGTTCGCCGTACAGGATCATGTAGCCGGCGTCGGTCGTCACGTTCAGCTCGCGCTGCGCGGTGTCGGCGGCCGTGCGCGCCTTCGCGTAGTCGGCCTGCGCGGTCTTGCGGTCGTCGGCCGTCGACTCGGGATCGCGGCCGACCAGATGCAGCACGTTCTGCGCGCCCTGCAGCGTCTGCGACGCGTTGTCGTACTGCGTCTGCGCGTCCTGGATCGCTTTCTGTACCGCGCGCGTCTTGTCGTTCTCGACGGTGACGTCGGGCGGCGGCGCCGTATATTGCGCGGCCATGCTCTGGATCAGCGACGTCGCGGACTGGATCTCGGCGTTGGTCGGTTTCGACGGATCGGTGGCGAGCGAGGCGGTGACGGGAATCGGCGGCGCGGCGCTCGGGTTCGCGGGCCCGGCGGCCGGATCGTCCTTCTTCGGCGGCGGAGGCGGCGGGGGCGGCGGTGCAACGACCGGATTCAGCGTTTCCGACAGGAAACGCTGCCAGTTGACACCCAGCCCCAGTCCGTCGATCAACAGCATGCTCGTCTCCGTTGAGCCGCGCGATGCGCGGCACGCGCGGCGCCCTGCACGCCGCGACGCGATCGTTCGAGTGTACGGACGCACCCGGCAGCGGGAACGCCGCTGTTTCGTAGCGGCAGGAAGGGGCCGGCGCCCCGGCGCCGCGCGGGCTACGAGACGCGCGCGGCGTGCGGCAACCATGCCGCGCGTCGTCGTTCGGATCCTGAAAGCGGCGTGGGCGGCCGTGCACGCCGCCGCGCGCGATCATCCGATCACTGATCGAGACACCGCACGCACAGCCGCTTCGCCTGGCTCGCCGGCAAGCCGCGGCACATCATCACGACCGGACGCGCGTGGCACGACGGGGCGTCGGCGGAGGCGGCCGGCAACGGCAGTCTGCGCGCGCGATCGGGCGGCGTGGTCGCGGCCGCGTCCATGCGTCGCTGCCGCGCCGGCGGCGGCACGTCGCGCACCACCGGGATCGGTTCGATGCCGCCTTCGTGCGCGTTGCGCTGCGCGCTCGCGACGACGCGGCTCACGTAGCCGCTCGAGAAGCCGGTCGTGAAGTTGCCGCTGTAATAGCACGACAGCGCCGCGCGCAACGCGGCCTGCGTCGCGCGGCCGGTGCCCGACGAGCGCGCGAAGCATTCGGTCAGGATCGCGCCGCCGGCACGCAGGTTGCGGCACGGCTCGAACATCGTCGCTTCGTCGAGCCCGTATTTCGCGAAATTGCGTTCGTTCACCTGCGCGAGCCCGACGCTGTAGCTGAAGCCGCGCGACGACAGTTCGCGCGCGGTCGCGCGCGCCTCGTCGAGCGAGGCGGGCTGGCGCGCCAGATGCCCGCCGACCACGCCGATCGCATACGGATTGAAGCCCGACTCGGTGCGCACGAGCGCGGCGAGCGTATCGGGGTCGACGTTCGGCGCGCACGCGCGTGCCAGTTGCGCGAAACCGGCGGCGCTGCCGGCCGCCTGCGCGACGCCGGGCTGGCCGCACGCGAGCACGAGCGCGACGAGCGCGGCAACGCACGCGGCGGCGGTTCGCAGTGCGTGCGCGCGCATCATCCGGCTCCCGCGACCCGATACGACAGCACGAGCCCGTGCACGAGCAGCGACCAGCCGTCGAGCGCGACGAACAACAGCAGCTTGAACGGCACGGAGATCGTCGTCGGCGAGATCATCTGCATCCCGAGCGCCAGCAGGATGTTCGCGACCAGTAGGTCGACCACGATGAACACGATGTAGATCACGAAGCCGATCTGAAATGCCTTCGTCAGCTCGGCGAGCGTGAAGCTCGGCACCAGCACGAGCAGGTCGTCGTCCTTGATGCCGTCCGCGCGGTTCTTCGGCCACACCGACGTCGCGGTGCGCACGAAGAATTCGCGATCGCGCTGCCGCGTATGCGAGACGAGGAAATCCCTGATCGGCGGCAGCGCGGCATCGGCGAGCGCGCCGATGTCCGAGGTCGACAACTGTGCCGACGCATCGAAGTGGCGCGCCTGCAGCGCGTCGCGGATCGACATCCCGACGGGCGCCATGATGAACAGCGACAGGATCAGCGCGATGCCGTTCAGCACCAGGTTCGGCGGCACCTGCTGGATCCCGAGCGCGGAGCGCAGCAGGCCGAGCACGACCACCAGCTTCGTGTAGCTCGTCACCATCAGCGCGGCGAACGGCGCGATGCCGAGCGCGGCGATCACCGCGATCAGCGCGACCGGATTCGGCAGGTTGCCCATCGTTTCAGCGCTCGCGCGGCGCGGGTTGCGTCAGCGTGACGACGCGTACGCCGAGCTTCTGGCCGACCGCGATCAGATGACCGGTGCCGATCAGCATCCCGTTCGCGACGAGATGGATCACGCTCTGGTTGATGCCCTGCTGCAGCTCGATCACGGCGCCCGGCTGCAGCGCGCTCAGCTCGCCGAGCGGCATCGACGTGGGCGGCAGCTCGAAGCGCAGGTCGACCGCGAGGCCGTCGAGGGAGCGCGGCGCGTCGGCGGGCGGCGCGTCGTGCGTCGTCGGCGGCGCGGAGTCGGTGCGGGTCGGTTCCAAAGGCATCTCCCTGATTCGTTCGACGGTCAGCCGGTTGCCCGACGGCCGTCCGGTGATTTCCCACGCCGGCGCGGCCGGCAGCCGCGCGACGCACAGCAGGTTCTGCTCGTGCGCCTGCCAGCGCTCGATCGCGATGATGTCGCCGCCGACGACGTCGGCGAGTTCGGCCGTCGTCAGCTCGGTGCGGCCGATCTCGAACACGAGCGGCACGGGCAGGCTCGCGTAGGCTGCCCGCGCGTCGGCGAGCGCGACCGGCGCGGCCGCGAAGAACACGGCCAGCGCGTCCGGCGCGTCGAACAGCAGCGCGCCGTGGCCGCGCCACGCGGCGTCGGTGCGCCGCAGCTCGAACCGCAGCGCGGCCGGCGAGGCGCGCCAGGCCGGCGCGCCGTCGGGCGGCGGCAGCAATTCCACGCGCTGCCGCGTCGCCGCCTGCAGCACGGCCGTGAGCGGTGCGGCGAGATCGGCGAGCAGCGCCGCGCGTATCACGGCCGGGACCGCCGGATCGGCCGCGTCGCCGAGCCATTCGGTTTCCGCGATCGGGTCGATCCACAGCGTGCCGGCGGCCGGGCCGACGACGAAGCGGTATGCGTGCGCATCGGCGGCCGGCTCGGCGTCGACGCGCCAGCTCACCTCGTACGCGTGCTCGCCGAGCGTGACCGGGACGGGGCCGGTCGCGCAGTACGCATGCGACAGCCCGCGCGCGGCGGCGGCGGACAGGCGCGGCAGGTGAGGCGACGCGTCGAGCGCGACCGCGGCCGGCGGGGAAGCGGCGGGCATGGCCGGGTTCGCGGCGTCGCCGGCGTCGGCATTCGTCAGGAACAGCGCAGGCACGGCGGGATCGGGGCGGATTCGGCGTCGGTTCGACGGGTTGTTCTGATGCCGGCGGCGCCGAGGGGCGCGCGGCTGCTGCGTCGATTGTAGGGACGGCGATGGCCGCGTGCCGCGCCGGAATCCGTAGTCGCGGCCATCGCGCGCGGACGGCGGGAGCGGGGCGCTACGAAGCGTGACGAGGTGCGGCGGCGTGGGATGAAGCGGGCCGCGCGACGGCTGGCGGTCAAAGGCAACCGCCGCCCGGAGGCGGCGGTCGGGGCGCGGCCGGTTAGCCGGCCGGGCGGCGTGCAGGCCGCATCCGGCCGGCTGGCCGCGAGGGGCTGCGAATCCGCGCAGCGCGGTGGGGAAGCGTTGCCGGCGCGCCGCGAACGGGCGGCGCGCGGATGAAGCGTTACGCGTAGTCGGCGGCCATCGCGGGCTGCGGCGCCGCGCGCACGAACGGCGCCGCGTCGTGACGCTCGACGTGCGTCATCGCCGCACCGAACAGCACGAGGCGATAGCCGACCGCATAGATCGGGATGATGCGCAGGTTCTTGTCGTGTTCGAGCTGCAGCTTCGAACGGATCCGCGAGATATGGGTGTCGAGCGTGCGCGACGACACGCCGAGCTCACGGCCCCACACGGCTTCCTGGATTGCCTGCCGCGGCACGATCTTGTTCATGTTGTCGAGCAGGAATTCGACGACGTCGAATTCGCGCGGGGTCACGTCGACGACCTTGTTGTCGATTTCGATCGTGCGGCGGACGAAGTTGATTTTTATGTTGTCGATGTACAGGTATTTGCAATCCATGGTGGCCCTCGCATGTCCGTAAAGGAGTGTTTGCGGGGTCCTGTGCTGCAACTTCCGGGCCAGGGAGCGGTTGTCGGGTGATAACGGCATGCGGGAGCGCCGCGGGCGGCGGGGAAGCCTTGAATTTAAAAGAATTTTTAACGCGCAACGTCGGGCGCGTGATGAAAGGGCCCGAGCAATAGTGAAGGATTGTTACGTAGCATCGGGCGCGGACGTTACGGGCGTTACGTCTGACGTAACGGGGGGACGACGCCGGTAACAAGCGGCACAACTCGGGTCGGCAGCGTGCGATGGGAACCCTACATGGAACCCTACATTGGACCCTACATGTTTACCTGAAAAATCAATATAAATCAGTGGGATAAGTGATTATAATTGCCGACTTGGAACCCTACATGGAACCGTACAGCGAAGCATGACGACCGTCGCTACCTTCGAACCGTTGTTTCCCGAGGATCGCGTGCTCGATCCACTGCTCGAGCAGGCCGCCGAACTCGTCGATTCTTCGCAGCGGTTACTTGCCATACGCGATACGCCGCTGGCCACCGCACTCGTGCCGCAATTGCGCGCGATGAATTCGTATTACACGAACAAGATCGAAGGCCAGCACACGACGCCTGCCAAGATCGAGGCGGCACTGCATCGGGATTATTCGACCGATATCGTCGAACGCAAGAAGCAACGTTTCGCAGTTGCGCATATCGCCGCGGAAGCTGCGCTCGAGGAGGAGTGGCGTGCGCTTTCGGTCGCGGCGTTGTTCGAGCCGGCGCGAATCTCGGCCATTCACGATCGCTTCTTTTCCTGCCTGCCTGACGACGAGCGATTGACCGCTGACGGGGATGTCGTCGTCCCGGGCGAATTTCGGCACGCGGATGCGACGGTCGGGCGCCATCTGGCGCCGGAACCGGAAATGATCGAGCCGCTGCTTCAGGCCTGGGCGACACGTTATGCCCGCATTCGCGCCAAGGAATATCAACTGATCGGCATCGCCTGTTCGCATCATCGTCTCGCCTGGGTGCACCCGTTCATGGACGGCAATGGTCGCGTGGCGCGGCTGCATTCGCATCTCGGATTGCGCGCTGCCGATCTGACCCACGGTCTCTGGTCGCCGCTTCGCGGGCTGGCGCGAGAGCATGAGCAGTATTACGCGAGGCTGAACGAGGCCGATCAGACGCGTCGCAACGATCTGGACGGTCGTGGCAACCTATCCCAGGAAGGATTGGTCAAGTTCGCCCGGTTTTTTCTCGACTGCTGTCAGGACCAGGTCGGTTTCATGGTGCATATGACCCAGTTCGATGGAGTGACGGGACGGCTGCTGGATTTGCTGAGGTTCCTGGAAGCCAATCCGTGGACGATTCGCTCGGAAAAATCCGTGATCAAACCGGAGGCCGCTGCGCTGGCGATGGAGTTCGTGGCGCTGCGCCGAACCGTCACGCGTGCGGAATTCGCGCAGATGCTGGGTGTCAGCGACGTATTGGCGCGCAGGATCATTCGATCGCTGCTGGACTGCGGGCTGCTGACCTCGCCTTCGCATCGCGGCGAACTTTCTTTTGGATTGCCGTTGAATAGCCTCCGGTTTCTGTTTCCGAGGCTTTGGCCTGAAGTCGAGCAGGAGTGAGCGTGGCGGGCCGCGTCCTGTCACGCGGCTTCGGCCCGGATGAGCATCGCGTTCTCGCGATGCGCCGAAAAACGCCGGCCACGGGGGCCTGCCTCACCCCGCAGCCGGCGTCCCGGTACCTCAAGCCTTCGCGCTTTCCGCCGAATCGAACGGCAGCACGTAATGCCGCTTGCCCGTCGCCGCGAAGATCGCGTTCGCCACGGCCGGCCCGACCGGTGCGACGCCCGGCTCGCCGACCCCGGTCGGCGCCTCGGCCGACGGGACGATATGCACCTCGACCTTCGGCATCTCGGCCATCCGCAGCACGTGATAGCCGTCGAAGTTGCGTTGCTCGACCTGGCCGTCCTTCAGCGTGATCGCGCTGTGCATCGCCGCGCCGAGCCCGAAACCGATGCCGCCTTCCATCTGCGCGGCGACGATGTCGGGGTTGATCGCGATCCCGCAGTCCACCGCGCACACCACGCGCTCGACCTTCACCTTGCCGTCCGCGTCGACCGACACCTCGGCCACCTGCGCGACATAGCTCTTGAACGCCTCGGCCACCGCGATCCCGCGCCCGCGGCCCTTCGGCAGCGGCTTGGCCGGATCCCAGCCGGCCTTCTGCGCGGCGAGGTCCAGCACCGCGCGCATGCGCGGCTCCTTCGCGAGCAGGTCGCGGCGGAACGCGTACGGGTCCTTGCCGGCCGCATGCGCGGCTTCGTCGATGAACGCCTCGACCGCATAGGCCGTGTGCGAGCTGCCGACCACGCGCCACCACAGCACCGGCAGGCCGACCCGGGTGGTGGTGAGCTCGACCGACACGTTCGGCACCGCGTACGGCAGGTTCGCCGCGCCCTCGACCGACGTCGCGTCGATCCCGTTCTTGACCATGAACGCCTCGAACGGCGTGCCGGCGAGGATCGACTGGCCGACGATCCGGTGACGCCAGCCGACCAGCTTGCCGTCCGCGGTCAGGCCCGCGTCGAGCTTGTGGAAGTACATCGGCCGGTAGAAGCCGCCCTGGATGTCGTCCTCGCGGGTCCATTGCAGCTTGACCGGCTTGCCGTCCGCGCCGAGCGTCTTCGCGATCGATACCGCCTCGACCACGTAATCCGACCACGCATTCGCGCGCCGGCCGAAGCTGCCGCCCGCATACAACGTATGGATCTTCACCTGCTCCGGCTTCAGCCCGGCCGTTTTGGCCGCGTTGCCCTGGTCGACCGTCTGGAACTGGTCGCCGGCCCAGATCTCGCAGCTGTTCGCCGTCAGCTTGACGACCGCGTCGAGCGGCTCCATCGGCGCATGCGCGAGATACGGGAATTCGTACGTCGCGCTGATCTTGCGCGTCGCGCCGGCGATCGCCGCATCGGCATCGCCGTCCTTGCGCGCGGACGCGCCCGGCTTCTCGGCGAGTTGCCGGTATTCGCGCATCAGCTCATCCGAGCTGCGCTTTTCCGCCTTCGTTTCGTCCCAGTCGATCTTCAGCGCGTCGCGGCCCTGTTTCGCGGCCCAGAAGCCCGTCGCGACGACCGCGACGCCGCCCGGCACCTGCACGACCGAGACGACGCCCGGCACGGCCTTCGCGGCCGTCGCGTCGAACGATTTCACCGTCGCGCCGAAGCGCGGCGGCCGCTGCAGCAGCGCGACGCGCATGCCGGGGAACGTCGTGTCGAGCGTGAAATGCGCGGTGCCGTTCGACTTCGACGACGCGTCGACGCGCGGAATCCGATGCCCGATCAGCTTGAAATCGGCCGGCTGCTTCAGCGTGACCTTGTCGGGCACCGACAGCTTCGACGCATCGGCGACGAGCGTGCCGTACGCGGCCGTCTTGCCGCTCTTCGCGTGCGTGACGACGCCGTTGGCGGTGGTCAGCTCGGCGGCCGGCACCTTCCAGCGGGCCGCCGCGGCCGACACGAGCATCGCGCGCGCCTTGCCGCCCGCTTCGCGCAGTTGCTGCCACGAGTTCGCCATGGCCGAGCTGCCGCCCGTGCCCTGCATCGTGCCGAACGCGAGATTCGCGTAGCGCTTCGCGTCGGCCGGCGCGCTTTCGACGCGCACGCTCGACCAGTCGGCATCGAGCTCCTCGGCGACGATCGTCGCGATGCCCGTATAGGCGCCCTGGCCCATTTCGACGTGCTTCGCGATCACCGTGACGGCGCCGTCGGGCGTGATGCGCAGGAATGCGTTCGGCGCGAAATCGCCGGCCGGCGCGGTCGCGGCGAGCGCGCGGCGGCCGAGGCCGGCCCAGTCGAAGCCGATGGTCAGGCTGACGGCGGCCGTGGCGCCCGCGGCTTTCAGGAACGTGCGGCGCGACGGGCGCACCGAGTCGGTGTGGTCGAGTTCGATCGTCATGGTCAGGCTCCCAGCGTCGCGGCCGCGTCGTGGATCGCGGCCCGGATGCGGGCGTAGGTCGCACAGCGGCAGAGGTTGCCGTTCATCGCGGCGTCGATGTCCGCGTCGGTCGGCTTCGGGTTCTGTTCGAGCAACGCGGTGGCCGACATGATCTGGCCGGACTGGCAGTAGCCGCATTGCGGCACCTGCAGCTTGACCCACGCGGCCTGTACGGCCTGCGCGGGCTTGCTTTGTACGCCTTCGATCGTCGTGACGTGCTTGCCCGCGATGCCGGCGAGCGGCAGCACGCACGAGCGCACCGCCTGGCCTTCGAGATGGATCGTGCACGCGCCGCACTGCGCCATGCCGCAGCCGAATTTCGTGCCGGTCAGTCCCGCATGTTCGCGAATCGCCCAGAGGACGGGCATCGACGGATCGGCGTCGAGCGTGACGTTCTTGCCGTTCAGGACAAACGAGGTAGGCATGTTGTATGTCTCCGTGGGGAAAACCCGCCGCACGGGCAGGTTAGCCGGGAGTGTGCGCGAGGAGCCGGTGTTTGCGTCTACCCAATCCTGCAAATTTATTGAACAATCCTGCAAATCCCCGGCACGCCGCAGGCCGTTTCGCTATGCTCGCGCGACACGGGAAATCTTTCGAGGATGCGTCATGGACATGACCGATATCGTGGCGTCGCGCGAATCCGGGCGGCGCGAACTGGCGTCGCTGATCGGCCGTTTCGCGCCGGCGGACGGTTCGCATTCGACGGCCGTGCCGGGCCTGATGCTGCATCGGCACACGCGGCCGGTCGATCTCGGCTGCGGCGTATCGCGCGCCGCGCTGGTGATCGCCGCGCAGGGCGCGAAGCGCGTGATCGTGGCCGGCCAGGCTTACGAATACGACACCCACAATTGCCTGATTACGTCGATCGACTTGCCGATCCTCTCGCGCGTGACGCGTGCGTCGATGGACGAACCGTACCTGTGCCTGTCGCTGACGCTCGATCCGCAGCGCATCGTCGAGCTGGCGGCCGAGATGCGGCTCCCCGAACCCGACGCGGGCCCGGAAGGCGAGGGAATCGCGCTCGCGGAGCTGACGCCGCCGTTGCTCGATGCGGCGCTGCGGCTGCTGCGGCTGCTCGATACGCCGGCGGATATCGCGGTCGTCGCGCCGCTGATCGAAAAGGAAGTGCTGTATCGGCTGATGACGAGCGGGCAGGGCACGCGGCTGCGGCACATGGCGATCGCGGGCAGCCAGACGCACCGGATCGCGCGCGCGATCGAATGGATCCGCGATCATTTCGCGGAGCCCATGCGCGTCGAATCGCTCGCGCAGGCGGTCAACATGAGCGTGTCGTCGCTGCACCATCATTTCAAGCACGTGACGACGCTCAGCCCGCTGCAGTACCAGAAGCAACTGCGGCTGCACGAGGCGCGGCGGCTGTTGCTGCGGCAGGGCGGCGACGTCGGGTCGGTGGCGGCCGTCGTCGGCTACGAAAGCGCGTCTCAGTTCAGCCGCGAATACAGCCGGCTGTTCGGCGCGCCGCCGATGCGCGACGTCGTGCATCTGCGGAAGAAGGAGCTGCTCGGCTGACGGGCGGCCGGCCATCGATCGTCATCGCACGACGGCAGCGCGTTGCGCTCGAGGACGTGTGTGGCGACGAGCGGCCCGCTGCGATTGCGCGCGGTGCCGGCTGGCGCCACTTCGCGACTGAAATCGTTGACCGTCCTCCGACGCAGGCCTTCGTCGATCGCGAACGTTTGTGTCTCACGCATGCGTCGTCGGAACAGGGACGAGCCCACGGCGATTGCCGGATCGATACGGTTCGATGCGACGAAGCGCGCGATGAATCAGGCTTTTACGAGATTGACGGTCTGGGCGATTTTTTTAATAGAAATGTTTCAGTGATGAGAATCAAGCGGATAGCTGGCTGAAGATGTCTATTCGATGAATCGACCGTTATCGCTTCGTGGGCGAAAGGTGAGTCGAGTGGAAACAAAAAAATGCACACGACGTTTTTTTTGGGATCGCACGTTTTCATTGGTTCGGTTATTGCGCCTGAAACATGCCGGATGGCGCGATTTTTCACCGCGTGATCGTGGGGGGATTTTCACGGATGAATCAAATTCCTTGTGCATTTCAGGGAGAACCCGTGTTCCCGCCGTATCGGCGGCCGTTCGGCAGGAGGCACCGAGTGAACGGCCCCCGATCGTCGGGGTAATGGACGGCATGCTGGCATGCCGCGACACGCGGTTTGTCAGCGGAAACGCGCGGACTACGCGCGGTGAGTCGAGATTCGCTTCTCAAGATTGAAACACCCGTTCGCACGGGTGTCCGCCAACGCGCGGCGAGCCGGATTCTTCCGTCAAATCACGGGATTGCGCCACGATCTTCAATGATCGCTGTAGGGCCCGCCCCGTTATCGCGATACATTCATGAAACGAAAAAACGCCGTTTCCGGAGAATGATCAGGCCTGGCGGACGCACGCCGCATGCAATGCTCGGTGGAATATCGCATGGCATGGGGTTTGCGATATAGGCCGTACCGGCGAGCGGTCGACACGATGCAACAACGATGTGGGGGCGGCCAGTTCGTCACGAGCCTGTCGGGGAAACGGCGATGAACACTATAAGCAGTGGCATGATCCGCGCATTTCTTGCGCACCAAAGGGGTAGTGGGAACGATCGGGGTAGCGCTTGCGACGCAGTGCCAGCGTCGTCGGTAGCGCGTTGCCTGTTTCCTGCCCGCCGCGCACGCCGCGTGCTGGCGCGGCCGTCGCTTCGCGCGGCAACCCGCCGACAGCGGTGCTCGACTTCATTCGGCGTTTCCGGATGCGGCCGGCTGTTCGTTCCGGACAGCGTGGCGCCGATTCCTCTTCAACCGTGCAGCGCCGTTTCGATCGCGCCGGGCCAGCCCCGGCGTGGGGCGGACTAGATCGAACGCGCGTAGGCCGGATTGTCCGGAAGGACTTTCTTCGTCAGCTCAGGGAGCAGACATGTCGTCTGGCTGCGATGCAGGCTTGTTATCGCCCGGATGAAGGGCGCGTGTCGAGCGGGCACTGCATTTTGCGGTAGTCAATACATTCGCCAATTTTCAATTCCGGAAACGGGCGCCAGTGCGGCATTCGTTTTCGATGGGGTATTGAAAAATAGCGAGCCGAAAAGGCATGCGTGTCATTTAGGTTAATTGAATCAAGGTGTTTTTGAGATATTCTCAATGATCTTAAAAATAATAGAAAACACCTACTCTGAAATTTTGGACAACGTAAAAACATAAAACTAGACTTCGGCTTGGCAAAAAATAATGTTGCAGATTTGTGATCGCAGATTTTCGAGGCGGCAATTGTTTATTGATTTGATAGTGATCCTTATTTTTAAGGATTGCTCGTGGCTGGAAGGTCGATGGCGTGCGATCTTCCGTGCTCATTCTCTCCACGCCGTTAGGAGTCCACCATGAAGAAGCTTCTGATTGCAGCAGCAGTTCTGGCGGTTTCGGGTGCAGCGTTTGCCGGCAGCGGCACGGTGTCGACCAGCAACTCGTCGAGCGGCGGCCAGACGATGGCCGGGGTCACCGGGTTCGGTCACTTCTCCGCGACCGATTCGGGCGCGGCGCTCGGCGCAGCCGGCGCAATGGCTGGCGGCGGCGGCAGCGGTTCGATCTCGTACACGAACCACACCCAAACGTCGACGGTCGGTGGCTTCGGCTTCGGCGGTGCGCAGGCTGGCGGCAGCAGCGGCGCGAATGCCGGCTCGACCGGCTGGACGTATCACCACTAAGCCGCGACGCGTAGCGTTCGTCATTGGCTGGCGGGTCGGATGCCGGGCCTTGCCCCATGCGGGCAGGCCCGGCTCCGCCACCGTCGAACTTCCTCACGGCAAGGAATTGCTATGAAAGCCAAAGTCATATTAGCGACAGCGCTCACCGTCCTATCGTCGGCCGTATTGGCAGCAGGTTCGTTCACGACCAACCAGACGCAATCCGTCGCAGCGGGTGTGTCCGGTTCGGTACTGGTCGGGTCCGGCAGCTATACGAGCAATTCGACATCGACGGCTGGTGCGAGCGCTGGAAGTACCGTGACACCCGCCGGTTCCGTCGGCACGGCGTCCGCCAACCACAACTCGACCTCGACGGCCAGCGGTTTCGGCACGAACGGGGGCGCGTTTGCGGCAGGCGGCGGTATCGGTGCCGCAGGCTCGTACGGCGGAAACAGCAAAACGAACGAGAACGCAAACGCACTGTCGGGAGGGGTGACCGCCACGATCGTACTCGGCGCGAACCACTACACGGCCACGGGCGCGAACGACAACGGTAATGCCAACGCGGGTGCCGCGGGGTGGACGGGCGGGGGTGGATCGGGCGCGATCACCGGCTCGAATCACACCAACGCGTCGACCGCGTGGAGTACCGGTCCGGCCGGTTCGCCGTCCGCGTCGGGCGGAAGCCAGAGCAGTTCGAGCGCGACCGGGAGCAGTCATTAGTCAGGGGTGGGGGGCCAGTTTCCCAGCGACGCTGGTCTCTTTTCCCGCCTTGTTGTCACGTAAGGAGTTGGCATGAAGCAGAACCTGATTGCCGCCGCTCTGATGCTCGCGTCACTGACGGCATATGGCACCGACCGTGCTGCCGATGGTGGGCAATCGACTATGCAGACGTCAAACAACCCTGCTCAGACAACCAAACCGTCAGAACAACAGTCGCTTTCGTCGGGCAGTGCCATCGGCGCACCGGGCACCCAGCAGCAGGGCATGCCGGATGGCCCGTGGTCCCAGCTGGGTAGCGGCTGGAAGCAGTTCGGGGAAGCAGCAAAAACTGAAGTCATTCAGGGGAAGTAGCACGGTTGCCTGGGTAGGAGGTCCAACCTCGTCCGGAGAGTGAAATGAACAGCAACAGGATCAAGGTGGCATGCGCGGCGATGTTCGCGATGTCCGCAATCGGTGCCCAGGCGCAAACTGCCGACTCGACTTCGAGCGCGCAATCCTCGACGTCGTCGACGGCGGTCAGCCAGGGCGGCGGCTCGAGCATGAACACGAACACCACGAGTTCGCGCGGCGGTAATGCAACGAGCAGCAGCGGGGTGCGCGGCAGCGGCAATTCGAGCGTGAACGTCAACGTGACGATGCCGTCCGGCACGGCCGGCGGCAACGTGACGCCGCAGAGCGTGAACTCGCTGCAGTCGTCCGGCGCGCCCGGCACCAACCCGTACAACACCCAGATTTCGGAAAACGTCAACTACTCGGGCACGCAGACGATCAAGACGAACCCGTCGATCCAGGCGCCGGGCCTCACGACCACGCTGTCCGATACCTGCATGGGCTCGGTGAGCGTCGGCGTGTCGTTCCCGGGGTTCGGCGCGACGGGCGGCACGACGCTGGTCGACCAGGCCTGCGTGCGGCGTCTCGATGCGCGTGAATTCCGTGCGATGGGCCTGACCGACGTGGCGCTCGCGCTGCTGTGCCAGAGCGACGCGAACCGGCGCGCGGTGGAAGCGACCGGGCACCTGTGCCCGGGCACGACCGCACCGCTCGCGCGTTCGAACGTGGCGCCCAGCGTCGAAGCGACCGTCGCGGACGACATCAAGTATCGCGATCCGATCGTGCGCAACCGGATGGGCCTGCCGCCGCTCGGCTCGCCCGCGCCCGCGCCCGCGGCGACGCGCCCGATCGAGACGGCGTCGATGCGCGCTGCGCCGGTTTCGGTGCCGGCGATGACGCCTGTCGCCGCCGCTCCGGCCGTTGCGACGCAGGCCGTTGCCGCAGCGGCCCCCGCTGTTGCAGCGCCGACGGTTGCCGCTGCAGTCCCGGCAGCCGCGGCACCTGCGGCTGCTACCACGCCCGTCGCGCCTGTTGCGGCCGCCGCCGCGCCCGCCGCATCTGTCGTGCCGACCGTGCCGGCTGCCGCGGTCATCGCCGCGCCGGCTGTGGCCGACAAGGCATCGCCAGCGCCTGCCGCACCGGTTGCCGAGACGAAGGCGCCGGAGCCCGCGCAACCGGTCGCCGAGAAGGTGCCCGAGCCAGCGCCGGCTGTCGCCGACAAAGCCCCCGAGCCCACCCCGGCCGTCGCCGGCAACGCACCGGAGCCGATGCCTGCCGCGACCGACGCCGCGCAGGCCGCGGGCGAACCGGTGGCCGAACCGATGCCGGCGGCCGCCGTCGCTGCGGCGCCTGCCGCTGACGCGAAGGCTACCGAGCCGGCGCCACAGGCAATCGCCGAAGCGCCTGCCCCGGAAGCCGCGCAGCCTGCCGTCGCCGCGGCGCCCGCCGACATGCCGGCAGCCGCTTCTACCGTGCCGGACGCGGTCGAAACTGCTGGCACAGCGGCTGCGCATGCCGCCGGCATGCCTGCATTGACCGATCCCGCGCAAGCGTTGCCGCCCGCCGCGGTCGAACAGCAGGCCGCACCGGCTGCGCCGCTCGCGCCGGCGCCGACCGTCATCTCGACGAGTACCTCGTCGTGAGCATGCGGGCCGGCCTGCCGGGCGGCCGGCGCGCCGATCGCACGGCAGGCGTTCGGCCCGTTGCCCGATCGTCTTTTCCGGTTTGACGGGTGTTGTTCCGATCCCCGAGGTCAACACCTCTTTTTGCGTGACGAGGATGCAGGGAGGCCTCAATCATGAGGATCTTTTGGGTCGCTTTGCTGCTGGCCAGCGTGCAAGCCGCTGCGCAGTCGATTTTCCAGAATCCCGCGGTCTTCGTCATCCTGAACGAGCAGACGCTCGCGAACGCCGCGAGCGTCCAGCAGGCGCTGTCGACGCTCGGCCGTCCCGACAACACGGCGTGCGCGCCGATGATGATGATCGGCGACCCGCAGATGGTCTACATGATGCCGGAGGCGGGCCACGCGCCGTCGTGGCAATCGCCGGTGTACGGCCGCGGTGCGCCGTTCGACGCGCGGAACGGGCCGAAGTCCACCGGCAAGACGGTCGGCGCGATGCACCACGCCGAGGACATGCAGACGCAACCGTGGAGCGACGGCGGCGCGATCACGCAGAAGATCGCGGGCGAGTCGAACGTCACGGCGGCGGACCGGGTGAACGAATGGCGGCACACCGGGCTCGACAGGATTGAGACGGCCCGCGCGTCGGACGTGACGGTGAACGGCAAGACCTACCGCGCCTATCGCGACGATCTCAACGGCCAGGCGCAACCCGTCGTCGAGCCGCAGATCTACACGCAGCGCGTCGTGTTCTGCCGATGACGCATCGATTCGAGGACGGAGCGGCGTCGCGCCGCGGGATGGCGATCCCGCGACGCGCGATCGGGAAACGGCCGCTCCGATACACAACCTTATGCGGCGAGGCGATCGTGAACCATTGCTGTCAGCTCGGCATGTCGGTCCTGCAGGATGTAGAACGGGCGTTGAGCACGCTGCCGTTCATCGCGGTCCGGCGCGACCCTGCCGCGTCGTCGCGGCCGCTCGTCTACCTGTCGCGGCAACACGATGCCGCGCTCGTCGATGTGCTCGCGTCGCGCGGCTGGGACGTGCGGCGCGCCAAAACCGTTGCGGACGCGCTGAATCTCGTCAAGGCGAACCGTCCGCACGCGGGCATCGTCGACTTCGCCGGTTTCGCGGCGCCGGACGTCGCGTCGTTCGAGACGCTGTTGCGCGACCCGCGCGTCGGCTGGGTCGCGCTCGCCGACGGCGAGCGGCTGCGCAACGTCACGATCGCGCGCCTGATCCGCCGCTGCTGCTTCGACTACGTGCGCAATGCGGCGGCCTACACGACGATCGGCTATCTTGTCGGCCATGCATACGGGATGCTGAATCTCGCGGACGGCGACCCGGCCGCGGAGGCGCCGCCGCCCGACGGCGTGATGATCGGCGCGTGCGACGCGATGCGCCGGCTGTTCGCGACGATCCGCAAGGTCGCGAACACCGAGGCGAGCGTGTTCATTGCCGGCGAATCCGGCACCGGCAAGGAGCTGACGGCGGCGGCGATCCACCGGCAGTCGTCGCGTGCCGACGCACCGTTCGTCGCCGTGAACTGCGCGGCCATCCCGGCGACGCTGCTGCAATCCGAATTGTTCGGGCACGAGCGCGGGGCGTTCACCGGCGCGCACCAGCGCTTGATCGGCCGCATCGAGGCCGCGCACGGCGGCACGCTGTTTCTCGACGAAATCGGCGACATGCCGTTCGAGAGCCAGGCGAGCCTGCTGCGGTTCCTGCAGGAGGGCACCATCGAGCGGCTCGGCGGCCACGCGTCGATTCCGGTGGACGTGCGGATCGTGTCGGCGACCCACGTCGATCTCGAGGCCGCGATGCAGGCCGGGCGCTTCCGCGCCGACCTGTACTACCGCCTGTGCGTGCTGCGTATCGACGAGCCGCCGCTGCGCGTGCGCGGCCGCGACATCATGCTGCTCGCCGATCATGTGCTGCGGCGCTATCGCGGCGACGGCTCGTACCGGATTCGCGGCTTCACGCCATGCGCGATCGCGGCGATCCACAACTATCCGTGGCCGGGCAACGTGCGCGAGCTGATCAACCGGATCCGCTTCGCGGTCGTGATGACGAGCGGCCCGCTGATCTCGGCCGCCGATCTCGAGCTGCGCCCGTACACGTCGCTTCGGCCGCCGACGCTCGCGCAGACGCGCCGGCAGGCCGAGCGGCACGCGATCGAGGAAACGCTGCTGCGTCACCGCCACCAGCATGCGGACGCCGCATCGGAGCTCGGCGTCTCGCGCGCGACGCTGTACCGGCTGATGAACGCGCACGGGCTGCATGGCTGACGCGCCGCGGCGCGCGACCGCTCAAGACCTCGCGGCGGCAGCCGTTAAAACACCCAACGGCCCCGGCCGGTTGCGCGCGGCGATCCTCGCGCAACCGGCACGCGGTGCATCACGTTTATCCGAGGGCATCGTGGCAGAGTGCAATCACTGCGGCAGGACGTTCCTGGTCGGCGGGCAGACGATCGACGGCCGCCGCTATTGCAGCCCGGCATGCGCGCGGGCGCATCCGGTCGTCGTCGAGGCCGAACGGGTGCCCGAGGCGAAGGTGCGGCAGTACGTCGACGACTGGCGCTACGGGCCCTGCCCGATCTGCCTGCGCGAAGGGCAGCCGGTCGACGTCCACGCGTCGCATCGCGTCGTGTCGCTCGTGTTCGTCACGCGCTGGGCGACGCGGCGCCACGTGTGCTGCCGCCGGTGCGGCCGCAGAAAGCAGGCGGTCGCGCTGCTCGCGTCGGCCACGCTCGGCTGGTGGGGGCTGCCGTGGGGCATCGTGCTGACGCCGATCCAGCTCGCGCGCAACCTGCTGGGCCTGGCCGCGCGCGACGCCGAGGCCGCGACGCCGCAGTTCGAGGCGTTCGTGCGGCGCAAGCTGGCCGCCCGCCGGCTCGCGCGCGCGGAGCGGGGTGCCGGCGCCTGACGCTTCGTCGCAATCCTCGCGCTCGGCCCTGCTGGCGGCCCGCGCAAGCCGTTATTAGCGTGACAGCCCTATGCCGGCCGGTCGAAACCCGATGCGACCCAGCGTTCGGCGCTGGCCTTGTTGAGCTTGAACCCGGCCGATACCTTCGCTTCGGCCAGCAGCTCGCCATACGGGTCGAACGCCTTGAGCTGCGCATACGGCTCGAACTCGTCCGGCACGATGTCGAGCGTCACCGACACATCCTGCCCGGCTTCGTCCTGCACCGTCACTTCCTTGTGCAGCAGCGCGCGCCGCTGCTGTTCGTGCCGCATCAGCACTTCGGTCGCGGTTTTCACGAGCGTGCGGAACGCGTTCGCGTCCATCGGCTTCGGGTTCTTCTTGTCGCGGCCCATGGTCCACGGCCCGACGAGCGCGGGCTCGGACTCGCCGTCCTTGACCATCTCGACGGCCCAGCCGTCGTCGTCTTCGTTCTTGATGATGCGGGCCGTCCAGCCGTTGTCGCGCCAGAGGCCGTCTTCGTGGAGGGTGGTGTCGTCGGATTGCAGGTCGGAATCGGTCATGAGGAAAGCGGGGGAGATCGGGCAAGCCGGCGAAGAGGCGGTGGCGCGCGGCCGGCATCGGCGCGTCGCTCGCCGCCGGCGAGCCCGGGGTGGCATGCAAACGCGCAATTTTACCTGCTGGCCGGCCGTGCGGCGCGCACCATCGGCCATCGGGCCGATGCCGCGACGGTCGAGCGCCGGCCGCCGGGCGTCGAGCCGGGGCAAATATCAAACCCGTATTACGTCTTCTGCAGCCAATTCGTACGCCGTCCGATATCGCGCGCGGGCAGACCTTCATAGAATCGACATTCGGGCTAAAAATAGCCTGAATGTCCTTTCAACGCCCAACCGGTCGCGTGCGCGTCGCGTGTCGCGGCCGGTGAACCACCAGGAATTGCGCATGAGGAAATTCAATGTTCGCATCGTCGTCGCGTACGACTGGCCGTTGACGCTGGCCGGTATCGAGCAGATCGCAGGCGGCGCCTGCGCGATCGAGCTCGCCGCGGTCTACCGGAGCACGGCCGAACTGATCGCGTCGCTCGGCGGCGTCGACTGCGACGTCGTGCTGGTCGACTATGCGATTCGCGGCGACGAGCAGATGGACGGCCTTGCGCTGTTCGACTGGCTGCGCCGCACGCGGCCGAACGTCGGGATCGTCGCGCTGGTCGCCAACGAGAACCCGCTGATCTTCCGGTCGATCCTCGCGATCGGCGGCGTGAGCGTCGTCAGCAAACTCGACGAGGTCGGCCATATCGTCACGGCGATCCATTCGAGCTACAGCGGCGCGACCTACCTGTCGCCGTCCGTCCGCCGCGCGGTCGATGCGCTCGGCGCGCACGGCGACGCGCCGGTGAAGCTGTCGGCGCGCGAAATCGAGGTGATTCGCCTGTATCTGTCGGGCGTGCCGATCAAGACGATCGCGCAGCGCCTGAGCAAGGGCAAGCAGACGGTCAGTGCGCAGAAGATCAGCGCGATGAAGAAGCTCGGCGCGAGCAACGACGTCGAGCTGATCCAGCGCGCGGCGGGGCTGGGGCTCGGGAGCGGCGAGGCCGCGCTGCGGGCGGGCAGCGCGGCGTGAGTGCGGGGCGGGGCGCTTGCCGTCAGGCCGGCAACGCGAACCGCGTCACCGCGTCGCGCAGCGCTTCGGCCTGATCGCGCAGCGAATGCGCGGCGGCCGCCGCCTGTTCGACGAGTGCCGCGTTCTGCTGCGTGACCTGATCCATCTCGCCCACCGCGCGGTTGACCTGCTCGATCCCGGCGCTCTGCTCGCGCGATGCGTGGCTGATTTCGTCGAGGATCTCGTTCACGCGCCGCACCGACTGCACGATCTCGGCCATCGTCTCGCCCGCGTGCGTGACGAGCGTCGCGCCGTGCTGGACCGTCTCGTTCGACGACACGATCAGCGATTTGATCTCCTTGGCCGCCGTCGCCGAGCGTTGCGCGAGCGACCGCACTTCGGCCGCGACCACCGCGAAGCCGCGGCCCTGTTCGCCCGCCCGCGCCGCTTCGACGGCCGCGTTCAGCGCGAGGATGTTGGTCTGGAACGCGATCCCGTCGATCACGCCGATGATGTCGCCGATCTTGTGCGAGCGGTCGGTGATCTCGTTCATCGTGCGCACGACGTCGTCGACCACTTCGCTGCCGCGCGTCGCGACCTGCGCGGCCTGGCCGGCGAGCGACGCGGCCTGCGCGGCGCTGTCCGCGTTCTGCTTCACGTTCGCGGTCATTTCGTCCATGCTCGACGCGGTCTGCACGAGCGCGGCCGCCTGTTCCTCGGTGCGCTGCGACAGATCGGTGTTGCCGGATGCGATCTCGCTCGCGCCGACGTTGATGTTTTCGGTGCCCGTGCGCACGCGCGACACCATGTCGATCAACCCGCCCTGCATCGTGTGCAGCGCTTGCAGCAGGCTGCCGCGGTCGTCGTGCTTCACGCTCACGCGCGCGGTCAGGTCGCCCTGCGCGATGCGCTGCGCGGCGTCGAGCGCCGTTTCGAGCTCGCCGCCGAGGCTCGCGCGGACGCTTTTCAGCACCAGCACCATCACGGCCGTCGCGATCGCGCCGAGCACGGCCGTCATCACGAGCCAGCGGCCGATGCTCGCGAGCACCGCCGAGCGCACGTCGTTCATGTACATGCCGGTCACCAGATACCAGTCCCACGGCGCGAAGCGCTGCACGGCGCTGGTCTTCTCCTGCGGCTTGTCCGCGCCCGGCTTCGGCCACAGATACTCGACGAAGCCCTTGCCGCCTTCCGCGTTGCCGGCCTTGACGATCTCGACGAACAGGTGCTTGCCGTTCGGATCGGTGAAATTCGACACGTCCTTGCCGTTGAGCTCGGTCTTGATCGGATGCATCACGATCACCGGCTTCGAATCGTTGATCGACACATAGCCGTCGGCGCCGTGGCGCATCGCGGCGATCGCCTCGAGCGCCTTCTGCTTCGCATCGGCTTCCGGCAGCGCGTTCTGCTGCGACAGCTTGTAGTAGTGATCGGCCACGCTCGTGGCCTGCGCGACCAGCGACGCAAGCTGGTCGCGGCGGTCCGCGATCATCGACGCGCGGGTCTGCCATGCGCCGAGCCCGGCGATCACGAGCAGGCCGAGCCACAGGATGACGATCATCGAGGCGAGTTTCTGATTCAGGGAGAGGTTGCGCATGGTATGAGGTCGGTCAGTCGTGGAAGCTCGCCGGAGCGGCGTGACGGGATAAGTGTCTTGACGGCGCGCAATGTGCGTCGCCGTAGACGGGAAATCCCCTAGAGATAGTCATTTTCCCGCTGCCCGAGACGCGGGCGCGGGCATCTATGCATATGCATAACAGTGGCCGCTATACTGTCGGGCGATGGTTTGCGGCGCGCCCGCACGGGCGGCAGCGCGACTTCGAACGAAACCGAAAGGAGGCAACGATGCGGATTCTGGTGGTAGGGGCCGGCGCGGTCGGCGGATACTTCGGCGGCCGGCTGGCCGCGGCGGGGCGCGACGTGACATTCCTGGTGCGCGACGGCCGCGCGGCCACGCTCGCGCGCGACGGGCTGCTGATCCGCAGCCCGCGCGGCGACCTGACGCTTGCGAACGTGCAGACCGTGCGCGCGGGCGCCGCGGGCGCCGGCGTCGCGCCGTTCGATCTCGTGCTGCTGAGCTGCAAGGCGTACAGCCTCGACGACGCGATTTCATCGTTCGCGCCGTTCGTCGGCCCGCGGACGCTGATCCTGCCGATGCTCAACGGAATGCGTCACGTCGACGTGCTGCGCGAGCGCTTCGACGCGTCCCAGGTGCTCGGCGGGTTGTGCGTGATCGCGGCGACGCTCGATCGCGAGCAGCGCATCGTGCACCTGAACGACACGCACGGCGTGTCGTTCGGCGAACTGGCCGGCGGCGAATCGCCGCGCGTGCGCGCGGTGGCCGACGTGCTCGGCGGCGCGGGCTTCGACGCGACGCTCAGCGACGACATCGCCGCGCGGATGTGGGACAAGTGGGTGTTCCTCGCGACGCTCGCCGCGAGCACGTCGCTGTTTCGCGGGTCGATCGGCGACATTCTCGCCGCGCCGGACGGCCGCCGCCTGCTCGAGACGATGCTCGCCGAATGCAGCGCGATCGCCGAACACAACGGCCACCGGCCCGACTCGGCGGCCAGCGAGCGGATGCAGCGGATGGTGCTGACGCCGTCGCCGCTGACCGCGTCGATGCTGCGCGACGTCGAGAATCATGCGCGCGTCGAAGCCGATCACGTGATCGGCGACCTGCTCGCGCGACGCGATCCGCACGCGGCCGATACGTTGTCGCTGTTGCGGATCGCGTACAACCACCTGAAGGCATACGAGGTGCGCACGGCGCGCGAGCACGCGGCTGCGTAAGCCGGCGCGGGCGGCCGGAGCCGGCGGCCGTCCGCACCGTTCCGCGCTGCAACAAATTTGCCGGCCCGCGCCATTTCCGCGCATGGGCGGCAAAAAAGTATCGGAAATCAGGCGTAAAGTTGGTGGAGCCGCGTGCTCGATCGACCTACATTGCTTCCCATGCGACCGGTCGCGGTGCCGCGCGAGACACGCGAATCACGCGGCGCCTGCGCGCACAGCCGAACAGGCCGGCCAGCGAATCATGGGAATGGAGACGCCAACATGATGCACCCCGATCTCGAAGTGGTCGACGTGCGACGCGACGAGTCGTTCAAGGTCTGGTCGCACGGCTATCCGTATCGCACGATCCGCTGGCATTTCCATCCCGAGTTCGAGCTGCATCTGATCGTCGCGACGCACGGCAAGTACTTCGTCGGCGATCACATCGGCTCGTTCGGCCCCGGCCATCTCGTGCTGCTCGGCCCGAACCTGCCGCACAACTGGGTCAGCGACATGGCCGAAGGCGAAACTGTCGAGCGCCGCAATCTCGTGATCCAGTTCGATCCGTCGTTCGTGCGCCGCTGCATGGATGCGTTTCCCGAATGCCGCGATGCGCAGGCGCTGCTCGGCGACGCGCGGCGTGGCGTCGGCTTCGACGCCGCGACGAGCGCCGCGATCGCACCATTGTTCGACGAACTGTTGAGCGCGCGCGGGATGCGCCGCATCGCGCTGTTCATGACGATTCTCGAGCGCCTGTGCGATGCGGCCGAGCGCACGCTGCTCGCGAGCCCCGCGTACGACCAGGCCGATGTCACGCCGACGCGCCTGAGCCACGCGCTGTCGTATATCGGCAAGAACCTCGCGTCCGAGATGCGCGAATCCGATCTCGCTCAACTGACCGGGCAGAGCGTCAGCGCGTTCTCGCGCGCGTTCCATCGCCATACCGGCATGCCGTTCGTCCAGTACGTGAATCGTCTGCGGATTGAATCCGCCTGCCAGATGCTGCTCGCCGACGACGCAAGCATCACCGATATCTGCTTCCAGGCCGGCTTCAACAACGTGTCGAACTTCAACCGCCAGTTCCGCGCGGTGAAGGGGATGGCGCCGTCCGAATTCCGTGCGCTGCAACGCCTGAACGCGCGCAGCCGCGAGCTGGCGCTGCATGCGGCGCCGACCGGTAACCCGCTGCCGCCGCGCGTGCTGACGCCCGGTGCGCCCGAACTCATGCCGCAGCCCGGATGATCGCCGGGCCGCCGCCCGCCCGAGTTTTCCTCGCCGTTTTACCCGCCGATCGCGTCGCTCACGTCGCGAGGGGCGCATTCACCCACGAAAAAGCCGCACACAATTCTGGAGACACCGTCATGACGCACGCATCGCCCGCTTCATCCCCCCGTCGCGCCGCCCGCCTGGCGGCCGTTGCTGCGCTCGCCGTCGCGGCGCTGTTGCCCGCCGCCGCGCACGCCGCGCCGCTGCGGATCGGCATGACGTTCCAGGAACTGAACAATCCGTATTTCGTGACGATGCAGAAGGCGCTGAACGACGCGGCCGCGTCGATCGGCGCGCAGGTCGTCGTCACCGACGCGCATCACGACGTCAGCAAGCAGGTGAGCGACGTCGAGGACATGCTGCAGAAGAAGATCGACATCCTGCTCGTGAACCCGACCGATTCGACCGGCATCCAGTCGGCGATCACGCAGGCGAAGAAGGCCGGCGCGGTGGTCGTCGCCGTCGATGCGAACGCGAACGGCCCGGTCGATTCGTTCGTCGGCTCGAAGAATTACGACGCGGGCGTGATGTCGTGCGAATACCTCGCGAAGGCGATCGGCGGCAGCGGCGAGGTCGCGATCCTCGACGGCATTCCGGTCGTGCCGATTCTCGAACGCGTGCGCGGCTGCAAGGCCGGGCTCGCGAAATTCCCGAACGTGAAGCTCGTCGATACGCAGAACGGCAAGCAGGAGCGCGCGACCGCGCTGTCGGTCACCGAAAACATGATCTCCGCGCATCCGAACCTGAAGGGCCTCTTCAGCGTGAACGACGGCGGCTCGATGGGCGCGCTCGCCGCGATCGAGGGTTCCGGCAAGGACATCAAGCTGACGAGTGTCGACGGCGCGCCCGAGGCGATCGCCGCGATCCAGAAGCCGAACTCGAAGTTCATCGAGACGACCGCGCAGTTCCCGGCCGACCAGGTGCGCATCGCGCTCGGCATCGCGATCGCGCGCAAGTGGGGCGCGACGGTGCCGAAGGCGATTCCCGTCGACGTGAAGGTCGTCGATCGCGGCAACGCGAAGGGTTTCAGCTGGTGAACGACGTGCGACGCGACGCGAAGGGCGGCGGCACGGGCCGCGCCCTTCGCACGGAGAAGCCGATGGACACGATACTCAGGCTCAGCCACATCACGAAAAGCTTTCCCGGCGTGAAGGCGCTGTCCGACATTCATCTGGAGATCGCGCGCGGCGAGATTCATGCGCTGCTCGGCGAGAACGGCGCGGGCAAGTCGACGCTGATGAAGATCCTGTGCGGCATCCACCAGCCGGATGCCGGCACGATCGAGATCGACGGCGCCGCGCGCCATTTCGCGGATTATCACGACGCCGTCGCGGCCGGCGTCGGCATCGTGTTCCAGGAGTTCAGCCTGATTCCGCACCTCGATGCCGTCGACAACCTGTTCCTCGGCCGCGAGCTGCGCAACCGCTGGGGCGCGCGCGACCGCAAGCGGATGCGCGCCGCGGCGGCCGCCATCTTCGCACGGCTCGGCGTGACGATCGATCTCGATGCGCCGATCCGCACGCTGTCGGTCGCGCAGCAGCAGTTCGTCGAGATCGGCAAGGCGCTGTCGCTCGACGCGCGCATCCTGATCCTCGACGAACCGACCGCCACGCTCACGCCGGCCGAGGCCGAGCACCTGTTCGCGATCATGCGCGAGCTGAAGCGGCAGGGCGTCGCGATGATCTTCATCTCGCATCACCTCGACGAGATCTTCGCGGTGTGCGACCGCATCACGGTGCTGCGCGACGGCCAGTACGTCGCGGCGACCGAGGTCGCGCACACCGACGTCGAGCAACTGGTGCGCATGATGGTCGGCCGCCGGATCGAGAGCAGCTTTCCGCCGAAGCCGGTCGTGCCGGCCGACGCGCCGGCCGTGCTCGAAGTCGATGCGCTGCAGATCGAGCGCGACGGCCCGGTGAACCGCTTTGCGTTGCATGAAGGCGAGATCCTGGGTTTCGCGGGCCTGGTCGGCTCGGGGCGCACGGAAACCGCGCTCGCGGTGATCGGCGCGACGCGTGCGCATCGCAAGGAACTGCGCGTGCGCGGCGCGGCGGCGAGGCTGGCCGATCCGGCCGATGCGCTGCGTGCCGGTATCGGCATCCTGCCGGAAAGCCGCAAGACGGAAGGGCTCGTCACGTCGTTCTCGATTCGCGACAACATCTCGCTGAACAACCTCGGCAAGTACCGGTCGATGCGCTGGCTGATCGACCGGCGCGGCGAGGCGCGCACCACGCACGACGTGATGCGCCGCGTCGGCGTGAAGGCGCCGTCGATCCATACCGAGGTCGCGACGCTGTCCGGCGGCAACCAGCAGAAGGTCGTGATCGCGCGCTGGCTGAACCATCACACGTCGGTGCTGATCTTCGACGAGCCGACGCGCGGCATCGACGTCGGCGCGAAAGCCGACATCTACGGGCTGATGCGCGAACTCACCGCGCGCGGCTACGCCATCATCATGATCTCGTCCGAATTGCCGGAAATCGTCGGCATGTGCGATCGCGTCGCCGTGTTCCGGCAGGGCCGCATCGAGGCGACGCTCGAAGGCGACGAGATCGATCCCGACACGGTCATGACCTATGCCACGGCCGGCACGCGAGGAGCGACCCATGAACCTGCCTGATTCTTCTTCCACGCGTTCCACGACGCTCGCGGCCGCGGCCGGCGACGCGCCGCCGCCGCGCCCGATGTGGGCGCAACTGCGCCGCTCGACGCTGTTCTATCCGCTCGTCGGCCTGATCGTCGTGTGCATCGCGATGATGATCGCGAGCCCGAGCTTCCTGTCCGCGGCGAACCTGGAAAACGTGCTGCGCCAGGTCTCGATCAACGCGATCATCGCGGTCGGCATGACCTGCGTGATCCTGACGGGCGGGATCGACCTGTCGGTCGGCTCGGTGATGGCGCTGTCGGGCACGCTCGCGGCCGGGCTGATGGTCGCGGGTGTCAACGCGGTCGCCGCGCTGGCGATCGGGATTGCGGTCGGGCTCGGCTTCGGCTTCCTGAACGGCGTGTTCGTCGCGTTCGCGGGGATGCCGCCGATCATCGTCACGCTCGCGACGATGGGCATCGCGCGCGGCCTCGCGCTGATCTATACGGGCGGCTATCCGATCGACGGGCTGCCCGACTGGGTCGCGTTCTTCGGCAGCGGCAAGGTGCTCGGCATCCAGGCGCCCGTGCTGATCATGCTGGCGGTCTATGCGATCGCATGGCTGCTGCTCGACCGGATGCCGTTCGGCCGCTACGTGTATGCGATCGGCGGCAACGAACAGGCGACGCGGCTCACCGGCGTGCGGGTCGCGCGCGTGAAGCTGATCGTCTACACGCTGGCCGGGCTCACGTCGGCGCTCGCCGCGATCGTGCTGACCGGGCGCCTGATGAGCGGCCAGCCGAACGCGGGCGTGGGCTTCGAGCTCGACGCGATCGCGGCCGTCGTGATGGGCGGCACGTCGATCTCCGGCGGGCGCGGCGCGATTCTCGGCACGCTGGTCGGCGCGCTGCTGCTCGGCGTGCTCAACAACGGACTGAACATGATCGGCGTGAACCCGTACGTGCAGAACGTGATCAAGGGCGGAATCATCCTGCTCGCGATCTATATCAGCCGCGAGCGATCGCGGTAACGCTTGATTCATCCGTCCTCCGCATCATTCAGGAAAGAGACAACTCATGACGACACCCGAAGCCCAGCCGCGCATGACCGCGGTCGTCTGCCACGGCCCCGAGGACTATCGCGTCGAACAGGTCGCGATGCCGCATCCCGGCGCGAACGAGCTCGTGATCCGCATCGCCGCGTGCGGCATCTGCGCGAGCGACTGCAAGTGCTACACCGGTGCCAAGATGTTCTGGGGCGGACCGAGCCCGTGGGTGAAGGCGCCGGTGATTCCCGGCCACGAATTCTTCGGCTATGTGGAAGCGCTCGGCGACGGCGCGGCCGAGCATTTCGGCGTCGCGCCGGGCGACCGCGTGATCGCCGAGCAGATCGTGCCGTGCGGCAAGTGCCGCTATTGCAAGTCGGGCCAGTACTGGATGTGCGAGGTGCACAACATCTTCGGCTTCCAGCGCGAGGTCGCCGACGGCGGGATGGCCGAGTACATGCGCATTCCGCCGACCGCGATCGTCCACAAGATCCCGTTCGGCGTATCGCTCGAGGATGCCGCGATCATCGAGCCGCTGTCGTGCGCGATCCATACCGTGAACCGCGGCGACGTGCAGCTCGACGACGTCGTCGTGATCGCCGGCGCGGGCCCGCTCGGGCTGATGATGACGCAGGTCGCGCACCTGAAGACGCCGAAGAAGCTGGTCGTGATCGACCTGATCGACGAACGGCTCGAACTCGCGTGCCAGTACGGCGCCGACGTGACGATCAACCCGCAACGCGACGACGCGCGCGAGATCGTCCGCGCGCTCACCGACGGCTACGGCTGCGACGTGTACATCGAGACGACCGGCGCGCCGGTCGGCGTGAACCAGGGGTTGGACCTGATCCGCAAGCTGGGGCGCTTCGTCGAATTCAGCGTGTTCGGCGAGGATGCGACCGTCGACTGGTCGATCATCGGCGACCGCAAGGAGCTCGACGTACGCGGCGCGCACCTCGGGCCATACTGCTATCCGGTCGCGATCGACCTGCTCGCGCGCGGGCTCGTCACGTCGAAGGGCATCGTCACGCACGGTTTCGCGCTCGAGGAGTGGGACGACGCGATCCGCGTCGCGAAATCGCCCGAATCGATCAAGGTGCTGCTGAAGCCGGCCCGCTGACAGCCGGCGCGCGCCTCACCGGAGACATCATGGAATACGTGATAGGCGTCGACATCGGCACGCAGAGCACCAAGGCGCTGCTGGTCGACCGGCACGGCACGATCGTCGCGCGACGCTCGGCCGGCTACCAGCCCGATACGCCGCGCCCGCTGTGGGCCGAGCAGTGGCCGCAGGTGTGGTTCGACGCGGTGCTCGACTGCATCGCGGGCTGCGTGAGCGACGCGCGCGCGCAGGGCGTGCCGGCCGATGCGATTCGGGCGGTGTGCGTGAGCAGCCTGTACGGCGGCTCGGGCATCCCGGTCGACATCGACATGCGGCCGCTGCATCCGTGCCTGATCTGGATGGACCGGCGCGCGACCGCGGAAGTCGACTGGGTCGACGAACACGTGAACGTCGAGCGGCTGCGCGCGATCACCGGCAACGGCGTCGACAGCTACTACGGCTTCACCAAGATGCTGTGGCTGCGCGACCAGCGGCCGGACGTGTGGGCGAACGTGCGCTATTTCCTGCCGCCGAACGCATACGTGATCTACCTGCTGACCGGCGAAGTCGCGGTCGATCACAGTTCGGCCGGCAATATCGGCGGCGTGTACGACGTCGCGCGCCGCGAATGGTCCGACGACGCGCTCGACATGCTCGGCATTCCGGCGACGATGATGCCCGAGCGGCTCGTCGATTCGACGGACGTCGTCGGCGGCCTGCTGTCGCAATGGACCGCGCAACTCGGGCTGCCGGCCGGCACGCCCGTCGTCGCGGGCGGCGTCGATGCGGCGGTGGCGACCTTCGCGGCCGGCGCGACGCGTGCCGGGCAGCACGTCGCGATGATCGGCACCAGCATGTGCTGGGGCTACGTGAGCCGGCACGTCGATGCGCGACACGGCCTCGTCAGCATGCCGCACGTGTTCGACGGCCAGCGCGACCTGTACGTGTTCGGCGGCGCGATCACGGCCGGCGCGTCGGTCGCGTGGTTTCGCGACCAGTTCTGTCACGCGGAAATCGATGCGGCGCGGCTGCTGTCGCACGGCGATCCGCACGTGCTGCTCGAGGAGGCGGCCGAGCGCGTGCCGGCCGGCGCCGACGGCGTGCTGTTCCTGCCGTATCTGATGGGCGAGCGCAGCCCGGTGTGGGATGCGAAGGCGAGCGGCGCGTTCGTCGGGCTGAGTCTCGCGCATACGCGTGCGCATCTTTATCGCGCGGTGCTCGAAGGCGTCGCGTTCGCACTGCGCCACAACATCGAGGCCGGCCGCCGTGGCGCGGTGGCGCTGGATAATCGATTGATCGTCGTCGGCGGCGCCGCGCATTCGGCGCTGTGGATGCAGATCATCGCGGACGTGACGGGTTTTCCGGTGTGGACGATCGAGCAGGACGTCGAAGCCGCGATGGGCGCGGCGCTGCTCGCCGGTGTCGGGGCAGGGCTCGTGTCGCGCGACGACGCGCAGGGCGGCTGGGTCACGCTCATCGAGCGCGCACGGCCCGATGCGGAGCGCGCGAAAACGTACGACGCGCGTTTTGCGCTCTACACGGCGCTGTATCCGGCACTCAAGCCGATCATGCACAGGCTGGGCACATCATCATGAACACACGATTCGATTTCGGCGGGTCAACGGTGCTCGTCACGGGCGCGTCGAGCGGCATCGGCCGCACGTGCGCGGTCGCGCTGGCGCACGCAGGCGCGCGCGTCGTCGCGGCGGCGCGCGACATGGCCGCGCTCGACGCGCTTGCCGGCGAGATTGCGTGCGAAACGTTGCGCATGGATGTCGGCGGCGACGAATACGCGATCGATGCCGCGCTCGCCTCGTACGAGGCATTCGACGGCCTCGTCAATTGCGCGGGGATCGCGTCGCTCGAACCGGCGCTCGAGGTCGACGCCGCGCATTTCGATCGCGTGATGGCCGTCAATGCGCGCGGCGCCGCGCTCGTCGCGCGAGCCGTGGCGCGCAAGATGATCGAGCGCGACGGACGCGGCGCGGCGAACGCACGGGGCAGCATCGTCAACGTATCGAGCCAAGCGGCGCTCGTCGGCCTGCCCGCGCATCTGAGCTATTGCGCGTCGAAGGCGGCGATGGACGCGATCACGCGCGTGCTGTGCATCGAACTCGGGCCGTACGGCATTCGTGTGAACAGCGTGAACCCGACCGTCACGCTCACGCCGATGGCGCAGTTCGCGTGGAGCGAACCGGAGAAGCGCGCGCCGATGCTGGCCGCGATTCCGCTCGGCCGCTTCGCGCAGCCTGACGAAGTCGTCGAGCCGATCCTGTTTTTGCTGAGCGACGCGGCGTCGATGATCAGCGGCGTGTCGCTGCCGATCGATGGCGGGTATACGGCGCGCTAGACGCGCCACGGTAGTGGCGCGCTGCATTCGCGGAGCGGGGCGGTGTGCGGCTAGACCGGATCCTTGCTCGGCGGTCCGTCCGGCTGCTGCGGGTTGTCGTGATGGCCGGGCGGCGACGAGAATGGATCGTCTTCCGGATCTCGGTTCGGGTCGGCCGGTGGCTCGGGCGTTGGGGTCGTGTGGTCGCTCATGGAGAACTCGTGGCGTGCGTGACGGGGTGGCGCGGCGGACGCGCCTCGTCTTCGTTATAGCCAATCGGTCGCGCGTTTGCAGCGGGATTCTTGCGACGGGTTGTCGATCGTCGGAGAAATCCGCCTGTTGGCGGTGTTTGGGCGGGAGCCCGCGGGCCCGCGCAATCGACGTCAGCGCAAATCCGCCGGTGTATCGACGTCGCGCAGGATGCCGGGGTCGTCGACGTCGAGCAGGGTCACCGGCGCGCTGGCGAACAGCGCGCGGGCGCCCGCGTCGCCGTCGAGGGCGGCGAGCGCCTCGAAGTGGCGCGCGGCGAAACCGACCGGATGGCCGCGCACGCCGCGATGCGCGGGCGCGACGATCGACGCGCCGTCGGCTTCGAGCGCGCGCGTGACCGTTTCGTAAGTGGAAGCCGCGATCCACGGCATGTCGCCGAGCGCGACGAGCCAGCCGCTCGCATCGGGCGCGGTGCGGACGCCGGCCGCGAGGCTCGCGCCCATGCCGCGTAGCGCGTCGGGTGCATAGACGACCTGACAGCCGGCTTCGTTCAGCAGAATCGCGAGCTTTTCGGCGCCGGGGCGCACGACGGCGATCACGTCGGCGGTGGCAGCCGCGAGATGGCGGGCGGCGGCCACCGCCACCGGCGTGCCGTCGGGAAGCCGGGCGAGCAGCTTGCTGTGCAGGCCGGTCGGGTCGAAGCGTTGACCAAGGCCGCCGGCGAGCAGGACGCCGGTCGCGAGTGACGCATAGGACATCGGCGTGCGGGGAGTGAGGCAGGTGCTGCGATTGTGCGGTAGCACACGGGGATCGGCAAGTGAGAATGTTACCGAGTCACGCATGTCGAATCGGGAAAACCGTCACCGCGAGGCTTCTTCGAGCATGCTTTCGTCGACAGGACTGTAAATTGCATGCGATTCGTTCTGCGGGGTGGCCCAATAGCGATCGCCGAACGACCCGTGCCACCATTCGGACGGGTAATGCGTTAAGCCGGCGCGGGCACTTGGCGCGACGACGGCTGCGGGCCGCTGGCCGATATGGGATGGGCCGGCCGCGGTCGTGTTGGTCGGACGAATCGCCAATATGCGGGAGTGGGGCGGAAGATGCGCCGTAGTTCGACCCACGGGCGGGCGACGCCTACCAGAGCGTCTTGACGTGTGCGTATGCGCGGATTTTTTCGTCGCGAGTGACGAGCGGTGCGCCGAGCCGCCGCGCGGTCGCGACGATCATGCGATCGGCCGGATCCTTGTGGAACGTGCCGGGCAGATCGGTGGATTTCGCGGCGATGTCGGCATCGATCGGCACGAACCGCATGCCGTCGATTTGCGCGACGGTGGCGAGCCACGCGTCGACATCCATCGTCAATGCGAGGCGGTCGTTGCGCACCAGCATCGCGATTTCCCACGCGGAGATGGCCGATGCGGCGAGCGCGCCTTCGCTCCGTGCGCGATCGATCGCGCTTCTCGCCTTCTTGCTGAGCGCAGGGTCGCCTGCCACCCACCACACCAATGCATGCGTATCCAGCACGATCACCGCGACGCCTCCCAATCATCTTCCGCAATCGGATCGAGAGGATTGTCGTAGCGCATGACCGACCCGCGCAATATGTCCAACGGCTGAGCTTCGCGCGAGCGATACGGCCGGATCTCGAGCGTCGGCTTGCCGTGGTCGGTGACGATCAGGCTTTCGCCCGACGCCTCGACGAGCCGGAAGTATTCGAGTGCGCGAGCCTTGAATTCGGATTTCGATACGGGAGCGTGCGGCATCATGATATGAGCATGGTCATTTGACGACGGTCATTTTAGACCCGCATTTCGACGCGGCGCAAGCGCCGTGGGGCATGACCGGCTCCCGCTACGCATCCGCCCACTTCCTCAACAGGTTGTGATAAATCCCGGTCAGGGAAATGACCATCGGGTCCTTCGCGCCTTTTTCCGCGGAAAGCGCCTGAATCTGCGTATCGAGCTGAAACAGCAGCGTGCGATCGCCATCGTCGCGCACCATGCTCTGAATCCAGAAGAACGACGCCACGCGTTCACCGCGCGTCACAGGCGTCACGTGATGCAGGCTCGACGCCGGATACAGCACGAGATCGCCCGCCGGCAGTTTCGCGCGATGCACGCCGTACGTATCCTCGACGCACAGCTCGCCGCCGTCGTGCGCGTCGGGTTCCTCGAGAAACAGCGTCGCCGACAGGTCGCTGCGCACGCGGAAATCCGTGCCGCGCAGCAGCCGGATCGCGTTGTCGACGTGCGTGCCGAACGTCTCGCCGCCTGCATAGCGATTGAACAGCGGCGGAAACACCTTGAGCGGCAGCGCCGCCGAAAAGAACAGCGGATGGCGGGCGAGCGCATCCTGGATCGCGTCGCCCACCGCGCGCGCGACCGGCGAACCTTCCGGCAATTGCCGATTGCGTTTCGCGAGCGCCGATTGCGCGCCGGACGTCGCATTCCCGTCGACCCATTCGGCGGCATCGAGCAGGTCGCGGCATTGCGCGACTTGTGCTTGGGTCAGTACGCCGGGGATATGAAGCATCATGATGCGGGTTCCAATGCGTGCGGCGTCAATTGCATGGCCGCCGAACGAAAAGCGTCGAGCGGCGACGACACGAGATACGCGCGCATCTTCGCGATGAACGCGGGCGTCGCGGTGGCCGGCACGCGCGCGAGCCAGGCGAGCGCTTCGTCGACGCGCCCGCGTTCGGCGAGCAGCCGCGCATAGTTGAACTGGCCGCGAAAATCGCCGGCTTCGGCCGCACGGCGATAGTGGTCGAACGCGGCGTCGATATCGGCCGATACGACCCAGCCGTCCTCGTAGAAGCCGCCGATCAGGTTGATCGATTTCGCATGGCCGAGCGCGGCCGCGCGGCGGAACCAGTCGAGCGCGTCGGCGCGGTTCTCGTCGACGCCGTTGCCGAGCGCAAGTGCGGTCGCGTAGTTGTACATGCCCCAGTCGAGGCCCGCCTGCGCGGCGAGCCGATACCAGTACACGGCGACCGGCGCGCAGGCGGCCGTGCCCCAGCCGAACTCGTAGCAGCGCCCGAGCATGTTCATCGCCATCGGGTGGGCGGCCCGCGCCGCGTGCCGGAACCAGTTGAACGCGGCGGCCGGATCGCGTGCGACGCCGTGCCCGTCGAGCAGGTATTGCCCGTAGACGGCCTGCGCGTCGACGATGCCGTGGTCGGCCGCCGCCGCGACCCACGCGGCGGCGCGCTCGGGCGGCCCGGCCAGGATGTCGGCGAACTCGCGCGGCGATACCGACGCGAGCGCCTTCAGCGACACGGCCTCCATCGATCAGTAGCGCGCGTTCAGCGTGACGAACGCCGAGCGGCCCGGCGCGATCGACGCATAGTGCGCCGGATACGCCTGATCGAAGTACGTGCGGTTGAACAGGTTGTTCACGTTCAGCTGCAGGTCGAGCTTCTTGTTGATCCGGTACTGCGCCATCGCGTCGAAGCGCCAGTACGACGGCACGGCGCGCAGGTTCGCGGGGTCGCCGAACACTTCCGACATGTAGAACGCGCCGCCGCCGACCGTGAACTTCGGCGTGACGTCGTAGTTCGACCACATCGTGAGGCTGTGTTTCGGCGTGTTCGGGAAGCGGTTGCCGTTGTTCGCGGCGTCCTTGCCGTTGTCGCGCAGTGCGCTCTTCATGTACGTGTAGCCGCCGAACACCTGCCACTGTTTCGTGATCTGGCCGGCGAGGCCGAGCTCGAGGCCCTGCACGCGCTTGTTGCCGACCATCGCGTACTGGTTGTTCGGCAGCGTCACGCGTGCGTTCGTCGTGTCGATCTGGAACAGCGCGGCCGTCAGCGACAGCTTGTCGTTCAGCACGTTCCACTTCGTGCCGAGTTCGATGCTGCGGTTCTTCTCGGGCGCCATCTGGTCGGCGTTCGGGCCGACGCCGCCGCGGCCCGGCGTCAGCGACTGCGTTTCGCTGCCTTCGCCGAGCAGCATGCCGGCCGGCGTCGACGACGTCGCATACGACGCGTAGATGCTGCCGTTCTGTGCGGGCTTGAACACGAGGCCGGCCTGCCAGTTGACGAGCGTGTCGTCGCGCGTCGTGGTCTTGCCGCCATTCGCCTTGGTATCGGTGAAGCGGGTCGAGTAGTCGTCGACGCGCACGCCGGCGTTGACCTGCCAGCGCGGCGTGATCTCGATCGTGTCGAAGCCGTAGATCGACTTCGTCGTGGTGCGCGCATGCGCGTAGTCGTTGTTGCGCGTGATCGAGCCGGCCCACGGATCGTTCGGGTTCGGCGACCAGAGGCTCGTGCAGTTGTAGCCCGACGCGGCGCCGATGCCTTTCTGGCAGATCTTGCCCGTGTCGGTTGCGACCTTGTACGAATCGCGCTTGCCCCATTCGCGGGACAGCTCGATGCCCGTCGTGAAGCTGTGCTTGAACGGGCCCGTGCGGAATTCGCCGAACAGCTCGGTCAGGTTCGCGAGGCTGTTGATCGAGCTGTCGCGGTTGTTGTTGCGGCGCCAGACCTTGCCGTTCACGACGTTGCCCTGGCTGTCGTCCGGCTGTGTCCAGATGTAGTCCTGCGTCGATTCCGTGTAGCGCGTGGTGTTGCGCACCGTGAGGTTCGGCGTGATGTCGTGTTCGATCCTGATCGTGCTGATGTCGGACGTGGTCTTGCGGAAGTCGCGGTCGATCAGGCCGTAGAAGTTGTGGCGATCGACGGGCGCCGGATAGATCGTGCCGACGTTCGCGGGCTTGTTCGACGTCGTGTAGAAGTACGGGATGCCGCCGTCGGGCATGTCGTCCGTCTGCAGATGGTAGTAGCTCGCGGTCACGCGCGTGGGCGTGCCGAGGCCGAACGCGATCGACGGCGCGACGCCCCAGCGCTCGTTGTTGACGGCGTCGCGGCCGGCCACGTCGTTGTTGTGGCTCATCAGGTTCAGGCGGAATGCGGCGTGATCGGCGAACTGCCAGTTGCCGTCGGCGGTGAAGCGGCGATAGCGGTCGGTGCCGAGGCCCGCGCTCGCGGCGGCCGTCGTGCCGAGGTGCGGGGCCTTCGTGATCAGGTTGATGCTGCCGCCGGCGCCGCCGCGGCCGCCGTACGCGCCGTCGGAGCCCTTGGTGATCTCGACGCGCTCGGTGTTGAAGATCTCGCGCGTGGTGGCGCCCGTGTCGCGCATGCCGTCGACGAACATGCTGCCCTGCGTGTCGTAGCCGCGGATGAACGGACGATCGCCGAGCGGGTTGCCGCCTTCGCCGGCGCCGAACGTGATGCCGGGCACCGTGCGCAGCGCTTCGGTCAACGTCGCCGCGCCGCTGTTCTGGATCAGTTCCTGCGGGATCACGGTGACGGATTTCGGCGTGTCGACGAGCGGCGCGGTGAATTTCGCGGAAGCGGAAAAGTCGGCCTTGTAGCTGTGCTCGGTCTTGCCCTGGATCTCGATCGGCGCGAGATGGCCGTCGGTGCTGACGGGCGTCGCGGGCGGCGTGCCGTCGGCGAACGCGGGGCTCGCGGCGAGCACGCTGCACAGGGTGGTGAATTTACCGAGCTTCAGCTCGTCGGGACGGGACTTCATGGTGCGCTTCGACCTCGCGATGTGGCCCCGGGGCGGTTATTGCGGAAATGTGCATGCCGCCGGGAATTATTACGATTTGTTTTCAGGCGGCATTCTATGTAATTTCTTGTTGAATGAGAAGCGTTCTTGTTCTCATTTGTGGAGTGATTGTTGACGAATGTTGCGGAGGGGTTGTGAGGGGCTGGCGGGGCGGGAGGATGGCCGAACGGCCGAATGGGAAAGGCGTGACAGATGGCTTACAGTGGCTGCATCCCAACCCGGATCAAATGACAGCAAGGTGTTGGTATGACTGCATTGAAAGCAAATGTGGTGATCCTCGTCGATACCAACGTCATTTCCGAGCCGCTGCGGCGCCGGTGCTGAAAATGACAACGCGCCGTGCAAGCCGGCGCGTTGGAGGGGCGTTGCGTCACTGCGCGCGGCCCTCGAACTGAAGCAATTTCGCGTTCAGGCGCGCGATGCCGCCCGCAGCTCAATCGATTCCGTGAAACACGGCATCCTCCGGCCCAAGGTACGCCGGCGGACGCCACGTCGCATCGCGCATCGAGTGCTGGACGAGATTCTCGACACCCAGCAGCACCGCGAAGATCGCCATCCGCACCGGAATGCCGTTGTCGGTTTGCCGGAAGATCGCGAGGCGCGGGTCGCGGTTCAAATCGACCGAGAGATCGTTCGCGCCGGGCCGGCTGTCGCGCGGCAGCGGATGCATGATCAGCGTGTCGGGCTTGCATACCGAATCGACGAGCGCCTGGTTGATCTGGAAATCCGGCGTATAGCCTTCGAACGACTCGTCGGTGAAGCGCTCTTTCTGGATCCGCGTCGCGTAGACGACATCCGCGCCGCGCAGCCCGGCCGCGAGGTCGTTCGTTTGCTCGACCACATGGCCGTTCGTCGAAATCTGATCGATGATGTACGCCGGCATTTCGAGCGTCGGCGGCGACACGAGCGTGAACTTCAGCCCGCGGTACAGCGCGAGCAGCTTGACGAGCGAATGCACGGTGCGGCCGTATTTCAGGTCGCCGACCAGCGCGATGTGCGCGCCGTCGACGATCTTGCCGAGCCGCGAGAATTCGCGCTGGATCGTATACAGGTCGAGCAGCGCCTGGCTCGGGTGCTCGCCGGGGCCGTCGCCGCCGTTGATCACCGGCAGGTTGGTCGCACGGGCGAATTCGGCCACCGAGCCTTTTTCCGGATGACGGATCACGAGCGCGTCGACGTAGCCGGCCATCACGCGGCTCGTGTCGTAGATCGATTCGCCCTTGGCCATCGACGAGAACGTGAAGCCCGTCGTGTCGCACACCGAGCCGCCGAGCCGGCAGAAGGCCGCGCCGAACGACACGCGTGTACGCGTGCTGGCCTCGAAGAACAGGTTGCCGAGCACGGCGCCTTCGAGCACGCGCGAAATCTTGTGACGCCGCGCGATCGGCTGCATGACGTCGGCCACGCGGAACAGCGCCTCGACCGAATCCCGCGAGAACTGGTCGACCGAGATCAATTGCGGCTTGCCTTCGAACAGGAATTGCTTCGCGAGCCCTTGTTTGTCTACGCTTTGCGTATAGTTCTCCCCGTCCGGCGCCGAGCGTTCGACGATTTCCGACACGAAACGCTCGACGATTTCGGGCATCCCGCGCGATTCCTGCGAATCGTCCGGAAGCAGCCAAGTATCCAGCGCGCGCCGGCTGACGCCGATGCGATTCGCGAAGGCCTCGCGAGTCATGTTGAGGCGGCGCATCGCGTCGCGGAGGAAGGCTTGCTGGGGAACGGTCATCGGCGGCTCCTGGGCGGAAAATATACGCGGTGCGTATATTAGTTCCTGCCGCAATGAAGTCAAGAAAAATCTTCGCGCATGCGCGATGTGGCGCGCCGGACACGCGGCGGGGCCGTACTGGCGCGCGGCGCGGCTCTCCGTATAATCAGGTCAGGCCCCGTGTCCGGCAGCATGCCGGGCGCCACGCCACACACGATTCGCCCGATCGGGCTTGTTGATTCCAAGGAGAATGAGAATGACGCGTACGATTGCTGCAATGCTGCTGGTACTGACCGCCGCGCTCGCCGGTTGCAATACGGTCGCCGGCGTGGGCCAGGACATTTCGAAGGGCGGCCAGGCGATCAGCGATTCGGCTGAAAAGGCCAAGTAAGCCAGCCGTTCCGGCATGCAGAAATGCAGAAGGCGCCGGGCCTTCCCGCGATGGCGGGGCGGCCCGGCGCCTTTTTTGTGCGCGAGTCGACGCCGCCGGCGTCAGGTGCGTTCCACGAATGCGTAGCTGCCGTCGACCTTGCGCGGCGCGAACCAGCCGTAGTCGGGGAACAGCCGGTTGCGGACGAACCACACGTAACCGACCAGCACGGCCGTGATCGCGACGCTCGGCAGCGCGGCCGCCGGATCGCGCCCGAGATCGGCGATGGCCTTCGGCATCTGCAGCAGCGACAACACGATGAACGCGTGATACGCGCCGACACGATGGGTTGCGAAGCCCCAGATGAACAGCAGCGACAGCGGCACGGTCAACGCAAGGAATACGGTGACGAGGACGGTGCCGGCGTCGGATGCGAAGAAGTAGTACGCAAGCATCAGGCTGATGACCAGCTGGGCGATGCCGAGCGCGATCAGGATCCGGATGTGCACCTTGTTCTTGCGGCAGCGTTCGGGGTCCGGGCGCGACGCGATCAGGTGCGCGAGCACGCGATCCTTGAGCCCCTGTCCGGACAGTTCGGCCAGCGCGTCGGCCTTCCTCGTTCCCGCGGACAGCAGCACCGCGATTCTTGTTTTGGCTTCCTTCCTGTTCATTGCTTGGCGGATTGTCGTTCGAGGGTGGTCAAAGGGGCCGGCCACGCGAATATTGCATCTTGCGCAGCCGTGCGCAACGGTTTTGCGGCGCGCGGACACATTCCTGCAGTCGCCGGCTGCATGGCGGGAAGACGGAGAGCGACAGGCGATGCGACGGCAGGGCGCGGCTGCCCTTTCCGCCGGGGCGCGATGAACGCGCGTCAGTCGGTGGCGGCCCGCGCCGCGAGCGTCGTGCGCGATTCGCCGGGCGGCTCGCGCCGTCGCGTCGCGCCGACGAGCATGCCGGCGACGACGAGCGCGATGCCGGCGACACGCGTGCCGCTCAGCGCTTCGTCGAACAGCGCGACGGCGAACAGCACGGCCGAAACCGGTGCGACCGCGGTGAACAGGGCGGCCTCGGTGCCGCTCGTGCGCGCCGAACCCGCATACCAGCACAGATAGCCGAGCACGGTCGGAATCAGTGCGTAGTACGCGATCGCCGACACCGCGCCGACGGTCCAGCCGCTCGCCACCGCATGCCATTCGAACGCGGCCGGCACGAGGGCGAGCACGAAGCCAAGGCCCGACATCGCGGTGGAAAGCGCAAGCGGCGGCAACGGCGCGGCGAGCCGCCGGTTGAGCAGGATGAAGACCGCTTCGCATGCGACGGCCGCCAGTACCAGCGCATCCCCGGCAAGCGTCTGCAGCGACGGCATCGCGTGGCCTGGCGCGAACGTGACGAACAGCACGCCGGCGGTGGCGAGCGCGGCAGCCAGCCAGTCGCGCGGCGTCTGCCGCTCGCGCAGCACGACGGCCGCGATCAGCGTCGACATGGCCGGCAGCGTGCCGAGCATCACGCCCGCATCGAGCGGCGACGACAGCTTCGTCCCGCTGATCAGCAGCACCGTATAGCCGACGCCGCCCGCCGCCGCCTGGATCACGAGCAGCGCGGCGTCGCGTGCGCAAATGCGTGGCCAGCGCATGCGCTGCGCGCGCATCAGCGCGAACAGCAGCGGGGTCGCGATCAGGAAGCGCAGCGCGGTGGCCGCGAACGGCGGCAGGCCGCCCGCCGCGAGACGGCTCGCGATGACGGTGCTGCCGACACCGGCCATCGCGGCGGCGAGATAGAGATAGCCAATCAGTCGTGTCTTCATGCGCCGCATCGTCGCGTACCGGGCACGGGGCGTCTTGAACGAAATTGCAGCAGAGTGGGGCGTTGAATACGGGGCGCCGTCGACGTGCCCGGACGCAATGGGTCGCGGCCGCCGTCGAGGCGGCAACCGCCTGCGAATGCGGTGCGCCCGGCGGCCTCGCGCTGCGCGCAGGGCAGCGGGACAGTGCGACTTAACCCGCCTGCGTGAATCGCCCCGGCGTGATCCCGAAGTGGCGCGCGAACGCCCGTGTCAGGTGGCTCTGATCGGCGAAGCCGGCTTCAGCCGCTGCATCGGCGATCGGCAGGCCGCTGGCCAGCAACGTGCGCGCCAGCCGCGTGCGCGACTCGACCAGATAGGCATGCGGCGTGATGCCGAGCTCGCGCGCGAAGCCGCGCAGCAACTGGAAGCGGCTGACGCCGCTCAGGTCGGCCAGCTCGGCGAGCGACACGGGCGCGGCCGGCGCCGCGTCGAGCCGCTCGCGGGCGATGCGGACCGCCGGTGCGACGCCGGCCGTGGGCAGCGTGCGGTTTGCGTGCCGGGCGAGCAAACCGGCGACGAGCATCACGAGCGCTTCGTCGCGGGCCAGCGGCTGGGTTTCGCCTGCGACGATGCGCGCATGCAGCCGGCCGACGGCGGCCGCGAGCCGCGCGTCGCGCACGGCTGGATGCGCGAGCTCGACGGCGCCGACGCCTTCTTCCGCCGCGACGCCCGCGATCAGCGCGGGAGTGAGGTAGAGCATCCGCCATCGCCGGCCAGTGCCGGCCTCGAGCGGCGAGCCGTCGTGCATCTCGCCGGGGTTGACCATGATCGTGTCGCCGGCCAGCGCGTCGACTTGCCCGCGGCCGCTCCACGACCGGTGCGCACCGCTGACGATCACGCCGACCCCGAATTCGTCGTGCGCGTGGCGCGGAAACGCGCGATCGGATTCGAGGCTGATCGCCTCGATGCCTTCGCCGGTGCGTCGGTAGTGGGTGACACGGTGCATGTGCGCTCCTCGCGCCGGTGGCGGCGCGGATCACGTGCACTGTAGCGCGTTCCGGCGCCGCGCGCCCTTCATCCTTTTGGCCGATACCGCGCCGCGCGCGCAGCCCGCACCATGTGCACATGAGCAGCGTACACGGCCCGCCGGGCCTGAAGCTGCGCGGGAGAGGGCAGGTGGAACGACAGGATCCGGTATTCATTCAGGTGGGCGCGCTCGCGGACGGCTTCGCGCCGGACGCGAACGTCCTCGCCCCCGTCGACGCACTCATTGGGCGGACGCTGACGCTCGACGACGCATCGGGCGCATGGCGTGTCTATACGTTCGAGGCGGGCGCGCTGCAGTGGCGCGATGCGGCGACCGATACGGAGGGCCGCGTGGCGTGCCGCGTGACGCGGCTGCGCGACGGGCTGTACTTCGTCGACTACATCGATGCCACAGCGCGGGCGACGTCGGTGAGCCTCGTGATCGATCTCGACACCGGCGTGTGGACGTCGGTCGTCGGTACGCTGCCGACGGAAGCCGACACGCGCATCGATGCGTTCACGCGCGTCGCGCGCGGGCTGCCGTTGACGGCCGTCGATGCGCAATTCCGGCACGGCACGCTCGGCGGCCACGCCCGGCCGGGGCCGCTGCATGCGCCCACGCGCGAGCTGATCGGCAAGCGGACGATGTACCGCTACAGCCCGACCGAATGCTACGAGCACATCTACCTGAACGAGAATTTCTACGCGTGGCAGTGCCTGCAGGGCGTCGAGGGCGGGCTGGCCGATGTCGACCGCTGTCATTACTTCAAGATTGCGGACGAGCTTTACTTGTTCGTGTGGCGCGAGAAGGTGGTGCCGACGCTCGGCGTCGTGCTGATCGACTTCGCGCAGCACAAGACCGACGGCAAGATCTTCGGCTATCAGGGCAGCGATTTCGGCTCGTTGTCGAATTTCCCGGTCGGCGCGTACGCGCAGGTGCTGAACGAAACCGTGCATCCGCTCGGCGACGAGGCGCAGCGATGACCGCCGTGCTCGGCGGCGGCCGCTTGCGTGCGGATTTCAGCGGCCGCGTCGTGCTCGTCACGGGTGCCGCGCAAGGGATCGGCGCGGCGATCGCGCGCCGTTTCGCGGAATCCGATGCGTTCGTCGCGGTCGCCGACCTGAATGGCGAGGCGGCAGCCGCGCAGGCCGACGCGCTGGCCGGGGCGGGCGGCGACGCACGCGCGTACCGGGTCGATGCCGCGAGCCGGGCCGAACTGGATGCGCTCGTCGCGGCAGTCGAGCGCGACGGCGGCCGGCTCGATGTCGTCATCCACAATGCCGCGTACTTTCCGTTGACGCCGTTCGCGCAGATCGACGAGCCGACGCTCGACCGGACGCTGTCGGTCAACCTGTCGGCGTTGTTCTGGCTGGCGCAGGCCGCGTTGCCGGCATTCGAGCGCGCGGGGGCCGGGCGGCTGCTCGTCACGTCGTCGGTGACGGGGCCGCGCGTCGCCTATCCGGGGCTGGCGCATTACGCGGCGTCGAAGGCCGGCGTAAACGGCTTCATTCGGGCGGCGGCGCTGGAGCTGGCGCGCCGCAACGTGACCGTCAACGGCGTCGAACCGGGGATGATCCGCACGCCGGCGGCCGGCAATCTCGGCGACGCGTCGGTCGCGGCCCAGATCGCGCGCGACATTCCGCTGGCGCGGATGGGCGAGCCGGAGGACATCGCGAACGCGATGCTGTTTCTCGCGTCGGCCGATGCGGCGTACATCACCGGGCAGACGATCGTCGTCGATGGCGGGGCGACGTTGCCGGAGAGCGGCGCGGTGCTGGCAGACGGGTAGCGGCGAGCCAGCGAGGGCGAGCGCGGCGAGGCCTCGCCGGCACAGGCGTGCGGCCCGCGCCATGGGCGCTCGTGTCGCAGGCCGCCGCTGTCGCGACTACAGCCAGCCGTTGCGGATGAATTCGACGATCGAATAGCGGCGATGCTCGAGATCGTGCTGCCGCACGGCCTCGACGATGCGCGATACGCCATCCGCATAGGGCGTATCGCCGGATACGCGCGATTCGAACTGCAGGCTGCAGGCGCCGTCGTCGATGCGTATCCGGTGAACCGCATGGCGGCCGAGCTGATCGTCGCGGATGCCGAATTCGCTGCGCTGCACGACCGGCTCGCGCACGGAGCGGACGGTTTCCGGCCGTACGCCGAGCGACTGGGCGATGCCGACGGCCGTGCCGGGCACCGAGGTCTTGCCGGCCTGATGCGACTCGGTCACGCTGACGTCGCAGTCGCGAAACAGGTGGCCGCTGGCTTCCAGCATGCTCATGAACTTGAGCATCAGGATGTTCGTGTTCGGGCACAGCACGACCGGAAAGCCGTACGTTCCGCTTTCGAGGCCGGAGCCGGTCGACAACTCGACGAGCGGCGACGCGGTGCCCTGGCAGAACGCGATCGCCGCGGCGAGTTCGCGGCCGGAGCCGGCATGGACGACGATCGACCGGGCCTCGGTTCGTGTGCTGTCCGACCACGGCATCACGCGACAGGTGGCCGGGTCGAGCTTGTGCGAGCCGAGCAACTCGTTGGCGAGCTTGCCGGTTCCGATGACGAGTACTTGCATGGGATTGACGGGTTGAGGTTCGGGATGCGAGACGGCGGTGGCCCGGGCCGTCGGGCGGGCCAGCCCGGTTGCCTCCTCGCGCGCCATGGGTGCCGGGCATCGCGCATTATGCCCGGCCGTCCGACCGCGTGCTCGTGGGCTCGCGCAGGCGTCGCCCCGTCTCGCGACGTATGAGCGGCGATCCGTTTCGCGATGCAGCTCCCGGCTCGCAGCCAATCTCCCGTCGACCGTTCGCCGATTTCCCCCCGGCCAGCCACGGCTCACCGACGGACGAACTGCGCCGCCGCACCCTCATCGCCGCGCGCACGAACGCGTGAACGGCGCTACGCTGTCGGCATTTCATCCCATCACGCTCGATCCAGGAGAACACATCGATGGAACCCGATTTCAAAGGCAAGGTAGTCGCGATTACCGGCGGCTTCGGTCATCTGGGCGTCGCGACGGCCGCGTGGCTCGGCGAGCGCGGCGCACGCGTCGCGCTGATCGGCCGCGGCGCGGCCCCGGCGGCGCAGGCGCTGCCCGGCGTGCCGGCCGATGCGCTGCGCATCGGCGGCATCGATCTCGTCGATCCGCAGGCCGCCACGCAGGCGCTCGACATGGTCAACCGCGAATTCGGCCGGGTCGATGCGCTGCTGAACATCGCCGGCGCATTCGTGTGGCAGACGATCGCCGACGGCGATGCCGCCACGTGGGACCGCATGTACGAACTGAACGTGAAGACCGCGCTGAATGCGTCGAAGGCCGCACTGCCGTACCTGGTGGCGAGCCAGGCCGGCCGCATCGTCAACATCGGCGCGGGCGCGGCGTTCAAGGCCGGCGCGGGGATGGGCGCGTATGCGGCCGCGAAGGCGGGCGTCGCACGGCTCACCGAGGCGCTGGCGGCGGAACTGCTCGATCGCGGCGTGACCGTGAACGCGCTGCTGCCGAGCATCATCGACACGCCGCCGAACCGCAAGGACATGCCCGACGCCGACTTCTCGCGCTGGGTCCGGCCCGAACAGCTCGCGGCGACGATCGGATTCCTGCTGTCGGCCGGCGCGCAGGCGATCACCGGTGCGTCGATTCCGGTGAGCGGCCGCGTCGCGTAGTGCGCCGGCGGAGGGCTCGCCGGGGCCGGCCGTGCGTACAATGTCGCACCGGCTTGCGCGACCCGAACCCGACACCATGACTCAGCCCACCATCCTGATCGTCGAAGACGAACAGGCGATCGCGGACACGATCGTCTATGCCCTCGGCACCGACGGCATGCAGACCGTTCACTGCACGCTTGGGCAGGCGGCGCTCGACCGCCTGCGCGACACGCGTGTCGATCTCGTGGTGCTCGACGTCGGCCTGCCGGACCTCGGCGGTTTCGAGGTATGCCGGCGGCTGCGCACGTTCACCGACATTCCGGTGATTTTCCTGACCGCGCGGCACGACGAGATCGACCGGATCGTCGGGCTCGAGATCGGCGCCGACGATTACGTCGTCAAGCCGTTTTCGCCGCGTGAGCTGGCCGCCCGGGTGCGCGTGATCCTGCGCCGCTTCCATCGGGCGGCCACGGCGGAACCCGCACCCGCACCCGCCGACGCGCCTGCCCCGGTCGCCGCCGGCTTCACGCTCGACGCCGACGGCGCGCGTGTGGCGTGGCTCGGCCACGCGCTGGACCTCACGCGCTATGAATTCGGGCTGCTCGCGCTGCTGGTCCGGCATCCGGGCCGCATCTACTCGCGCGAACAATTGATGGATCTCGTGTGGCACGAGGCGCTCGATTCGGCCGACCGCACGGTCGACACGCACGTCAAGACGCTGCGCGCCAAGCTGCGCGCGATCGATCCCGAGCGCGACCCGATCCGCACGCATCGCGGAATGGGCTATTCGCTGCAACCGTAACGATCGACACCGCCCATGCATATCGGCCTGCGCATCTTCTTCGGCTTTTTCCTGATCGTCGGCCTGGCCGCGCTGATCACGCTGCGCGTGTTCGTGCAGGAGGTGAAGCCCGGCGTGCGCGAAGCGATGGAGGACACGCTCGTCGATACCGCGCAGGTGCTGGCGACGCTGGCGGCCGACGACATGGCGAACGGCCATATCGCCGACGGCACATTCGCACGGCAGCTCGGGAAACTGCACGAGCGCCCGGTCAGCGCGAACGTGTGGGGCATCCAGAAGAATGCGATCGGCTACCGTCTCTACATCACCGACGCGCACGGCATCGTCCGCTACGACTCGTCCGGTCGCGCGGTCGGGCAGGACTATTCGCGCTGGAACGACGTGTACCGGACGCTGCGCGGCGAATACGGCGCGCGCAGCACGCGCAGCGATCCGAACGACGACGGCAGCACGGTGATGCACGTGGCGGCGCCGATCCGGCGCGGCAACGAGATCATCGGCGTGCTGACGATCGCGAAGCCGAACCAGACGGTCGCGCCGTTCATCGCGCGCAGCCAGCGCAAGATCATGCTGTACGGCGCGTTGCTGATGGGCGGCGCGATCCTGATCGGCGCGGCGTGCACGTGGTGGCTGGTGCTCGGGCTGCGGCGCCTGCAGCGCTATGCGCGCGCGATCGCGGCCGGCGAGCGCGCGTCGATGCCGCTGCAGGGCGCGAACGAGCTGGCCGAACTCGGGCGCGCGGTGGAAAGCATGCATCAGCGGCTGGAAGACCGGCAGTACGTGGAAACCTACATCCACACGCTCACGCACGAAATGAAGAGCCCGCTGGCCGCGATCAGCGGCGCGGCCGAGCTGTTGCAGGAAGACATGCCGGTCGCGAACCGCCGGCGCTTCACCGAGAACATCCGCCGCCAGGCCGGTCGCCTCGAACAGATGATCCGCAAGCTGCTCGCGCTGGCCGAGGTCGAGCAGAAGCAGCGGCTGTCGGTGCACGAACCGGTCGCGTTGCGGCCGGTGCTCGAACAGCTCGTCGACGATATCGAGCCGCGCGCGCGGCAGCGCGGCGTGAGCCTGCGGATCGACGCGAACGATGCGGCTGACGGGGCCGATGCGCCGGTCGTCGACGGCGATCCGTTCCTGCTGCGACAGGCGCTCGTCAACCTGCTCGACAACGCGCTGGATTTCGCGCCGCAAGGCAGCACGATCCGGATCGCGCTCGAGCGGCAGCCGGCGGGCAGGGCGTACGTCGCGGTCGTGCGCGTCGCGGACGACGGCCCCGGCGTGCCCGACTATGCGTTGTCGCGCGTGTTCGAACGCTTCTATTCGCTGCCGCGCCCGGACGGGCAGGATCGCAGTACGGGCCTCGGGCTCTGTTTCGTTCGCGAAGTCGCGATGCTGCACCACGGTCAGGTCGCGCTCGCCAACCGCGCGGAAGGCGGCGCGTGCGCGACGCTCACGCTGCCGTCGGCCGGCTGACTGCGCTTCACGCTCGCCACACATTCGCTTCACACAGGCTTCAATCGGCCTTCACCGGGGCCGCTCATGCTGACCGTACCTTCCATCCCGGTACTTGCCAGCCATGAATCGAGTCCTGTTGTTCAAGTCCATGATCACCGCGTTCCTCGCGCTGGCGATCCTGATCCCGCTACAGATGGTCCAGAGCATCGTGCGAGAGCGCGCCGACTATCGGCAGAGCGCGCTGCAGAGCATCTGGGCGAGCTACGCGGGGCCGCAGACGGTGACGGGGCCGGTGCTCGTCGTCCGTTACACGGAAGTCACGCGCGTGAGCGACGACGTGCGCGCCGGCGGCAAGGCGAAAACGAGCCTGAAAAGCGAGACGAAACGGCTGCTCGTGTTCCCGAAGACGCTGAACGTCGACGGCACGCTGTCGGTCAGCGTGCGTTATCGCGGCATCCACAAGGCACTGGTGTACGCGCTCGACAGCCGGGTGACGGGCACGTTGCCGCTGCCGGACCTGAAGAAGCTGCCGCAGGCCGACGGCCACGTGAGCTTCAAGATCGACGGCGCGTATGTCGCGCTCGGCATCGGAGACCTTCGCGGGTTGAAGGCGCAGCCGGACCTGCGCATCGGCGGCAAGCGGATCGACGTGGAGCAGGGCACGCGGCTCGACAGCCTGCGCCAGGGCGTGCATGCGAACGTCGATCTCGCGGCGCTGGCGGACGCAAACGCCGGCGCGGCGGTCGTGCCGTTCAGCATCGGCCTGCCGCTGGCGGGCGCCGAATCGGTCGCGTTCGCGCCGGTGGGCGACCAGAACGACTTCTCGCTGAAATCGACGTGGCCGCATCCGAGTTTCGGCGGCGAATTCCTGCCGGCCGAGCGCACGATCGATGCGCGCGGTTTCGTCGGCAACTGGCACGTGACGTCGTTCAACACGAAGGCGCGCGAGCAAGTGGCGTCCGGCAACGGCGGGGGCGAGATCGAGATGGCGTCGGTGTCGGTGATCGAACCCGTAAACGTCTATCTGCAGGCCGAACGCGCGACGAAATACGGTGCGCTGTTCGTGATGCTCACGTTCGCGAGCTTCTTCATGTACGAGCTCGTCAAGCGGCTGCGCATTCACCCGATCCAGTACGCGCTGGTCGGCTTGTCGCTCGCGCTGTTCTTCCTGTTGCTGCTGAGCCTGTCCGAGCACATTGCGTTCGGCTATGCGTATCTCGCGGCGAGCGGCGCATGCATCGGGCTGCTCGGCTTCTACCTGTCGTTCGTGCTGCACAGCGTGAAGCGCGGCGCGACGTTCACGGCGCTGCTCGCGGTGCTGTATGCCGCGCTCTACGGGCTGCTGCTGTCGGAAGACAATGCGCTGATGCTCGGTTCGCTGCTGCTGTTCGCGATCCTTGCCGGCATCATGACGCTCACGCGCCGCGTCGACTGGTATTCGCTCGGCGCCGCGTGGCAGCCGCTGGCCGACAAGCCGGGGGCGGTGAAGCCGGGCGCGCCGGCGAAGTAAGCGCGAGGGGGAGCATGAGCGCGCGCCGGTCGGGAATATAGCGGCCGGCGCGCGTTTTCACGCGGGCCTGATGCCTTTCACACGGCCATCCTGGCGCGACGAAACCGCGCCAGCGGAATCTCGACGATGGCCGCGATCTCGATCAGCGGTCGGGATGGGAGAGACGCTCGGCGCGGCCGGCCGAACGCGGCGGCGGCCCGTCTCGCCCTATACTCTCCACTCCACGTTACCGGACCACGCCGTGCCGAACTCAGTTTCCGGAGATCCGTCCATCGACGATCCCCGTCCGACCCCGCCTATCCCACCCGAACTGGAAGACTGCTGCAACAGCGGCTGTTCGCCGTGCGTCTTCGACCTGTACGACGAAGCGCTCGCGCGCTATCGCGTCGAACTGGCCGAATGGGAGGCGCGACAAACACAGCGCGAGCATCGCGAATAAACCGGATGCCGGCGAGCGGCCATGCGTTGCATGCGCCGCATCGGTTGCCGGCGTTGGACTGACGCGGCCATTTCCGTCCCGCGTATCCGTCACGCATGCGCATGCAGCCGCCGATGCAGTGGCCCGAGCGCCATCGACAAGGCGATGCAGCCCAGCAACACGATCGTCAGCGTGAACATCGACGCCCTGAACCCCTGCACGTAATCGAGCGCGGCCGGATGCACGCCGAGCCGCGCGAAGAACACGCCGCCGATCGTCGCGGCGCCGACCGCCGCGCCGATCTGCAGCATCGCGCTGACCATCCCCGACGCGACCCCCGCGCGGGCCGTGTCGACTTCCGCGAGCACGATCCGCACGACCGACGGCAGCACGAGCCCTTGCCCGATGCCGATCGCCGCGATGCCCGCATAGAAGCCGGGCCCCGGCGCGCCGTCGCGGGCGAGCGCGGCGGCGACCGCGACGCCGCCCGCGAGCATCGCGAAGCCGAGCGTGAGCACGCGATACCCGCCGAAGCGGGCGACGAGGCGCGGCATCAGCAGCGGGCTCGCGAGGAAGCCGAGCCCGAGCGGCAGGATCGCGAAGCCGGACGCGAGCGGCGACCAGTTCAGGCAGCCCTGCAGATAGATCCCGTAGCTCAGGAAGAACGCGCTCAGCATGTAGAACAGGAACGCGAGCAGGAGCCCGAGCGCGACGACCGGGTTGCGGAACAGCCGCACGTCGAGCAGCGGATCGTGGCCGCGCGCGAGCCGGTGCGCTTCGACCGCCAGCAGCGCGCCGAGCATCGGCAGCGCGCCGATGCCGCACGCGATCATCCACAGCGGCCAGCCGGCTTCCCGACCGTGCGTGAGCGGGTACACGAGCATCAGCAGGAACAGCGACATCAGCACCGTGCCCGGCACGTCGATGCGCTGGCCGCGCGGCGCGCGGTTTTCCGGGATGAAGCGCCAGCTGCCGATCAGCGCCAGGATGCCGATCGGCAGATTGACGAGGAAGATCGCGCGCCAGCCGAGCCCGAACGGATGCAGGCTGATCAGCGCGCCGCCGCCGAGCTGGCCGATCACGGCCGCGAGGCCGAACGCGAACCCGTAGAAGCCCATCACGCGCACCTGTTCCTGCGGGCTGAACACGCTGCGGATCGTCGCGAGCACCTGCGGCGCGAGGATCGCGGCGAACAGGCCCTGCAGCACGCGGCCGCCGACGAGCACCGTGCCGTTGCCGGCGAGCCCGCACAGCGTCGACGCGAGCACGAAGCCGGCCATGCCGACCATGAACATGCGCTTGCGTCCGTACAGGTCGCCGAGACGCCCGCCGGTGATCTGGACGACCGCGTTCGCGCACGCATAGGCCGACACGACGAGCTGCAACTCGGCCTGGCGCGCGCCGATGCCGTCGCGAATGGCCGGGAGCGCGAGATTCACGATGAAGTAGTCGAGCGGCGGCAGAATGGCGCCGACCAGCAGGACCACGAGCGCCCAGCCGTGGCGGCTGCGCGGCATCGCCGCGGCAGTCGCGCCGGCCGGCGCGCGGGGAGCAAGGGTGTGGTTCGTCATGAGGAAAGCAGGATCCAAAAAATGAGGGCCGGGTATGCGATCGACACAGGCAGGCCGTTGACCCCTTATTCTGGATATCGCTCATGATTCGGAAAAGCGGGAAAGAGTGGTAGCATCCATCGGGTTATTCGATGGATGGGGGAGGCGATGCGCGGTTTCGACCTGGATCAGTTACGCACTTTCGCGGCGGTCGCGGACGCCGGCAGCCTGACGGCCGCCGCGCCGCTGCTGCACCTGTCGCAATCGACGGTCAGCGAGCAGGTGCGCAAGCTCGAATCGCGGGCCGGCGTGCCGTTGTTCGTGCGCAGCAAGCGCGGCGTCGAGCCGACGCCGGCCGGCTCGCGGCTGCTGCAGCACGCGCGGCGCATCGTCGCGCTGAACGAGGCCGCGTTCGACGAACTGCGCGGGCAGGCGATCAAGGGCGAGCTGCGCGTCGCGATCACCGATTACTACCGTACGAATGAAGTGGCGGGCATGCTGGCGCGGCTGCGCGAGTGCTACCCGCAGTTGAGCCTGCACGTGAGCGCGATGAAGAGCGCGGAGATCGAAGCGGCGCACGCGCGCGGGCAGATCGATCTCGGCGTGGTGATGAACATGTCGAGCGGGCCGTTCCGGCCGGTGTCGGCCGACACGCGCTGGGTGCTGCGGCGCGAACCGCTGTCGTGGGTCGCGTCGCCGGCGCTCGCCGAGCAGTTGCCCGAGCCGCTGCCGCTGGTGCTGCTGCCGGACGACTGCATGATGCATCAGGTCGCGGTGCGCTCGCTCGACGAGCAGCACACGCCGTACGTGCTCGTGCACAGCGCGTCGGGTGTCGCGGGGTTGCAGTCGATGCTCGCGGCGGGGCTGGGAGTCGGCTGCCTGTGCGCGTCGGCGATTGGCGACGGCCTGATGCGGCTCGGCCCGAAATACCGGCTGCCGCCGCTGCCCGACGCGGTGTTTTCGCTGACGCCGCCGCTGCCGGGCGAGCGCGAAACCGTTACCCAGGCGCGCGAGGTGCTGTCGCGTCAACTGCTGATGTAAAACCATGCCGCGCGACACGCGACGGCGCGTAACGAGAGGCGCGCCAGGGGGACCACAGGCATGAACGACGAACTGAAGCGCGAGATGGCCGCGAAGCTGCAGGATGCGCTGGAGCGCGTGGTCGACGAGCGTTCGCTGATCCACTTCCTGCGCGTGCTCGGCCATGACTGGCACACGGAGCGGCAACTCGAGGCAGACTCGCCGCTGTCGCCGTACGCGCACGCCGCGCTCGGCTGGGAAAACCGGTCGATCGGCGAGTACCTGGAAGCGATGATCGACTGGGCCGAGGCGTCGGAAGAGGGGCTGCGTTTCTACGACGTGCCGGACAACCCGTGGCGGCGGATCGCCGACATCCTGTTCGCCGGAAAAATCTACGAATAGCGCGGCCTGCGCGATTCACGGCCGCCGCTTTCTACTCGGTGGCTTCACCGTCCGCGTACGCACGCAGCCCGTTGGCGAGGGCATCGAACACGACGCGGCAGCGCGGGCTCGTGCGCAGGTCTTCGTGCATCACGACCCAGGTTTCCAGCCGCGTCGCGGGCCCGTCAGGCAGCACGCGCACGAGCCGCGCGTCGCGTTTCGCGAGCGCCGTCTGGCAGAAGCCGATCCCGTAGCCGGCGCGGATCATCGCGAGCTGCGCGAGATTGCTGTCGGTGCGCAGCGCGAACGCGTCGCGCTTCCAGAGCGGCATGCCGCGCCCCGCCGAGCGGATGAACGGCGTGACCGTATCGAAGCCGATCAGCGCGTGATGCGCGAGTGCGTCGCTCGTCGCGGGCGCGCCGTGGTGCGCCAGGTAATCGTCGCGCGCATACAGCCCGACTTCGATGTCGCCGACTCGCCGCGCGACGAGCGCGTCCTGCGTGAGCGGCGCCATCCGGACCGCGATGTCGGCCTCGCGTTTCAGCACGTCCTGGATGCGGTCGGTCGGCACCAGTTCGATCACGAGCCCCGGATGGTCGCGCCGTAACTGCGCGAGCATCGGCGGCAGCACCTCGACGGCGATCACGTCGCTGGCCGAGATCCGCACGATGCCGCGCACGCCGGCGCCATGGCTGGCCGCCGCGCGCTCGAACGCGGCCGCCGCGCTGCGCAGCGCCTCCGCGTGGCCGCGCAGCGCGAGCGCGGCCTCGGTCGGCAGCAGGCCCGACGGCGAGCGCGTGAACAGCGTCTGGCCGAATGCGGCTTCGAGCGCCGCGACATGGCGGCCGGCCGTCGGCTGCGTGATGCCGAGCGCGCGCGCCGCGCCGGACAGCGAGCCTTCCGTCAGCACCGCGAGGAAGGTGCGGTAGCGTTCCCAGTTCAGATCGGTGGTCATGCATAAATGTATAGCCGATCTGCCAGGTTCGGCAATTCCTTGCTAGTGGCCCGCGCGCCAGAATGCGTGTCGTGATGACGCCATTCAAGGAGAGCGGCAATGTTGGCAAACGCAGGCGGGACGCAACGGCAGGCACTCGTGCTGGGTGCGAGCGGCGGGATCGGCGGGGAAGTCGCACGGCAATTGCGCGATGCGGGCTGGCAGGTGCGGGCGCTCAAGCGCGGGCTCGATGCCGAGGTCGTGGAGCGCGACGGCATCGCATGGATGCGCGGCGACGCACTGGATCGCGATGCGGTGGTGCGCGCCGCGCGCGGCTGCAGCGTGATCGTGCATGCGGTGAACCCGCCCGGATACCGGAACTGGGCCACGCAGGTGCTGCCGATGATCGACAATACGATCGCGGCGGCCCGGGCCGCGCAAGCCACCGTCGTGCTGCCGGGCACGGTCTACAACTTCGGCGCCGATGCGTTTCCGGTGCTGCGGGAAGATGCGCCGCAGCATCCGGCGACCCGCAAGGGCGCGATCCGCGTCGAACTGGAGCGGCGGTTGCAGGACGCCAGCGTGCACGGCGTGCGGGCGATCGTCGTGCGCGCCGGCGATTTCTTCGGGCCGCAGCTCGGCAACAGCTGGTTCTCGCAGGGGCTGATCAAGCCCGGGCGGCCCGTCGCGACCATCAGCGTGCCGAGCCGCGGCGTCGGCCATCAATGGTCGTATGTGCCGGACGTGGCCCGCACGATGCTCGAGCTGATCGAGCGGCGCGAGACGCTGGAGCCGTTCGCGCGTTTCCATCTGGGCGGGCATTGGGATGAAGACGGCATGCAGATGGCGCAGGCCGTGCAACGCGTCGCGCAGCGGCACGGCATGCGGCCGGCGCTGCGCGATTTCCCGTGGTGGCTCGTGTGGGCGGCCGCGCCGTTCGTCACGACGCTGCGCGAATTGCTCGAGATGCGTTACCTGTGGCGCGAACCGATCCGGATGGACAACGCGCGCGTGACCGCGGTGCTTGGCCGCGAGCCGGTGACGCCGCTCGATACGGCGGTGGAGGCGACGCTGGCGGGGCTCGGGTGTCTCGGGTGAGCAACGGCGGGGAGCACGGGCGGCGCCCGCGCGCGGAAACGTGTCACGGTAAACCGAAGTGCCCCCGGGACCACAATTCTCCACATACCCGCGTGCGTCCGGTGCGCATCATGTCGGTCGATACCGATAAGGCGAAAACGGGGGCGCGATGGGGTATTTCGGGTGGAAAATGTCGGTTGCGGGAGCAATCATGTTCACATTGAGCGGGTGTACCAACCTGGCAGGTGTGCTGTACTGCGGCAACGCGCAGTTCAACTTCCCGGACTATCACTGCTTCGAGCCGTACAGGTAGGAACAGGCGTAACGACCGACAGCCGTCGCGCCCGCGTCCCCGTCGCGTGCGGTTTTCCGCTCGCCGTCAAGCCACGACCGGCAACACCTCGACTGCATAGCGATGCGTGAGGCTGCGTCCGAGCACCGGATCGTGCAACTCCATCTCGAACGCATCGCCGTCACCCATCGTCGCGATCGTGCCGTGCACGGCGACCGTGCCGCCATACATCGCGCAGCGCGCGGGCATCGTGCGGCGATCGTCGAACCGCTGCCACAGCGCGTCGGGCGCGAGCAGGCCGCTGAGCGCGCCGTGCTGGTACGCCGTTCGCTCGCCGTCGCGCATGATCAGCCACGAACGCATCTCCAGCGCATCCCAGTGATCGGCGACATCCGCATGGCGCCACGCGTCGCGGCCGAGCGGCTTCGCGCATACCTGCTTCGACACGGCGACGCCGTACGCCTCGACTTCGCGATCCGTATGATCGGAGCCGACCGTGACCAGCGTGCCGGCCGGGCTGTCGATCAGCACGCATTCGATCTCGCCGCCCGAGCGCGCGCCGAGCACGCCGATCGACGGCGCCTGCGTGAGCAGCGCCGACGACACGCGATAGAAGCACGGCGTGGTCGATGGCGGCGCGACGCCGAGCGCCGCGAGTTCGTCGATGTGCGCGCGGATCGCGGCCGGGTCGCGGCCGGCCCAGCCGGCGATCACGACGCGTTCGATATCGACGTCGACGGCGGCTGGCGCGCCGTGCAGGGAAATCACGTTGAACGACAGGGTTGGCATGCGGATATCCGTTCGAGGTGCAAGGGAATGAACCGGCTGGCGGCGACGCTCAATCCGCGAGCGGCCGGTGCGCGGTCTCGCGCGCGGCGACGAGCGCGATCGACGTGACGACGAGCGCGGCGGTGACGTACAGCGACACGGCCGTCGTCGTGCCCGTCTGCCGGAACAGCGCGGCGATCACGAGCGGCGCGAAGCCGCCGCCGACGATGCCGGCGAGCGTGTACGCGAGCGACGAGCCCGCGTAGCGCACGCGCGTCGGGAACTGTTCGGTCACGAACGCGCCTTGCGGGCCGTACATCACCGCATGGATCACGAGGCCGATCGCGACGGCCGCGACGATCGCCACGGGGCGCGCCGAATCGAGCAGCGTGAAAAACACGAACGCCCACACGATCCCGGCCAGGGCGCCGGCGAGATACACGGGCCGGCGGCCGAAACGGTCCGACAGCGCGCCGAAGAACGGCACCGCGAGCGCGTTGCAGGCCGTGCCGATCATCACGGCCGTCAGCGCGACGGGGCGGGACAGGTGCAGCACGGTCGTCACGTAGGTCAGCGTGAACACGACGATCAGCGCATACAGCACGTCCGAACCGATTCGCGAGCCGCCCGCGATCAGCAGGCGCTTCCAGTGGTACTTCAGCACGTCGGCGACGGGCACTTCGGCGGTCGCGTGCGATTCGGCGAGCTGCTCGAACTGCGGCGTTTCGTCGACGCCGCGCCGCACCCAGAAGCCGAACGCCACGAGCAGCGCGCTGGCCGCGAACGGCACGCGCCAGCCCCACGACAGAAAGCTGTCGGACGTGGTCGACAGCGTGACGAGCGCGATGCAGCCGGTGCCGAGCAGCGTGCCGAACGACGGGCCGATCTGCGTCCACGACGCGGACAGCCCGCGCCGTTTCTGGTCGCCGTGCTCGACCGACAGCAGCACCGCGCCGGCCCATTCGCCGCCGAGCGCGACGCCCTGCACGAAACGCAGCGCGACGAGCAGGATCGGGCTCAGGATGCCGGCCTGCGCATAGGTCGGCAGCGCGCCCATCAGCGCGGTCGTCACGCCCATCAGCACGAGCGTGAGCATCAGCACCGCGCGGCGGCCGATGCGATCGCCGAGGTTGCCGAACACGAAGCCGCCGAGCGGGCGCGACACGTAGCCGACCGCATAGGTCGAGAACGCGAGGATCGTGCCGGCCAGCGGATCGACCGACGGGAAGAACAGATGGTTGAAAACGAGTGCGGCGAGCGTGTTGTAGATCGTGAAGTCGTACCACTCGAGCGACGTGCCGATCATGCTCGCGGTCGCGAGTCGGCTGTTGCGGACACGGTGGGGCGTGTGGGCGGCGGGCTGGGCGAGAGTGCTCATGGTATCGGGCAGGTCGTGACGGGTGACGGGGCCGGCGTGGGTGCCGGCGTCGAGCGTTCAGGCAGGCAGCGCGGCAGCGGTGGCCGGTTCGGCTTCGGCCTCGCGGTGCGCAGCCGGCAGCGGTGCGGCGGCGCGCCACAGCAGCTCGAAGGTGCGTACGTCGTCGTGTCCGGCGAGCGTGGCGGTCACGCGGCGCGTGGCTACTGCGTCGCTGCCTTCGATCAGCACCAGCGCATCGGCGGCGGGCCGGGCGGCCGCCGCGGCGCCGATCGGTGCGGACAAGTCCGGCGCGGTGCGGAACAGCCGCGCGGCGTGGATGCCCGGTTCCCGCAGTGCAGCGTTGAAGCCCTCGCGCAGTTGCGGCACGTCGATGCGATCCGGCGGCAGCACGAAGAGCGCGAGATGCGCGCCTTCGCCGTCGCCGGCCTCGATCGTCAGTTCGCCGACGCGCCGCTGGGTGCCCGTCATGCGTTCGAAGTTCGCGAGCGACCACGCGGTCTGCTGCGTGAATGCGCGTCGGTACGCCTCGCCGCGGAACACGTCGAGCGCGTCCGTCACGTACAGCGCGAGGTATCGGCGCGGGCCGCCGTCGGTCGCGCGAAACCGCCGCGCATGCGTGAAGCCGGGAATCGCGACACGCTCCTGCATGTGCTCGCGGTCGTACCACGCGTTGAAATCGGCTTCGTACGCGGGGTCGATATCCGTCCAGACGCAAAGCTGGCCGCGCGGAAGGGAAAGGCGGGTCATCGCGGCGTTCCTCGTGACGGGTAGGTCGGGAACCCCAGTGTCCTGAAGACGGCCCGTGCCCGTCCAACAAGAAAACAAATTCGCGGTGAACAGGTTTTCTTATGAGCGGCGCGGGCGCCGTGTTGCGGCAGGCGCGGCGGGCCAGGCGGCTTTCGTCGTGCGCTTCGGCTTCGTTTTCGCGGGCGTATTCGTCTTTGTCGCGGTTGCCCTGCGCGCGGGCGTTGCGTCGACGCGATCGGAGGCGGCCGGCTTCGCGAGGTTCGCGGCAGCCGCCGTCGCACGCGCCACTTCGCTCGCGAGTTCCGCGACACGCGCGGCGACCGGCAGCCCCTGGCTGCGGTACGTCGCGACGAGCGGCAGCGCCGGGAATTCGGGCTCGACGTCGAGCAGTTCGAGCGTGCCCTCATGCAGTTCGCGCCCGATGATCGCAGGCGGCAGTGCAGCCACGCCGAGCCCGTCGGCGACGAGGCGGATCATCGCGGCGACCGACGTGATGCAATTGATGCTGGCCGGCCGTTCGACCGCCGCGAACAGCCGCTCGATCGTCGCGTGCGGCCCCGAGTGCCGCGAGAAGCTGATGATCGGAAACCCGGCCAGGCGCGCGGCGTCGAGCGGCTGGCCGCCGAGCCCGAGGCGCGGGCTCGCGGCCCAGCGCACCGGGAATTCGCCCAGCGGCAGGTTCGTGAAGTCCGGGCCCGGCACCGGATCGGTCTGCAGGATCAGGTCGACGCCGTCGGTGCTCAGCAGGCGAATCAGGTGCAGCGTCGTGTCGCTCGTGATCTCGACGTCGAGGCGCGGATAGCGCTCGCGCAGTTGCGCCATCAGTGCGGGGAACCAGCTGTGCACGATCGATTCGATCACGCCGATCCGGATCAGGCCGGCGTCGCTCGCCGCATCGATGTCGCGCCGCATTTCGCCGTCGAGGCGCACGATCCGCTCCGCGTAGGCCAGCATGCGCCGGCCCGCGGGCGTGAGCGTGGCCGAGCGCGTGTTGCGGTCGAACAGGCGCACGTCGAACGCTTCCTCGAGCGATGCGATGCGGCTCGACACGGCCGCCTGCGTCGTGTGCAGTTTCTCGGCCGTGAGCCGGAAGTTTTCCAGCTTCGCGAGCCAGACGAAGGTTTCCAGAAACCGGATGTTCATCGCATTCCGAACGGTGAGGCAGGGCCGCGCCAGGCGGCGGATCGGGACGATGTTAATGGATTCGGAAGCGGTCAGGCACGCGTGACGCGTTCCTGCGGCGTCAAAGCCGGCCGAATGCGAGCGTCGGCACGTCGACGACCATCGCGCCGCCGTCCGCGACGAGCGTCGCGCCGGTCACGAACGACGCGTCCGGCGATGCCAGGAACGCGCAGACGGCCGCGATCTCGTCGGGATCGGCCGCGCGCCGCAGCGGCACGTCGGCGCTCACGCGTGCGTATGCATCGTCGAGCGAATCGCCGTGCGCGGCCATCAGCGGCGCCATTTCCGCATCGGCCATCGGCGTGCGGACCCAGCCCGGGCAGACGGCGTTCGCGCGCACGCCGTCCGGGCCGTAGTCGCGTGCGAGCGATCGCGCCAGCCCGAGCAGCGCGTGCTTGCCGACCGTGTAGCCGCATACGCCGGGGCCTGCCGCGAGCGCCGCGATCGACGCGACCAGCACGATATTGCCGCGCTGCGCGATCAGGTCGGGCAGGCATGCGCGTGCGCTGACGAATGCGGTGTCGAGGTTCGCGTGCATCGCGTCGCGCCACTGCGCGTCGTCGGTTTCGTCGGCGCGGCCGATGCCATGGCCGCCCGCGCATGCGACGAGCGCGTCGATGCGGCCGAAGCGTTCGGCGATGCGCGGCAGGAAGCCGGCCCAGTCGGCGGGGCTGGCGGCGTCGCCGGCCAGCGCGAGGCCGCCCGTTTCGGCAGCCAGTGCGTCGAGCGGCGCCTGGCGGCGACCGATCAGCACGAGGCGCTCGCCGCGGCGGGCGAAGCGTCGCGCGCACGCGGCGCCGATGCCGGTGCCGGCGCCGGTGATCGCGATCGTACGGGGTGGCGGGTGTGTCATGTCGTGCTCCGGGAAGATGCGTTCCGGCTACTTTAGGCGGCGCCGGCACGTGCCGGTATCCGCCGAAAGGATGAACGGGCGCCGTCCGGACGGCCAGGCGCGGCCACCGTGGCCCATTTTGCAAAGGCTGACGATGTCCGCCGCCGAATCGCTCTATCCTCCACATTTTTGCGATAAGCCGCGAAAGCCCGGCAAAATAGCGTGAGCGGCCGTGCGCGACCACGCGCGCCGCGTCGGCCGGCCGATTCCGTCGTACGAATGGTGCGGCCGGCACGGGCGCGCCAAGCAATGGCGCGGCAGGCAGGATCGACGGGAACGGGCGTCCGATGCGCAGGTATCGCGTCCGCCGACGGCGCATGTCGCCACGGCGTATCGCCCGGTTGCGCGCTGACGCGGCCGGACCATCGACAAGAACAGGGAGGGGCCGGCAATGAGGCTGGACGACGAAAGAGAAAGCGCCAACGTCGAGGATCGACGCGGCGGCGGGTTCGGCGGCGGGCGCGCGACGATCGGCATCGGTACGATCGTGATCGCGCTGGCCGCATCGTATTTCTTCGGGATCGACCCGCGCGTCGTGCTCGAGGGCGCATCGGCGCTGCAGGGCCGCCAGCAGCAGGCGCAGCCCGCGCCGACCCAGCACCAGGGCGCGCCGGCGAACGATCCCGGCGCGGTGTTCACGCGCAAGGTGCTCGGCAATATCGAACGCACGTGGACGGGCGTGTTCAACACGCAGCTGCACGCGCAGTACGAACCGCCGAAGCTCGTGATGTTCACGAACTCGACGCCGACCGCGTGCGGCACCGGCCAGACCGCGATGGGGCCGTTCTACTGCCCGGGCGACCGCAACGTATATATCGATCTCGGCTTCTACGACGAGCTGCGCAAGCGTTTCGGCGCGGGCGGCGATTTCGCGCAGGCCTACGTGATCGCGCACGAAGTCGGCCATCACGTGCAGAACCTGCTCGGCATCGCCGACAAGGTCGACGCCGCGCGCCGGCGCTCGAGCCAGACGCGCGCGAACGCGCTGTCGGTGCGGATGGAGCTGCAGGCCGACTGCTTTGCCGGCGTGTGGGCGAACAACGCGCAGCGCGCGAACCAGCGGCTGATGGAGCCGGGCGACTTCGAGCAGGGATTGAAGGCGGCGGCCGCCATCGGCGATGACCGGCTGCAGCAGCAAGGGCAGGGCTACGTCGTGCCCGAAAGCTTCACGCACGGCACGAGCGAGCAGCGCGTGTACTGGCTGCGGCGCGGGATGGAGTCGGGCGAGGTGAGCGCCTGCGACACGTTCGCCGCGAACGCTCGCTGAAACGAGGCGCGGGTTCCTTCGCGCGTCCGTATCGTCCCGGTCGAACCGGCCGCCCTGGCCGCCCCGGGACGAATTGCCGATTTGCGCTCACTGGCGCGTTTCGGCGCCACTAGGCTGGCAAGGCCGTCGAGATTCGACGCCTTCGCGTGCCCGCCGATCCCCATGCCGACCTTCTCCGCTCCCGCCGACCACGCTCCCGCCGACTGGCAACGCGCGCTGCGCGCGTGCGTGGACGCATTCGACGCATTCGCGAGCCCGTCCGCAATCGTGTTCTACCGGCTCGACCAGGGCGGCGAGGCAGCCGATTTCGAACTGTTCGGGATGCCGGAATCGATGCACCGTACCTATGTCGCGCGCTACCGGATGCTCGATCCACTGCATCCGTCGCGCTGCGCGGCCGGCGAAAGCGCGGTCGTCACGCTCGCGTCTCAATTGCCTGACGAACGACGCGGCGCGTCCGCGTACTGGACCCGTTTCCTGCGTCGGCACGACGTGGCCGACGTCGTCGAAATCTGGCTGCGCGACGCGGGCCGCACGGTGGGCGCGTTTTCGCTGTTGCGCTTCGGCCTCGATGACGCGCACGGCAACGGCACGGCGGGGCGGTTCGCCCCCGGCGAGATCGACGCGCTCGCGCGTCTGCAGCCGGTGGCCGAAGCCGCGCTGAGCCCACTGCTGCGCGCCCGGCGCGGGATTCATCGGATCGCCTGCGAGGAACGGCTCACCTACCGCGAGGAGCAAATCGCGCGGCTCGTGCGCGACGGCCGCTCGAACAAGGAGATCGCGCGCGACCTCGCGCTCGGGCAACCGACGATCAAGACTCACCTGATGCGGATGTATCGGAAGCTGGGCGTGTCGAATCGCACGGAGCTGGTCGGCGCGCTGTTCCTGTAAGTTTTTCCCTCTCCGCAATCACATCGCGTCATTCCGTTGGACGATAACGCGGCGTTCGTCCGGTGCGACGCCACGCTTGCGCGTCCGGCTCACACGCATCTGATTCCCCCACGCGCTGCCAATTTGCGCTCACCCGGCGTGAATCCTCGTCGATACAGTGGTCCGACGCCCGCGTGCTCACCGGCACACGGTCCAGCCACGACAATCAACGAGACGCCCATGAGCAACACGAACTTCGTCGCCGTCAGCGACACCGTGCGCACCTTCGTTGCGCGCGACTTCGGCCTCTTCATCGACGGCGCCATGCAGCCCGCGCACGCGGCGGCGCGGCTCGACGTGCACGACCCGGCCACGGGCGAGCGGCTCGCGACCGTCGCCGATGCAGACGCACACGACGTCGAACGCGCGGTCGCCAGTGCGAAACGCGCGTTCGACGCGCGCGTCTGGAGCGGGCTGCGGCCGGCCGACCGCGAACGCATCCTGCTGAAACTCGCGGACCTGATCGACGCCGACGCCGAAACGCTCGCGCAGCTCGAAACGCTGAACCAGGGCAAGTCGATCCACGTGTCGCGCGCGGTCGAAGTGGGCGCGAGCGTCGAATACGTGCGCTACATGGCCGGCTGGGCGACCAAGATCACCGGCCAGACGCTCGACGTGTCGATCCCGTTTCCGCCCGGCGCGCGCTATACGGCCTATACGCGCAAGGAGCCGGTCGGCGTGGTCGCCGCGATCGTGCCGTGGAATTTCCCGCTGATGATCGCGGTGTGGAAGCTGATTCCCGCGCTCGCGGCCGGCTGCACGATCGTGCTGAAGCCGTCGCCGGAAACGCCGCTCACCGCGCTGCGCCTCGCCGAACTCGCGCGTGAAGCCGGCGTGCCGCCGGGCGTGTTCAACGTCGTCACGGGCGGCCGCGTCTGCGGTTCGGCGCTCGCGAGCCACCCGTCGATCGCGAAGATCTCGTTCACCGGGTCGACCGCGACCGGCAAGCTGGTCGGCGCGGCGGCCGTGCAGAACATGACGCGCTTCTCGCTGGAACTCGGCGGCAAGAACCCGATCGTGATGCTCGACGACGTCGACGTCGCGCAGGCGCTCGACGGGGTGGCTGCCGGCGCATTCTTCAACCAGGGGCAGGTGTGCGCGGCCGCGTCGCGCATCTACGTGCATCGCAGCAAGTTCGCGCAGCTCGCGGACGGCCTCGCGGGCGTCGCGCAGTCGATGAAGCTCGGCGCGGGCCTCGACACGACCGCGCAGATCAACCCGCTCGTGTCCGCGCACCATCGCGACAAGGTCGTCCAGCACATCGAAGGCGCGCGCCGCGCGGGCCTCACGTTCCTCGCGGGCGGCACGCCGGCCGACGACCTGCCCGGCTATTACGTGAAGCCGGCCGTGATCGCCGATCCGCCCCCGGACAGCGCGATCGTCCACGACGAGGTATTCGGCCCGGTGATCGTGGTCGTGCCGTTCGACGACGCGGCCGATGCGGTGCGCCTCGCGAACGCGTCGCCGTACGGTCTCGCCGCGAGCATCTGGAGCAACGACCTGACACGCGTGATGAACCTCGTGCCGCGGATCGAAGCCGGCACCGTGTGGGTGAACTGCCATATCCCGCTCGATCCGTCGATGCCGTTCGGCGGCTACAAGCAATCGGGCATCGGCCGCGAATTCGGCCAGTACGCGATCGAAGGCTTCACCGAAACCAAATCCGTCTGCATCGCGCACTGACGCGCGGGCCAATCCCAAAACCGCGAAAACCGATCCGACCGTGGAGATTGCAATGAGCTACAACGAAGCGAAATTCTGGCATCCGATGCTGCACCCGAACGACATGAAACAGCGCAAGCCGATCCGCATCGTGCGCGGCGACGGCTGCTACGTATTCGACGAAACCGGCAAGCAGCTCGTCGACGGCGTCGCGGGCCTGTGGAACGTGAACGTCGGCCACAACCGCCGGGAAGTGAAGGACGCGATCGTGCGCCAGCTCGACGAACTCGAATACTTCCAGCTGTTCGACGGCATTTCGCATCCGCGCGCGGAGGAGTTGTCGAAGAAGGTGATCGACATGCTCGAACCGGAAGGGATGCGCCGCGTGCTGTACAGCTCGGGCGGGTCGGACTCGATCGAGACCGCGCTGAAGATCGCGCGCCAGTACTGGAAGGTGCGCGGCCAGGCGGATCGCACGAAGTTCATCTCGCTGAAGCAGGGGTATCACGGCACGCATTTCGGCGGCGCGTCGGTGAACGGCAATACGGTGTTCCGCCGCAATTACGAGCCGAACCTGCCCGGCTGCTTCCACGTCGAGACGCCGTGGCTGTACCGCAACCCGTTCACGCAGGACCCGGAGGAACTCGGCCGGATCTGCGCGGAAATGCTCGAGCGCGAGATTCAGTTCCAGAGCCCGGACACCGTCGCCGCGTTCATCGCGGAGCCGATCCAGGGCGCGGGCGGCGTGATCGTGCCGCCGGCCAATTACTGGCCGCTGGTGCGAGAGGTGTGCGACCGCTACGGCGTGCTGCTGATCGCCGACGAGGTCGTGACGGGCTTCGGCCGCAGCGGCAGCCTGTTCGGCAGCCGCGGCTGGGGCGTGCGCCCGGACATCATGTGTCTCGCGAAGGGGATTTCGTCGGGCTACGTGCCGCTCGGCGCGACGGTCGTGAACGCGCGGATCGAGGACGCGTTCGCCGCGAACGCCGATTTCGGCGGCGCGATCATGCACGGCTACACATACGCCGGCCACCCGGTCGCATGCGCGGCCGCGATCGCGAGCCTCGACATCGTCGTGAAGGAAGACCTGCCGGCGAATGCGGCGAAGCAGGGCGCGTATCTGCTCGAAGCGCTTCACTCTTTCCCGGAACGCTTCGCGGCGGTCGGCGAGGTGCGCGGCAAGGGGCTGATGCTCGCGCTCGATCTCGTCGCGAACAAGGACACGCGCGAGCCGATCGACCCGCTGTCGGGCTATGCGAACGCGGTCGCGGAAGTCGCGCGCGAGAACGGCGTGCTGGTGCGCCCGGTCGGCACGAAGATCATCCTGTCGCCGCCGCTCGTGATCCAGCGCGAGCAGCTCGACCGGATCGTCGACGCGCTCGCGGCCGGTTTCGAGGCCGTGCCGTTCGCCTGATGGCCTGACCGCGCGACGGCCAACCCGAGGCGGCGGGTAAACGCCATCGCGGGTTTGCCGATTTGCGCTATGACCGGATTATTTTGCCTGCGTATTTTTTCGACATCGGATCACGCCGTGATCGACGAGGGGCCCCGGAATCGACGCGCTGAAGCACCGCCCGGGGCCGACCGCACAGCATCTGGCCCCGACCGCCGACGAAGCGCCGGTTCGGGGCAACCCACGAAGGAGACAACGATGTCGGGATGGTCGGGAATGACCGGCGCCGCGGGCGATACGTCCGCCGGTGCGTCGGCTGAAGCAGGCGGCGGCACCGCATTGAACGCCGGTGCGGTCGGTTTTCCGACCGCGCTGGCGAGCGCGGTCGGGCTCATCATGGCGAGCCCGGTGATCCTCACCGCGACGTCGGGCTTCGGGATGGGCGGCTGGGCGTTCGCGGTCGCGATGATCATCGCGTTCGTGATGATGCAGGCGCAGGCCACCACGTTCTCCGAAGCCGCCGCGATGCTGCCGACGGCCGGCTCGGTTTACGATTACCTGTCATGCGGGCTCGGCCGCTTCTGGGCGATCACCGGCACGATCTCCGCGTATTTCCTCGTGCACGTGTTCGCCGGCACCGCGGAGACGATCCTGAGCGGCATCATGGCGCTCGTGAACTTCGAATCGTTGAACGCCGCGCTCGAGAAGCACAACAGTTCGTGGCTCGTCGGCGTCGGCCTCGTGGTCACGTTCGCGATCACCAACATCATCGGCATCAAGGTGTTCAGCAAGCTCGAGATCGTGCTGACGGCCGGCATGTGGCTGTCGCTGATGATCTTCGGGATTCTCGGTCTCGCTGCGGCGCCGGCCGTGCATCTCGACGGCTGGTTCGGCGGCTCGGAAGTCGGCACGTCGGTCCCGGCCGTGCTGTCGCTGGTCGGGATGGCGATGTTCATGTTCGTCGGCTGCGAGTTCGTCACGCCGCTCGCGCCCGAAATGAAGGCGCCGGGCCGCACGATCCCGCGTGCGATGGCGCTCGGCCTCGTCGGCGTCGCGATCTGCATGTTCCTGTACGGCGCGGCGATCCGCCGCCAGGTCGCGAACGTGCCGGTGAGCCCCGACGGCCTCACGCACCTGCTCGACACGCCGGGCGCGATTCCCGCGTTCGCGCTGCAGGTGCTCGGGCCGTTCGGGCGGATCTGGTTCGGCATCGCGTTCCTGTGCGCGGGCGCCGCGACGATCAACACGCTGATGGCCGGCTTGCCGCGCATCCTGTACGGGATGGCGATCGACGGCGCGCTGCCGCGCTATTTCGCATACCTGCATCCGCGTTTCAAGACGCCGGTGGTCGGCATCGTCGCGTCGGCGATCGTGCCGATCTTCCATGCATGGCTGATCAACGGCAATCTCGACAGCATCCTGCACCTCGTGCTCGCCGCGACCTGCGCATGGGGCACCGCGTACCTGCTCGTCACCGCGTCGGTCGTGATGCTGCGCATCCGCCGCCCGGACCTGCCGCGGCCGTACCGTTCGCCGCTGTTCCCGCTGCCGCAGATCGTGTCGAGCGTCGGGATCGTGCTCGCGATCTGGTACATCACGCCGCCCGGCATGAACGCGCGCGACATCTACGTGCCGTTCGGCGCGATGCTGGGGCTTACCGCGTTGTACGCGTTGTTCTGGACGCTCGTCGTGCAGCGCCGGCATCCGTTCAGGCCGGTGCCGGTGGAGGACGTGCTGCGCAACGAGCACGTCGCATCGTGAAGGCCGCGCTCGTCCGGTGGCGCGCGGCGCCCGATGCGCCGCCGCCCGGCCATCGGCCCGGCGCGATCGCCGCGCGCGTGCTTGCCGATCTGCGGGCCGTGCGCGATGCGGACGATGCCGGTGGCGTCGGCGGCGTCACGGCGCGGCTGCCGAACGGCGTGCGCGTGAGCGTCGACGAGTGCGTCGAGCGCCAGTTCCTGATGCATACGGTCAACGTGATGGTGACGGTGGCCGCTGACGGCCCGGCCGCGCAGGGCGGCGCGCGCGTGCGGCAGACCGGCTGGTTGCGCCGCACGGGCATCGATGCCGCGCTTGTGTCCGGATGCGACCCTGTGTTCGTCGACACGCTGGCCGCGCTGCTTGCCGAGCCGGCGCTGGCCGACGCGCTGCGGCCGCTGCACCTGACCGACTGCGCGATCGGCGCGCGCGACGGCCGCTGGACCCTCGCGATCGTGCCGTTCGGCGGCAGCGAGGTCGTGAACCGGATGCCGTCGTTTCGCCGTTACGTCAGGCTGATCGACGAGCAGGCCGCCGCGCTGTCGGCGGCCTGTCTTGCGTTCGAAACCGTACTACGCAGGATTTTGCGAGGGTAAGCTGTGGCGATGCGTGCCGTGCGAACCCGGCGGCCGCATCCAGCACCCAAGGGTTTTACCGGAGACGCCGATGCTGTTCCAGTCACGCTCACACGAAGACGTGCACGATCACGGGCTCGCGATCGCGGGCTGGCATCAGGTGTACCGTCAGATGACGCCGGGCCGCTTCAAGGGCACCGTCACGCAGGTGCTGTACGACGATTTCCACTTCTTCCGCGAGACGACCAACCGCCGCGTCGCGCAAACCGGCCTCGCGCCGGCCGGTCGCACGTCGCTCGCGGTGCCGCTGTCCGTGCCGCTCGCGGGGACGTTCCAGGGCCAGCCGGTCGACGGCTATGCGCTGCTCGCGCTGCGCGCCGGCGAGGATTTCGAATTCCACACGCCGGAAGGGATGGGGCTCGTCGGGATCAGCGCGGCGTCCGACATGGTCGACGAGCTGTGCGAAGCCGAATTCGGCGCGGCCGCCGCGCGCAGGCTGCGGCACGTGACGCGGCTGTCCGACGCGCAGGGCGTCGCGCTCGGCGCGCGGCTGTCGGCGCTGATCGACGATGCGCAGCGCAACCCGGGTTGCCTCGAATATGCGGCCACCCGCAAGATGTTTCGCGACGCGATGCTCGGCATGTTCCTCGATGCGCTGGAACACGGCATCGACGTCGAGCGCCGCGACATCACGCACGCCACCTACAGCGATATCGTGAGCCGCTGCGAGAAGCATCTGCGCGAGCGGCCCGAAGAACCCGTCACCGTGCTCGAACTGTGCCGCGTACTGCGCTGCAGCCGCCGCACGCTGCAGACGAGCTTTCAACGCGTGGCCGACGTCACGCCGGTCGGCTACCTGCGCACGATCCGGCTGAACGCGGTGCGCCGCCTGCTGCGCACGACGTCGGCGCAGCAGCTCGGCGTCGGCGAAGCCGCCGCGAGCTGGGGGTTCACGCATCTCGGCTATTTCGCGCGCGAGTATCGCGACCTGTTCGGCGAGCTGCCGTCGCAAACCTTGCGTCCCGACTGACGCCTTCCCACCGTGGCGCCGCCGCCGGGCGCCGTCGTGTATTGCCCGTCCCCATCACGGTTTGCTGATTTGGGATAGAGGTCCGGAATTTTCGCTGGATAAAGTCCTGCCAACCCATATCGACAACACCGTCGGTTTGCACTGCCAACCGATGACCATTGAGGGGCGGGACATGAAGAACGGACGACGACTGGCCGCGGCCGCGGCCATGCTGGGCTGCCTGCACGCGCACGCGCAGACTTCGGGAAGCGTGACGCTGTACGGCACCGTGGACACCGGCATCATCTACTCGACGAACCAGCAGTTCACGCGCGCCGACGGCAGCACGGGCGGCGGCCATGCGTGGCAGATGGGCGGCGGCAACCTCGTGCCGTCGCGCTTCGGCTTCCAGGGCGCCGAGCCGCTCGGCGGCGGCCTCGATGCGGTATTCACGCTCGAGCAGCAATTCCTGTCCGCGAACGGGCAGGCGCTGCAGGGCGGCACCGCGTTCAGCCGGCAGGCCTGGGTCGGGCTGCGCCAGGACGGGATCGGCACGCTCGGCCTCGGCCGGCAATACGACTCGTACACCGACATGCTCGGCGCGTACGTATCGAGCAACAACTGGGCGACGCCGTACGGCTCGCATCTGGGCGACGTCGACAACCTGAATGCCGCGTTCAACTTCAACAACGCTGTGAAGTTCACCAGCGCCGATTTCAACGGCCTCACGTTCGGCGGCACGTTCAGCTTCGGCGGGCAGGCCGGCGATTTTTCCGCGAAGCGCGGCTATGCGGTGGCCGCGACGTACACGCGCTCGCCGGTGGCGTTCTCGGTCGGCTACCTCGACCTGCATCAGCCGCTCGACGCGGCGCTCGGCGGCGCGAGCGGCTATATCGGCGATTTCGCGTGCAGCAACCCGGGAGCGATGTATTGCCTGCTCCAGGATGCCGGCTCGATGCGCGCGTTCGGCGCGGGCGGGTCGGTCACGCTCGGGGCGGCGACGGTCGCGCTGACCTACACGCATACGCGCCTCGGCGACAGCCGCTATTTCTCCACCGCCGCGCAGCCGCGCACGCAGGCGTTCACGTTCGACATCGGCGAGCTGAACGTCACGTACATGTTCACGCCGGCATTGCAGGGCGGCGTCGCGTATATCTTCAACGCCGCGCATACGGACGGGCGCGGCACGACGCGCTTCCACCAGTTGAACGTCGGCACGAACTACAGCCTGTCGAAGCGCACCGCGCTGTATGCGGTCGCGATCGGCCAGATCGCGAGCGGCACGGGGCTCGGCACCGACGCGGACGGCAACGCGGCGAACTATGCGCAGATTCCGGTGCTCGTGAACAGCAATTCGAGCCGGCAACTGGCGGTGATGGCCGGGATTCGTGTGAACTTCTGACGCTGAATGCGGTTGGCGGCGGCACGCCGGTCGCGTGCCGCCGGCGCATGGAGGCGGCGACGGTCGGATGATGGAAAGCGATGTCTGAAAAAACCGTCCGTCTGCTCGACTGAACGGGCCTGGAGAGGGAATGCGTGCGTCAGGTCGCCCGGTTTTGCGGGTTGCCACAATACCTTCACGGTCTGCGTGAACAATGGCGACGCTTCAGGCGACCCGACGTGTCGCCGGCGTTGCACACGTGTGCAACGCATGACCGTTCCGCTCCACACGCCGATCGAGAGAGACCACATGACCCTGCTGAGTCGCCTGCGCGCGCTGTCCGCCGCCGTTGCGCTATCCGTTGTCGCCACGCACGCCTTCGCGGCGGATCTCGTCATCGCGGGCCGCGACGACATCTACGGCAAGGGGCTCGCCGACGCCGTCGCCGGCTTCACCAAGCTGCACCCGGGCACCGACATCGAATTGCTCAAGCTGCCGAACGCGAACCTGTACCAGAAGCTGAAGCTGTCGATGCGCGAAGGCACCGGCGCGTACGACCTCGTGATGATGGACGACACGTGGGCGCCCGAATTCATCGGCAACGGCTGGCTGAAGCCGCTGCCTGCGTCGCTCGCCGACGCCGATCTCGTGCCGTCCGCCGTCGCGCTCGGCCGCAACGCGGCGGGCGCGCTGTACGCGCTGCCGATCGTCGGCAACGTCGAGATGTTCGCGTACCGCAAGGATTTGCTCGCGAAGTACAAGCTGCAACCGCCGCGCAATTGGGACGACGTGCTGAAGATCGCGCGGACCGTCGGCGCCGCGGACAAGAGCGTGTCGGGCGTCGTGTTCCGCGGCACGAAGGGCAACCCGGTCGTCACGGGCTTCCTGCCGATCCTGTGGGCATACGGCGGCGACGTGTTCGACCGTGCCGGCAACGTGACGATCGATTCACGCGAAGCGCAGGCCGCGCTGAAGACGTTCCTCGCGCTGAAGGCGTTCGCGCCGAAGGACGTCGACGTGTACGGCGCGGCCGAAGTGCGCGACGCGCTGCAGCGCGGCACGGCCGCGCAGTCGATCGAGGTGTGGCCGGCTTGGGTGCCGGCGCTCGACGATCCGAAGCAGTCGCGCGTGGTCGGACAGATCGCGCTGCAGCCGCCGCCCGGGCAGACCGCGGGCCCGGCGCCGATGCTCGGCATCTGGCAGATGGGCATTCCGAAGGACGCGCCGCACGCGAAGCTCGCGCAGGACTTCCTCGCTTACCTGAGCTCGCGCGATACGCAGACGCGCCTCGCCGGCATCGGCATTCCGCCGACCCGCCGCAGCGTGTTCAACGATCCGGCGCTGGTGCGCCAGTACCGCTGGTATCCCGATCAACTGAAGGCGCTCGAGGCCGGCCGTGCGCGGCCGCGCGTGACCGACTGGCAGCAGGTCGAGAGCATTCTCGGCGACCAGTTGCAGCTCGCGCTGACGGGGCAGGCCGCGCCCGACGCCGCGCTGCGCCAGGCGCAGCAGAAGATCGCGCAGGCGACGGCCGCGGCCGGCAAGTGACCGCGCACGTCGACGTCGACCCGGTGACCGGAGGTCGCGCATGAAAGCCTTCGGCCGCAGCCTGCCGTTCGCCGCGCTGCTCGGGCCCGCGCTGCTGGTGCTCGCCGCGCTCGCGCTGTATCCGGTCGCGCAGGTGCTGATCGACTCGTTCTGCCGGGTCGATTATTCGGCGGGCCATCGCGCGTTCGCGGGGCTCGCGAACTATCGCGCGGTGCTCGGCGACGACGCGTTTACGGCCGGCTTCGGCAACACGCTGCGTTTCACGATCGTCGCGTCGCTGGCCGAAGTCGCGCTCGGCTTCGGCCTCGCGCTGCTGTTCGTGCGCGCGTTTCCGGGCCGGCGCATCGCGCTGCCGCTCGCGATCCTGCCGATGATGCTGTCCACGCTCGTGTGCTCGGCGATCTGGCGCAACTGGCTGAACTTCGACGGGTTCCTGAACGCGCTGCTCGCCGCGTTCGGCATCGAAGGCGTGCGCTGGCTGTCCGATCCGCATCTCGCGCTGTGGTCGCTCGCGCTCGTTGACGTGTGGCAGTGGACGCCGATGGCGTTCCTGATCGTGCTGGCCGGGCTGCAATCGATCCCGCAGGAGCTGTACGAAGCCGCGCGCACCGACGGCGCGAGCGAGTGGCAGTGCCTGCGCGACGTCACGCTGCCGCTCGCGGCCCCGCAGATCGGCCTCGCGCTGCTGCTGCGCTCGATCGACACGTTCAAGCTGTTCGACAAGGTCTATGCGCTGACGGGCGGCGGCCCCGGCAATGCGACGCAGACGCTGTCGACCTATATCTACGACACGGGCTTCCGCTTCTTCAACGTCGGGCCGGCGAGTGCCGCGTCGGTGCTGATGCTCGCGGCGTCCGCGCTGCTGGTCTCGGGGTACGTATGGCAGACGGTTCGCAAGCGGCGCGCATGACGACGCAAGCCGCAGGCATCTCTCGCGCACGAACGGGCGCTGCATTCGGTCACGCGGTGCCATGGGCACTGCGCGTCGTCGCGCTCGCCCTGTTGCTGTTGCCGTGCCTGTGGATGGCCGGCGCGGCCTTCATGCCGACGCTCGAACGTCTCGATCATCCGTTGCGGATCTGGCCGGCCGCGCCGACGCTCGCGCATTTTGCGTCGGTATGGTCGAACGGCATCGGCGCGCCGCTGTTCAATTCGCTGCTGGTCGGCTTCGGCACGACGCTGCTCGCGCTGGCGCTCGCGTTTCCGGCCGCGTATGCGCTCGTGCGGCTGCGGTTTCCGGCGCGGCTCGACCTGCTGTTCCTGATGCTCGTGCTGGCGTTGAAGCTGATGCCGCCGATCACGATCGCGGTGCCGCTGTTCGCGCTCGCGAAGCGGCTGCACCTGCTCGATTCGACGCTCGGCCTGATGCTCGCGTACCAGATCTACGCGTTGCCGATGGCGATCTGGATGCTGCTCGCGTTCGTGCGCGACGTGCCGATCGAATACGAGGAAGCGGCGTGCATCGACGGCGCGGGGCTCGCGCGGCGGCTCGTGCAGATCGTGCTGCCGCTGTGCGCGCCGGGCCTGATCGCGACCGCGATTTTCGTGTTCATCGCGGCGTGGAACGAATTCCTGATCGCGCTGCTGTTCGTGTCGACGCCGAGCCGCTTCACGCTGCCGCTCGCGATCGCCGGCTACGTGACGGAGAACGGCATCGACTGGGGCGACCTGATGAGCGCGGGGCTGATCGCGTCGCTGCCGGCGCTGGCCGTGGCCGGTTATGTGCAGCGCTACCTGTTGCGCGGGTTCGCGGGCGGGCTGAAGTGACGCGCGGCTTGGCCGCGTCCCGTCCTGCGTCGTCACGCGCAACTGTCGCGCACCACCTGCGTGACCGGCACCACGCGCGTGCGCGACGGGCCGTCGAACGTCTGCATCCGGTCGGCGAGCAGGTCGATCGCCGCGTGCGCGAGGCCGCGCGTGTCCTGCCGCAGCGTCGTCAGCCGATACGCATCGTATTCGGCGGCGGGAATATCGTCGAAGCCGATCACGCGCAGGTCGTCCGGCACGCACAAGCCGAATTCGCGACGCGCGACGTCGATCACGCCGAGCGCGAGCAGGTCGGACGAGCAGAACACGCCGTCGGGCCGCTCGCCGGTCGCGAACAGTTGCCGCGCGGCGTCGACGCCGCTGGCGTGGGTGTCGGACGGTGTATCGAGCACGCGTACGAGCGTCGCGTCGGAGGCGTCGCGTGGCCCGAGCGCTTGCTCGAACGCCGCGGCGCGCGAACGCGCGCTGTAGCTGGTGCCGCGCGGCCCGACGAACGCGAGCCGGCGCGCGCCGGCCTGCACGAGCCGCTGCGCGGCGCAGGTGGCGGCCGCCGCGTTGTCGCTGACGACCACATCCGCACCCGGCAGGTTCGCTTCGCGGTTGATCATCACGACCGGGATCCGGTGTTCGAGATACTGTTGCGCGACCGACAGCGGTGGCGACGCGGACGTCATCACGAGCCCCGCGATCCGGTAGCTGAGCAGTTGTTCGAGCGATTGCCGAACCTGGCGCGGATCCTCCGCATTGGTCACGAGCGGCGTGAGCGCGCGCTGCCCGAGCACGGCCATCAGGTCCGACAGCAGCCGCGCGCGAAACGGGTTCTCGAATCCAGCCGTCACGACGCCGATCATGCTGCTGCGCTGCGTGATCATGTCGCGCGCGATGAGGTTGACCTGATAGCCCAGCGCACGCGCGGCGACTATCACGCGTTCGCGCGTTTGCGGCGCGATGCTTGCCGTCGGCGAGAACGCGCGCGACACTGCAGAGCGCGAGACGCCGGCCCGCGCCGCGACATCCGACGCCGTCACCCACGGTTTTCTTTCCTTGTCATTCATCGATTCATGATCCCTTCGCGCCACGATACGTGCATGCCGCCTGCCGACTGGATGTCGGCGCTCGACGACGCGCGGCCGCTGCATACGCTGACCCTACCGGGCAGCCATGACACCTGTGCGTATACGGTCGACGATTTACTCGTGCGCACGCAGCGTGCGCCGCTCGATGCGCAGCTCGCCCATGGCGTGCGGCTGCTCGACATCCGCTGCCGGCACGTGCGCGATGCGTTCGACATCCATCACGGCGGCATCGCGCTCGGCATGACGTTCGACGACGTGCTGGCCACCTGTACGCGCTTTCTCGAAGCGCATCCGCGCGAATGCATCGTGATGTCGGTGAAGGACGAGTGGCCGGCGCATGCGTGCACGCGCGGTTTCGATGCGACGTTCGATGCGCATCGCGCGCGGCATCCGCGGTTGCGCTGGCATGCCGGCGGCACGCTGCCCGCGCTCGGCGACGTGCGCGGCGCGGTCGTGTTGTTGCGGCGCTTTCGCAGCGGCCGGCCGCTCGGCATCGACCTGACCGCGTGGCCCGACAACGCGACGTTTACGATCGACCATCCGGACGGCGCATTCGTGATTCAGGACGAATATCGCGTGCCGGTGGCCGCGTCGATTGCGTGGAAGTGGCGCGCGATCGACGCGCTGCTGACGCATCTGCCGCTGCCGGACAGCGGCCGCTGGGCAATCAATTTCTGCAGCGGTACGGGGATGGGCGCGAATCCGTCGGTGGTCGCCCGTGGGGATGGCCGCGTGCAGGGCATTCATGCGCGACTGGCCGAACGCTTGCGCGAGCAGCCCGGCCCGTACGGTGCGATGCTGCTCGATTTCTGCGATGACGACGACTGGGCGTTGGTGCGTGCGTTGATCGAATGCAACGACTACACGCCGGAGCAGGGTGTCTGGCGCAAGGCGTTTCGCTGTTAGTCAGCGAAGATTCGCGTTGAAGAACGCGAGTGCTTGGGCGTCGAACGTCTGGTGAAAGGCGACGCGATCGAATCCGTTCGCATCGACGCACACGCGTGGCGATATTCGTTTCAATGCGTCGGAACACGGCGCGACGAACGCGAAATGCGCGGCGTTCCGGACCACGTGGAACTCCGGCCGCCGTGGCAACAGGCCGGCCAGCGCGGGGACGGTGGCCGGTTCGACGCCGTCGCCCCCTTCTTCCGAGGCCCAGAGCTGGATCGGTGCCCGGACGTTCTTCACCGTGTCGGCGGCCGGGAATTCGTCGAGCGGATCGGCCAGCACGTAGGCCTTGATACGCGGATCGCGGGCCGGGGTGGGAAGAACGAGGTCCCGGTCGCGAATCTATCGGCAGATCAGCCAGGTCGGGTCCGTGCACGCGACCGGCGCATGCACGTAATCGGGATTGCCGCCGGCCAGCACCAGCCCGGTATAGCCGCCGCGCGAAAAACCGAAGAAGCCGATCCGGGCGGGATCGATTCGCGCGGCGTCGGCCGAGCGGGCGAGCATGTAGTCGACCAGGCGCTCGATGTCGACGGGGCGTTCGACGAACTCGTGAATGTCGTCCGCGCGGCTCATGTCGAGCGCGGTGTCGCCGGGATGGTTGATGGCCGCGACCACGTAGCCCGCATCGGCGAGCGTTTGCGCAAGATCGTGATGGCCGAGAAGCGTGCCGCCATGCCCGTGCGAGATCACGACGAGCGGCAGCTTGTCACCGACGGTCGGGCAGTCGCGCCGTCCTTTCAATTCGAAAGGACCGATCGTGAGCGTCTGGGCGGCATCCGCGCAGGGTGTCCACACGGCCGCCTTCAGTTCGGGGCCGATCGCATCGGCCGGGATCCGGACGAACTTGACACCGGCCGCGTGCGCGATCGTGGCGGACAGGCAGAGCAGGACAGCCGACAGCCAGCTTTTCATGTTGAATCCCTCCAGGGGCATGACTGGATCGCTGCTGCGGATCGTCGGCCGGGCCAGCGCGCGGGGACTCCGGAATCGATAGTGCGGCGAGTGGGGCTGGAGTTCGCACGGGCGGTGACATCACGGGCGGCAGGCGTTGGCGTCGTGCGGCCCGCCGGACTACCGCGTCGCGATCGCCACCGCCGCGCCGGCCATCGCGGTCGCGCTCGTGCGGTTCGCGATCCGCTTTGCGCGCGCCGACGTCAGGAAGGCGCGGGCTCGCGACGCGAGCAGCGACCAGAAACAGTCGGCCAGGATCAGCACCGCGAGCATCGTGCCGACCAGTTCGGCCCACGCGCCGACGCCGACGTGCGTGAGATCGACGATGGTCGGCAGCAGCGCGAGATAGAAGATCATGATCTTCGGATTGCCGAGCGTGACCAGCATGCCGGCGACGAACATGCGCCACGGCGACTGGCCGCGCGGCAGGTCGTCCGCATCCGTGCCGGTCGGCGCGGTCCACATCTTCCACGCGAGGAACAGCAGGTACGCGACGCCGAGCAGCTTCAGCACGGTCAGGCCGGTCGCGAACGTGTGCGCGAATGCCGACAGCCCCGCGACCGCGAGCGTGAGCCACAGCGCTTCGCCGAGCCACATGGCCGCGAGGAACGGCAGCACGTCGCGCACGCCGTTCGTCAGCACGCGCGCGACGAGCGCGGCGACGCTCGGGCCGGGCGTGCCGGCGGTGACGAGCAGGGCGAAGGCGAAGACGGCGAGTGCGGACAACGTCATGGCAAGCCTCGTAGGTAGGGCGTTCGAAACGTCTGAAGTTTCGATTATAGTGACGGCCGTTCCAGACTGCCTGCCTGAATTGCCGTCATGCCTGCATCGATCCTGATTCGTCCCGCCACGCGTGAAGACGCGGCCGCGATGGCCGCCGTGGAAGTCGCCGCCGCGCAGCGGTTTCGCGAGATCGGCATGGCCGACATCGCCGACGGCGAGCCGACCGATGCGGCTGCCGTGCTCGAGCGCATCGACGGGGGCCGCGCGTATGTGGCGGTCGATCCGCCACGCACGTGCGTAGGGTTCGCGTTCTACCGGCTGCTCGATGCGCGGCGGCTGTATCTGGAGGAACTGGACGTCGCGCCGTCGCATGCCGGACAGCGGATCGGCGCGCGCCTGATCGAGCAGGTGAGGGCGCGGGCGGCGCGGGAGCACGTCGAGCAGGTGGTGCTGTCGACGTTTCGCGACGCGCCGTGGAACGCGCCGTATTACGCGCGCCTCGGTTTCCGGATCATCGACGATGCAGCGCTCGACGACGCGCTGCGTGCGATCCGCGCGCACCACGTCGCGCTGGGTCTCGATGAAACGCGGCGCGTGTTCATGCGGGCGGACGTGCACGCCTGAACCCGCGCCGTTCCATCGTCAGGCCGCGTCGCTCAAGGCCGGGTAGTCGGTGTAGCCCGTTTCGCCTTTCGCGTAGAACGTCTCCGGCACCGGCTGGTTGAGCGGCGCGCCGATTTCGAGGCGGCGCGGCAGGTCCGGGTTCGCGATGAACAGCTTGCCCCAGGCGATCGCGTCGGCGCTGCCGTTCGCGAGCGCGGCCTGCGCGGTGTCGAGCGTGAACTGCTCGTTCGCGATCAGCGGGCCGCCGAACGCTTCCTTCAGACGCGGGCTCAACTGGTCGCCCGAATACGATTCGCGCGTGAAGATGAACGCGATCTTGCGACGGCCGAGTTCGCGCGCGACATAGCCGAACGTGGCTGCCGGATCGGAATCGCCCATCGTATGCGCGTCGCCGCGCGGGGCGAGGTGCACGCCGACCCGGCCGGCGCCCCACACGTCGATCGCCGCGTCGACCACTTCGAGCAGCAGGCGCGCGCGATGCTCGATCGGGCCGCCGTATGCGTCGGTGCGGCGGTTGGTGCTGTCCTGCAGGAACTGGTCGAGCAGGTAGCCGTTCGCGCCGTGAATTTCCACGCCGTCGAAGCCGGCTGCCTTCGCGTTCTCGGCGCCCTTGCGGTACGCGGCGACGATGCCCGGAATTTCGTCGAGTTCGAGTGCGCGCGGCGTCACGAACGGACGTGGCGGACGCACGAGGCTGACGGTGCCGCCCGCGGCGATCGCGCTCGGCGCGACCGGCAGGTCGCCGTTCAGGAACATCGGATCGGAGATCCGGCCGACGTGCCACAGTTGCAGCACGATGCGCCCGCCGGCCGCGTGCACGGCCTGCGTGATCCGCTTCCAGCCCTCGACCTGCTCGTCGGACCAGATGCCCGGCGTGTCGGCATAGCCGACGCCTTGCGGCGTGACCGACGTCGCTTCGGTAATGATCAGGCCGGCCGACGCGCGCTCGGCGTAGTAACGCGCCATCAGCGCGTTCGGCACGCGCGCCGCGCCCGCACGGGAGCGGGTGAGCGGCGCCATCACGATGCGGTTGGGCAGGGTCAGGTCGCCGAGGGTAACGGGATCGAACAGCGTGGGCATGGCAAATAACCTCTTCACGAAAGGCGGGGAAGCCTGCGCGTCATGCGCGATGGCGCCCCGCATGGCCGGTTCGGCCGTTGGCTAGAGTTCGCGGCGCAGGGCGTCGAGAAATGCGTCGATGACGGCCTCGTTGCGCTGGAAGAACGCCCACTGGCCGATCCGCGTCGACGTCACGAGCCCCGCGCGCTGCAGCGTCGCGAGGTGCGCGGAGACGGTCGACTGCGACAGCCCGCAGCGCGCGTCGATCTGGCCCGCGCAGACGCCGTGTTCGTACGGCAGCGTCTGTTGCGGAAAATGCTCGCCGGGCGTTTTCAGCCAGACGAGGATCTCCCGGCGCACGGGGTTCGAGAGCGCTTTCAGGATCGCGTCGATGTCGAGTTCGGTCGGCATGGAAGACTGGGTGTTTCGATCGGGCAAACGAGTATCGTCGATGGGCGAATCTTATATCGTATTTTGACGATATGCTCGAAAGCACTGCCGGCAATGGGGTTGATAGAAAGCCGTCATCTCGGGGCCGGATGAGCGGCGACGTGAGCCGACGTCGACGGAACCGGCGCTTTCAGTTCGTCTTGCCGGCAATCTCACCCGCCGCCCGCGTAACATACGTGGCGTCGTGCTTGATTCATTGAGTCCTTTCATGTCTGTCCGGGCCGTCATATTCGATTTCGACCTGACGCTCGCGGATTCGTCCGCCGCGATCGTCGCGTGCACCGAGTACGCGTTGCATCAACTCGGCGCCGCTGGCTCCGTGCCCGCGCAGATCGGCGCCGTGATCGGGCTGCCGCTGCCGGACATGTTCCGTGCGTTGACGGGCGAAACCGGCGCGGCGCGGGCCGATGCGTTCGCGCGGCACTTCGTCGCGCGCGCCGACGAGATCATGGTGCCCGGCACGCGGATCTATCCCGAAGTGCCGCCGCTGCTCACGGCGTTGCGCGAGCAAGGGCTCGCCGTCGCGATCGTGTCGTCGAAGTTTCGCTACCGGATCGAGGCGATCCTCGAGCGCAACGGCTTGCAATCGCTGGTCGACGTGCTGATCGGCGGGGAAGACGTGCAGCGCCACAAGCCGGACCCGGAAGGGCTCGTGCAGGCGCTGGCGCGGCTGGGCTTGCCTGCTGCCGCGGCAATCTACGTCGGCGACCATGCGGTGGACGCACTGGCAGCCGAGCGTGCCGGCGTGCCGTTCGTCGGCGCGGTGAGCGGCATGACGTCGTTCGACGCGTGGGCGCGCGTCGGCAAGCGCGCGGTGCCGACGCATATCGGCGAACTGGCCGGGATCGTGCAGCAGATGCGGTGCCGGTCGGGCGAAGGGTGCGTCGACGCCGAACGCGGTGCGCAGCCGGCCGGCTGACCGGTTGTTCGCCACGGACCGGCGGCGCGCGACGGATTCTGCGACCATCGCCGTTCAAGTCATATCTGCCACCCGAGCCGCCGCCATGTCCGTCTTCTCCGTCGCGTTTGCCCGTCTCCGACGCTCGTGTGCGCTGCCGGCCACGCGTACCCTGTCATATGCCGTTCCGTTCGCGGTAGCCTGCGCCGCCGCGTGCACGCTGGCCGGCGCGCAGCCGGCCGAAGCCGCCACGGCCACGCAGCGCGAACGTCTCGAAGCGCCGGTCAAGGCCGTCGCCGATCAGCGCATGGCCGTCGATACGCCGCAGGGCAGCGCGATGCTGCCGGTCTACGCCGACCATCCACTCGACCGGGCCGCGCCCGACGTCACGCGCGTGTTCATCGTGATTCACGGCACGCTGCGTAATGCCGATGCGTACTACGCATCGGGGCGCGCAGTCGTCGCAAAGGCCGGTGCGGCCGGCGCGGGCACGATGGTGGTCGCGCCGCAATTCCTGACACGCGCCGACGTGCGCGCGTTTTCGTTGCCCGCATCGACGCTCGCGTGGACGCAGGAAGGATGGAAGGGCGGCGAACCGGCACGCCGGCCGGGCCCGATCAGCTCGTTCTCGGCGCTCGACGCGTTGCTCGCGCATTTCGCCGACCGCGGCCGGTACCCGTCGTTATCCTCGGTCGTCATGATTGGCCACTCCGCCGGCGCACAATTGCTGCAGCGTTATGCCGTGGCCGGGCGGGAAGGCGACGCGCTCGCGCGTACCGGCATTGCCGTGCGCTACGTGGTCGCGAACCCGTCGAGTTACCTGTATTTCGACGACGAACGACCGAATGCCGAAGCACTGGCCGGCGGCCTCTGCCCGCGCGCGACCGAATGGAAGTACGGGTTGAAGTCGGCGCCGCCTTACGTTGCGTCGCAGGACGTGCGCGATCTCGAGACGCGCTACGTCGCGCGCCATGTCGTGTACCTGCTCGGGCAGGCCGACACGAATCCATACACGCATTTCATCGACCGTTCATGCGCGGCGATGGCGCAGGGGCCGTACCGGCTGGCGCGCGGGCTCGCCTATTTCGATTACCTGAAGAAGCGGCATCCGGACGATCTCGCGCAGCAGGTCGTCGAAGTGCCGGGTGTCGGGCATGACGGTCTCGGCATGTTCACGTCCGCTTGCGGGCTGGCCGTGCTGTTCGGGCACACGTTGCCGCAGTCGTGTCCGGTCGTTGCCGGCACCGCGCCGGACCTGCGCGCAGCGGGGCAGTGAGGCTGCATGCAAGGCCCGCCCGCGACGAACGTCGATCGACCGGAAAATGCAGGAATCATAGGCGGCGCCGCGTGCGTCGCGGGCGAGGGGGGCGACGGTCATTGAAGGCGGCAGCCGCCCGTCGTTCGCCCGCGCGTTCGTGGCGAGCCGCGTCATTCGACGGTGATCGTCTCCTTCATGTACGGATGAATCCCGCAGAACACCTTGTAGACGCCCGGCTTGTCGAAGCGGAACGAATATGTTTCGTCCTGGTCGAGCGCCTTCGAATGAAAGATGCCGGCGTCGTTGACGACGGTATGCGGCTCCGCGTCGAGGTTCTTCCACGTGATCGTCGTGCCGGCCTTGATCGTGGTCGACATCGGCGAGAACATGAAATTGCGGATCGTCACGAGCGGGCCGGCCGGGCCTTGCGCGAACGCGGCGGGCGACGTGCCGGCGGCCGCGCCGCACAGCATCAGCACCGCGAGGATTCGAGAGGGATTGAAGCAGATCATATCGGTCTCCTCATATTTGTCACGCGAGCGTCGCGTCGTGCAGCGACGACGCAACCGGATGGCCGGTGAATTCGACGGTCGTCACGCCGAGCATCGACGGCAGCCGGTCGTGCGGCACCGTGAGCGGCACGGGGCCTGGCCCGTTGCCGGCCGTCGGCTGCGGGAACGCGGTCGAGCGGGCGGTATGAAACGTCACGTTGCCCTCGACCTTCGACACGATCTGGTGGATGTGCCCGTTCAGCACGGTGACCGAGCCGAAGCGGCGCAGCAGCGCCATCGTCTGCGGCGCGTCGCCGGTGCCCCAGCCCCACGGTTCGTAGATGGTCCACATCGGCATGTGCGAGAACACGACGATCGGCGTGCTCGACGAGCGGCCTTTCAGGTCCTGCGCGAGCCACGCAAGCTGTTCGTCGCCGAAGCTGCCGAGCCCGTTCGGCTTGAAGTGCATCACGTTGACGAGCGCGATGAAGTGCACGCCCGCGTGATCGAAGCTGTAATAGCCGCGATTATCCGACGCCTTGCCGAACCGGCCGAAATATTTGGCGCCCGAACCGTCGGTGACGTCGTGTTCGCCGGGCACCGTGTGCAGTTCCGGCACGCGCAGCGCGGACAGCAATTGCGACGCGTGGTCGAATTCCTCCGGCTTGGACAGATGCGTGATGTCGCCGGTGTGGATCGCCAGCGCGGGCAGCGCGGGCATCCCGTTGACGAGATCGATCGTCTGCTTCAGCGTGGCCGACACGTCGGGATTCGCGGCCTTGTTGAAGCCGATGTGCGTATCGCTGATCTGCACGAACAGCGGCCGGCCCGCGTCGGCCGGGCGCGCATCGCCGGTCTGCGCGAGCGCGAGGTCGAACGGGGCGAGGATGCCGCCCGACAGCGTGAACAGCGTGCCGAGCCCGCCGAAGGCCATGCACTGCAGGGCCTTGCGGCGCGACGGGCGGGTGGGGGTCGATGAAGACATGTCAGCCTCGCATTCGTGTGACGAAACCGGACGGCCGGATCGTCCTGGAATAAGCCGGCGCCTTCGTCTGCAATACCGGCGAAGCGGCGGATTTATTCCCGATCGTTGCGAGATCGAACCTCCGTGCGGGCAGCCGACGGCGCGATGCGCGACGCCCGCCGGATGACCCGTCAATGTCCTGTAAGTGACACGTCACATTTGCGTCACGGCCGCCCGATAGCCTCCCACTCCGAATCATCTCTCCGGAGCCCTTCATGGCGAACCTCGCGGCAACGGACACGGGCGGTGCGGTCGGTCGCCGCATGCGCACCTTGGGCCTCGTGCTGTCTTTTCCGATCATTGCCTGCGGCATCGTCCCTGTCGGCAGTCATCCCGGTGCCCGCCTCCGCCTCGTCAAGGAAGGCTCGGTGCTGCCGCTCGCACTGCACGGGCAGTCCTGATTCGCCCCGCGGCTGCGCGGCACGCGTCCGGACCCATCGATTTTTAATTCAACACAAGACACAAGACGCTACCGATGGATATCCGTTTCTTCGATCCGAATCGCACCGCCAACGCGTCCGCGTGGCGCGTGCTGCCCAACCGCTGGGACGCGGTCGCGTTTCCGCTGATCATCGGCATACTCGCGATGGCGATCGTCGGTTTTCACGAGACGATGGCGCCGATCGGCGTGCTGCAGACGCAGAAGATCTCGCTCGATCCGTCGAACCTCCCCGAATATGCGCTGCGCACCACGCTGCGGATGCTCGCCGCGATGGTCGCGTCGCTCGCGTTCACGCTCGTCTACGGCACGCTCGCCGCGAAAAGCCGCCGTGCGGGCATGGTGCTGATCCCGATCCTCGACATCCTGCAATCGGTGCCGGTGCTCGGCTATATCTCGTTTACGGTCACGTTCTTCCTCGCGCTGTTTCCGGGGCGCGTGCTCGGCGCCGAACTAGCCGCGATCTTCGCGATCTTCACGAGCCAGGCGTGGAACATGACGTTCAGCTTCTACCAGTCGCTGCGCACGGTGCCGCGCGACCTGAGCGAAGTGTCGCGCGGTTTCCACCTGACGCCGTGGCAGCGCTTCTGGAAGCTCGAAGTGCCGTTCTCGATGCCGGGCCTGATCTGGAACATGATGATGTCGATGTCGGGCGGCTGGTTCTTCGTCGTCGCGTCGGAGGCGATCACCGTCGGCAACCAGACGATCACGCTGCCGGGCATCGGCGCGTATCTCGCGCAGGCGATCTCCGACAAGAATCTCGGCGCGGTCGGCTGGGTGATCGTCGCGATGTCGGTCGTGATCCTCGCCTACGACCAGTTCCTGTTCCGCCCGCTCGTCGCGTGGGCGGACAAGTTCCGGATGGAGAACACCGCGTCGGGCGACGCGCCGCAATCGTGGCTGCTCGACATGATGCGCCGCACGCACCTGATCCATCAGTTGCTCGTGCCGGCCGGCTGGCTGCTGTCGCAGGCCGCGCGGGTTCCACTGCGCGTGCCGTCGCCGGGTACGCGCGCGCGCCGCGCATCGTCGCCTCGTTCGTCGCGCATCGGCGACATCGCGTGGGCCGCGTTCGTGATTGTGCTGACGGCGTACGTCGCGTGGCGCGTCGTCAGCTTCGTCGCGACCGGCGTGACGATGGCCGAGGTCGGCCACGTGCTCGTGCTCGGGCTCATCACGCTGCTGCGCGTGCTGGTGCTGATCGCGATCGCATCGGTGATCTGGGTGCCGCTCGGCGTGCTGATCGGATTGCGCCCTAAGCTGGCCGAGAAGATCCAGCCGCTCGCGCAGTTCCTTGCCGCGTTCCCGGCGAACCTGCTGTTTCCGGTGTTCGTGATCGTGATCGTCCACTTCCACCTGAACGCGGACATCTGGCTGTCGCCGCTGATCGTGCTCGGCACGCAGTGGTACATCCTGTTCAACGTGATCGCCGGCGCGATGTCCTATCCGAACGATTACAAGGAAGCGACGAAGAATTTCCGCATCCGCGGCTGGCAGTGGTGGCGCCAGGCGATGCTGCCCGGCATCTTCCCGTACTACGTGACCGGCGCGATCACGGCGTCGGGCGGCGCGTGGAACGCGAGCATCGTGTCCGAGTTCGTGCAGTGGGGCGACACGAAGGTCGTCGCGCACGGCCTGGGCTCGTATATCGCGCAAACGACCGCCGCCGGCGATTTCCCGAAGATCATCCTGGGCATCGCCGTGATGTCCCTGTTCGTTACCTTGTTCAACCGCCTGCTGTGGCGTCCGATGTACGCCTATGCGGAATCCCGGCTCCGTCTCGATTGAGAGTAAGCGCGATGCAAAATTCGACCGTTATCAACGCCCCCGTCAAGACGTCCCAGCCGCTGCAGCCGCCGCGGCTCGGCGAAGAAATCCTGCGCGTCGAGCACGTGAACCGCGGCTTCAACAAGACCCAGGGCGAGCTGCTCGTGCTCGACGACGCGAACCTGTCGCTGCGCGAAGGCGAGATCGTCGGCCTGCTCGGCCGTTCGGGCTCGGGCAAGTCGACGCTGCTGCGCATCATCGCGGGCCTCATCGAGCCGACCGGCGGCGAAGTGACGTACCTCGGCAAGCCGCTGCGCGGCCCGGCCGAGGGCGTCGCGATGGTGTTCCAGACCTTCGCGCTGTTCCCGTGGCTCACCGTGCTGCAGAACGTGGAAGCCGGGCTGGAAGCGCTCGGCGTCGGCGCGCGGGAGCGGCGCGAGCGTGCGCTCGCCGCGATCGACCTGATCGGTCTCGACGGCTTCGAGAATGCGTATCCGCGCGAATTGTCCGGCGGCATGCGCCAGCGCGTCGGCTTTGCGCGTGCGCTCGTCGTCGATCCGACGATCCTGCTGATGGACGAGCCGTTCTCCGCACTTGACGTGCTGACCGCCGAGACGCTGCGTACCGATTTGCTGGACTTGTGGACGCAAGGCCGTATGCCGATCAAGTCGGTGCTGATCGTCACGCACAACATCGAGGAAGCGGTGTTCATGTGCGACCGGATCCTCGTGCTCTCGTCGAACCCGGGTCGCGTGATCGCCGAGATCAAGGTGCCGTTCAAGCACCCGCGCAACCGGCTCGACACCGATTTCCGCAAGCTCGTCGACGACATCTACGCGAAGATGACCGCGCGTCAGACCGGCGAGGCGACGAAGAAGGGGCTGGAGCTCGGTAGCTGGATGCCGCGCGTGTCGACCAACCTGATGGCCGGCCTGATCGAGACGCTTGCGATGGCGCCGTACCACGGCCGTGCGGACATGCCGGAAATCGCGCGCACGCTGCATCTGGAAGTCGACGAACTGTTTCCGATCGCGGAAGTGCTGCAGCACCTCGGTTTCGCGGACGTGCGCGAAGGCGACGTGTTCCTGACGCCGCCCGCGCGCGTGTTCGCGGAATTCGGCACGCAGGAGCGCAAGCTGATGTTCGCGGATCATCTGCTGAAACATGTGCCGCTTGCTGCGCGGATTCGGAAGGTGCTGAACGAACGTCCGGGCCATCGCGCGCCGCGTGTGCGCTTCGAGCAGGAGCTCGAGGATTTCCTGTCCGACGAAGCCGCGGAGGAGACGCTCGATGCGGTGATCGACTGGGGGCGATACGGGGAGGTCTTTTCGTACAACGACAAGACGGAAGTGTTCAGCCTGGAGGATGTCGAGAGCTGATCCGCGCCGGGGGAGGCCCCACGCCATCACTCCGGCAAATCCTGCTGACTCACATCCCACTCGATCCCGCCCGCATTGAGCTGTTCGATCTTTTCCATCCGCTGCCGCGCCAGTTCCGGCAGCCGGTTCGTCACGCCGATCACCAGCGCTTCGGCGAGCGCCAGCGCCGGCACGTTGGTTTGCAGCATCGCGAAAGGGCGGCCCTGGATCCGCAGCACGATCTCCGCGAACTCGCCGATCGGCGAGCGCCATTCGTCGGTGATCAGCACGATCCGCGCGCCGAGCCGGTGCGCGGCCTGCGCGAAGCGGATGCTGTCCTTCTGGTAGCGGCGAAAGTCGAAGATCACGAGCACGTCGTTGCGCCCCATGTCGGCCAGCGCGACGGACGCGAGATTCACGTTCGGCTCGACGGATTGCACATGCGGCCGTGCATAGGCGAGCGTGAACGAGAACAGCGACGCGAGCGGCGCCGTATAGCGCCCACCGCCGCAGAACACGCGCACGTCCGGATCGGCCAGCATCGCCACGGCTGCATCGAACGCGGCTGCGTCGAGCCCTTCGATCGTGGTCGCGAGCGATTCCGACAGCCGCTGGAAAATCGCCGCATGGCTGTCGCGCCTGCCCGTTTCCGAATGAAACGCATCCATCCGCGCGAGCGGCGAATTCATCGCGGTGTCGATCTCGTCGTGCAGCGCCTGCTGGAACGACGAATAGTTCGGGAAGCCGATCCGGACGACGAAGCGGAATACGGTCGGGTCGCTGACTTCCGCCTGCTTCGCAAACTGTGCGATCGGGCCCAGCCCGAGACTGGGGTAGCGATCCAGCAACGCCTGCGCGACCTTCTGTTCCGACGGCGTGAAGCTATCCATCTGGGATAACAGCAACGCCCTGATGCTTGTCCCCATCGGCACTCCGGCTCTCTATCTGAATGGATTGACCCGACGGCAGGCGGGCGCCTGCCGGCAACTGCACGCATGTTAGCCGATTGACGATCGGCCACCCGCGTCTGGCTCGAAATTAGAGGGACGCATCACCCGACTCCCCAATACGTTCATATGTGTAATGAATCAGACATGCATCGGACTGTAAGTCGGCGTCTCTTGGTAATGAATTCGGTGGTTACCCTAGTTTTTGGCACAAAAAAGTGGGTGTTATGATCGCGGCCTCGCTGGAATGTATCATTTATTACATGTCGGATAGGCGGTGTCGATACGCCGTTGCGCACCGATGCATCCCGGCATGGCCCGGTTCATTCGTCTGGAGGATTCCGTCATGAGGCGGCTGGTAATACTCACCCTGTTGTCGGCGATGAGCGTGTGCGCGTTCGCCGCGTCGGACCCGGCAGTCGAAGCGAAGAACGGCATGGTCGTGTCGTCGCAGCACTTCGCGTCGCAGATCGGCGTCGACATCCTGAAGGCCGGCGGCAACGCGGTGGACGCGGCGGTGGCCGTCGGCTATGCGCAGGCCGTGACCAACTCGTGCTGCGGCAACATCGGCGGTGGCGGTTTCATGACGATCCACCTGGCCGACGGTCGCGACCGCTTCATCAATTTCCGCGAGACCGCGCCAGCCGCGGCCTCCGCGAACATGTATCTGGATGCGTCGGGCAACGTCATTCCGGACCAGAGCCTGTACGGTTATCGCGCGGTGGGCGTGCCGGGCACGGTGGCCGGCCTCGATCTCGCGCAGCGCAAGTACGGGAAGCTGACGCGCAAGCAGGTGATGGCGCCGGCGATCCGGCTCGCGCGCGACGGCTTCGTGCTGACGCGCGGCGATACGGACATCCTCGACACGACGGTCGAGCGCTTCAAGAAGGATCCGGAAGCGGCGCGCATCTTCCTGCGCCCGGACGGCACCGCGTTGCAGCCGGGCGACCGCCTGGTGCAGAAGGATCTGGCCCGCACGCTCGAGCGCATCGCGGAGCAGGGGCCCGACGCGTTCTATCACGGCGAAATCCCGAAGATCGTCGAAGCGGCGTCCAAGCGCGGCGGCGGCGTGATCACGGCGGCCGATTTCGCGTCCTATCGCGCGCAGGACATGGCGCCGCTGACCTGCACGTATCGCGGCTACGAGTTCGTGTCGGCGCCGCCGCCGAGCTCGGGCGGCGTGACGATGTGCGAGACGCTGAACATCCTCGAAGGGTATGACCTGCGCAAGCTCGGCTACCACTCGGCCGCGGCGGTCCACTACATGACCGAAGCGATGCGCCACGCGTACGAAGACCGCAACACGCTGCTCGGCGATCCGGATTTCATCGACAACCCGATCGCGAAGCTGACGAGCAAGGAATACGCGGCGCAGATCCGCAAGAGCATCCATGCCGATACGGCGACGCCGTCGGTCGACGTGCAGCCCGGTGTCGGCGTGCACGAGAAGCCGGAAACGACGCATTACTCGATCGTCGACCACGACGGCAACGCGGTGTCGACGACCTATACGGTCAACGGCCGCTTCGGCGCCGTGGTCATCGCGCCGGGCACGGGTTTCTTCCTGAACGACGAGATGGACGACTTCACCGTGAAGGTCGGCGCGCAGAACCTGTTCGGCCTCGTGCAGGGCACGCGCAACTCGATCGCGCCGGGCAAGCGTCCGCTGTCGTCGATGGCGCCGACCATCGTGAAGAAGGACGGCAAGGTGTTCATGGTGGCCGGTTCGCCGGGCGGCTCGCGCATCATCACGATCACGCTGCAGACCGTGCTGAACGTGATCGACTACGGGATGACGCCGCAGGACGCGGTCGCCGCGCCGCGCATCCATCACCAGTGGCTGCCCGACGCGGTCTATTACGAAACCTACGGCCTGTCGCCCGACACGCTCGCGATCCTGCGCAACATGGGCTACAAGATGGTCGAGCAGACGCCGTGGGGCGCCGCCGAGCTGATCATGGTCGGCCTGCCGGGCACCGAAGCGGCGAGCCGCCAGAGTTCCGGGAACGATTCGTCCGTGTCCGGCAACGTGCGCGTGGGCTTCATCTACGGCTACAACGACCCGCGCCGTCCGGCGGGCGCCGCGATCGGCTACTGACCGATCGTTTCATGCCGACTCGCTGCCGCCGGCGTTCGCGTTGCCGCGAATGCCGGTGCGGCGGCGCGTCCGTCGGCGGACATTCGCCGGCCCGAGCGGCACGCGCGCCTCTTTTCCGTCAACTCCATCGCCATGCGGCGAATTCCCTCATGAACAAACGAATGTCCGCGGCAGGCTGGATCCTGCTCGCGATGGCAGCCGGCATCCTGGTCGGCTACCTGATCTATACGCAGCTTCCGGACAAGCAGTCGGCCGCGGAAAGCGCCGGCTACATCTCGCTCGTGTCCGACGTGTTCCTGCGGCTGATCAAGATGGTGATCGGTCCGCTGGTGTTCTCGACGCTGGTCGTCGGCATCGCGCACATGGGCGGTGCGTCGTCGGTCGGGCGCGTGTTCGTGAAGGCGCTCGGCTGGTTCGTCACCGCGTCGCTGGTCTCGCTGCTGCTCGGCTTACTGATGGCGAACCTGCTGCGGCCCGGCGAGAACCTCGGCCTGCCGCTGCCGGACATCGGTGCGTCCGCGCATCTGGCGACGTCCAAATTCACGCTGAAGGATTTCGTCGGCCACATGGTGCCGAAGTCGATCGCCGAGGCGATGGCGAACAACGAAATCCTGCAGATCGTCGTGTTCTCGATGTTCTTCGGCGTCGCGCTGGCCGCACTCGGCGAGCGCGGCAAGATCCTCGTCGCCGCGATCGACCAGCTCGCGCACGTGATGCTGAAGATCACCGGCTACGTGATGAAGCTCGCGCCGCTCGCGGTGATGGCGGCGATGGCGTCGACCGTCGCGGTCAACGGCTTGTCGATCCTGCTGAAGTTCGCGGTGTTCATGGGCGACTTCTACGTGAGCCTCGTGCTGCTGTGGGCCACGCTCGTCGCGGCCGGGCTGCTGTTCCTCGGCCGCCGCGTGTTCAAGCTGCTCGTGCTGATCAAGGAAGCGTTCATGCTGTCGTTCGCGACCGCGAGCTCGGAAGCCGCGTACCCGAAGATCCTCGACGCGCTCGACCGTTTCGGCGTGAAGCGCAAGATCTCGAGCTTCGTGATGCCAATGGGCTATTCGTTCAACCTCGACGGCTCGATGATGTACTGCACGTTCGCGTCGCTGTTCATCGCGCAGGCGTACAACATGCACCTGTCGCTCGGCACGCAGGTCACGATGCTGCTGATCCTGATGCTGACGTCGAAGGGGATGGCCGGCGTGCCGCGTGCGTCGCTCGTCGTGATCGCGGCGACGCTGCACCAGTTCGACATCCCGGAAGCCGGGCTGCTGCTGATTCTCGGCGTCGACACGTTCCTCGACATGGGCCGCTCGGCCACGAACGCGGTGGGCAACTCGATCGCGAGCGCGGTGGTCGCGAAGTGGGAAGGCGAGCTGATGTCGGAGTCCGAAGCGAATGCACATGCCGCGCATCTCGATGCCGAACTCGAACGACAGAACAACTCTCCGGCCTATGGCGCCGGTCAGGCCACGTCGACCTGACGCTCAGGCCGCCAATGCGTCGTCGATGCACGCCGCAAGCACCATCGCGGCGGCATTGCCCGGCGCCGAACCAAGCAGTTGCGGCGCATAGACGCTGTCGCCCGCCTCGATCGATCGCCCCGACAGCGCGCACACGCCGCGCTTGCGCGTCGTGAACAGGCGCCACTTCTGGTAGCCGTAGTGTCCGGTGCAGGCGTCGCACCACGAAATCATCACGGTGTCGGCCGTGGGCCGTTCGAGCACGCTGATGGTCGGCTTGCTCGTCGCGTCCCACGACGGCAGCCGGTCGCGCGTGACGCTGCGCCGCCGCGGCCCGCTCCACGAGACGGACGGCATGTCGAAGCTGCCGATGGCGGCGACGGTCATGAGCCAGGGCGCTGCACGGTTGTTCATGTCTCAGTTCCTCGAAACGTTACGCGGTGCCGCGACGCGGGGCATCACGACAGGCGGATGCGCGGCTGCACCCAGCCGTTGATCCGTTCGGCGATCCATAGCAGGGTCGCCTTGGAGAAGCCGTGCAGCGCCTGCTGGTGCCGCCGGTAGAGCATCAGGTGGCTGAACTGCGCGAAGCGCCCCTGGATGAAGCCGCCGCGGAAGAACCCGAACTGCCCGAGCGTGCCGAACGCGTCGTAATCGCTGATCGACACCAGCGCGCCGAAATCGTGGAACGCGAACGGCGGAATCGGCGTGCCGTCGAGCCACGCGGGCAGGTGCCTCGCGAGATGCTCGGCCTGCTGCGTCGCGACCTGCGCGGTCGGTGGCAGCGGCCGTTCCTGACCGTCGAGCTGCAGGCTCGCGCAATCGCCGATCGCGAACACGTGTTCGTCGCCGGTCGCCTGCAGCGTCGGGCCGACGACGATCTGGTTCGCGCGGTTCGTGTCGAGCCCGCCCAGCGCCTGCATGAAATCGGGCGCCTTCACGCCGGCCGCCCACACCATCAGGTCCGCTTCGGCGAACGAGCCGTCGCCGTAGTGGAAACCGTTCGCGTCGGCCGACGTGACACGCGTCGACGTCAGCACGCGAAAGCCGATCTGTTCGAGCCGCCGCTGGGCCGACGCGGAAATCCGCGGCGGAAACGCGTTGAGGATGCGCGGGCCGCTTTCGAGCAGTGTGAGCTGCAGCCGCTCGCGCACCGTTTCGTCACCGTACGCCTGCGCCACTTCCAGCAAACGGCTGAGCTCCGCCGCGAGTTCCACGCCCGTCGCGCCGGCGCCGACGATCGCGACGCGAAACGGCTCGTCGCGCGCGATGCTGCGGAACACGCGCATTCGCAATGCCTCGTTGAAGGTCTCCGCCTGCTGCTGGCTGTCGATGAAGTAGCAGTGCTCGCGCACGCCCGGCACGCCGAAATCGTTGGCCTGGCTGCCGAGCGCGAGGATCAGCACGTCGTAGTCGAGTTCGCGTGCGTCGATCACCACGTCGCCGTCCTGCGAGCGGATTTCGCCGAGTTGCACGCGGCGGCGCGCGCGATCGAGCCCTTTCAGTTCGCCGGGCTGGTATGTGTAGCCGTGGTCGCGGGCATGAGCGAGAAAGATCACCTGTTGCTGCTGGACGTCGCGCGTGCCGGCCGCGATCGTGTGCAGCATCGGCTTCCAGATGTGCGTCGGACTGCGGTCGACGACCGTGATCTGCGCCCGCCCGGGCCGGCCGAGACGCTCGCCCAGACGGGTCGCGAGTTGCAGTCCGGCGATTCCGCCGCCGACGATGACAATGCGTTTAGGGGTTGTCATTTATAAATCATCAGGTGATGAATAAGGTATGATCGTAGCGCTTTCCGGCTCCGCGTGTCAACGGAGCGGGGCAGGCCACCCGATCGCGGGCCGGGAAACCGGCGCCGGACCGGGGCATTCGAATCGTTCAAGGAGCAGGAAAAACGTGGCAGAAGTCACTGAGCGCGCGCCGTCGAAGCGGCGTACGCGCGGACGGCCGTTGGCGGATGCGTCCGTCGGCCCGGACGTGATATTGCGGGCCGCGCGCCGCACGTTCGCGAAGCGCGGCTACGACGCGACGAGCGTGCGCGAAGTCGCGCGCGAGCTGGGCATCGATGCGGCGCTGATCGCCCATCACTTCGGTGCGAAGGAAACGTTGTGGCTGGCGGTCGTCGAGCAGATCGTCGAGCTGGTCGAACCGATGTTCGACGCGTTGCGCGCGTTGCGCGCGTCGCCGCTGCCGCATCGCGACCGCGTGCGGCGCGCGCTCGAGCTGTGCGTCGATCACGAATTCGCGGAGCCGGATATCGGCATGTTCTTCTTGACCACGGCGACCGAGGAGGGCGGGCGGCTCGATCGGCTGCAGGAGCGGATCGTGCGCCCGTATCACGATGCGATGTTTCCGCTGATCGCGGACGCGGTCGAGGCCGGCGCGATCCGTCCGGTCGATCCGAACGTGCTGTTCTTCATGATCGCGAGCGCGATCGGCACGACAGTGTCGTACAGCCACATGATGCTGGAGTTCACGTCGCTGCCGACGCGGCCGGAGGCGTTTCGCGAGGCGGTGCTCGCCGTCGCGTTCAGCTTCCTCGGCGACTGAGACCGAGCGCCGCGCGCGATGCGTGCGTCGCGACGCGCAAGCGGCCGGCGCGTCATTCGGAATCGAGCGGCGGCTTGTCGCCGAGCCAGCGCCGCGCGCCGGGCCCGTTGCGGCCCGCGCGGTCTTCCGGGTTGGTCAGCTTGCAGCGTTTCAGCGACAGGCAGCCGCAGCCGATACATTCGTCGAGGTTGATGTAGAGCCGCTGGAGTTCCTCGATCCGGCTCGCGACGCGCTGCTTCCAGCCGCGCGACAGCCGCTGCCAGTCCTTGTTGGTCGGCGCGGTGTCCTCGGGCAGGCTGACGAGCTGCTCGGCGATTTCATCGAGCGAATAGCCGATCTTCTGCGCGAACACGATGAACGCGATCAGCCGCAGCACCGTGCGCGAATAGTGGCGATGGCTCGAACCGTTGCGGTGCGACTTGATCAACCCGCGCGTCTCGTAGAAACGCAGCGTGGACGCGGGCACGCCGCTGCGCGCGGCCACTTCGCGGATCGACATCAGCGGCCATTGCGGGGTTTCCTGGATACCCATGACACCCTCCGGGAAAGCTTGACTTGAAGTTAACTTCAACTTTTATGCTACGCGGCAGTTTAACCCGTCGCGAGGCATCATGCTCTCCTTTTCCCTCCGCAGGACGCCGCCGTTGGGCGCCGCCTGCGCCCTGCTGCTGGCGTTGTCGGGTTGTCACGACGGCCAAGGCGCATCGTCGGCCCATCCCCTTCCCGAAGTCGGCGTCGCCACCGTCGCGCCGCGTACCGTCCGCCTCGCGGACGAATTCAACGGACGCGTCGAAGCGGTCGACGCGGTCGAACTGCGGCCGCGCGTGAGCGGCTATCTGCAGCGTGTCGCGTACAAGGAGGGCGACGTGGTCGCGCAGGGCACGCTGCTGTTCGAGATCGATCCGCGCCCGTACCGGATCGCGCTCGACCGCGCGAAGGCGCAGCAGCAGCGCGCCCGTGCGGCGGCAAGCCTCGCGAACGTGCAGCTCAAGCGCGTGCAGACGCTGATCGATGCGCATGCGACGTCGCAGGAAGAACTCGACAATGCGCGCGCCACCGCCGAGCAGGCGCGCGCGGACCTGCAGGCGGCCGACGCGGCCGTTGCCGATGCGAAGCTCAATCTCGGTTTCACCGAAGTGCGCGCGCCGATCGCGGGCCGCGTCGGCCGCGCGGTCGCGACCGTCGGCAACCTCGCGCGCGCGGACGATACGCTGCTGACGACCGTCGTGGCGCAGGATCCGGTCTACGTGTATTTCGATTGCGACGAGCAGAGTTACCTGCGCTACAACGCGCGGCGCGCCGATCCGAAACATCGTGCGATCGGCGCCGATCCGGTGCGCATCGGCCTCGCGAACGAGACGGGCTTCCCGCATGCGGGCACCGTCGATTTCCTCGACAACCGGCTCGACTCGCAAACCGGCACGATCCGCGCCCGGGTGCGGCTGCCGAACGCGGACCATACGTTCACGCCGGGCCTGTATGCGCGCGTGCAACTGGTCAGCGGCCGCGACCAGGACGCATTGCTGGTGGACGACAAGGCCGTGCTGACCGACCAGGATCGCAAGTACGTGTACGTGATCGGGCCCGGCGACAAGGCGCTGCGCCGCGACGTGACGATCGGCCGCGAACTCGACGGCGAGCGGATCGTCGAGAAGGGGTTGCAGGCGGGCGATCGCGTGGTGGTCGACGGTGTGCAGCGCATCTACTATCCGGGCGCGCAGGTGAAGCCGAAGGCGCTGCCCGCGCGCGCGGCGGCGGACCCCGGCGCCGGCACGCAGGCCGTGGCCGATGCCGGCGCGCCTGCCGCGCAATGACGGGAGCGATACGATGGATTTCTCCCGCTTCTTCATCGACCGGCCGATCTTCGCGGTCGTGCTGTCGATCGTTATTTTCGCGCTCGGCCTGATCTCGATTCCGATGCTGCCGGCCGGCGAATATCCGGAAGTCGTGCCGCCGAGCGTCGTCGTGCGTGCGACGTATCCGGGCGCGAACCCGAAGGAAATCGCCGAGTCGGTGGCCGAACCGCTGGAAGAGGCGATCAACGGCGTCGAAGGCATCATGTACATGAAGTCGGTCGCCGGGTCGGACGGCAGCCTGCAGGTCGTCGTCACGTTCCTGCAGGGCGTCGATCCCGACACGGCCGCCGTGCGCGTGCAGAACCGCGTGAGCCAGGCGCTGTCGCGCCTGCCCGACGAGGTGCGCCAGTACGGCGTGACCACGCAGAAGCAGTCGCCCACGCCGCTGATGTACGTGAGCCTCTATTCGCCGGACAACAGCCGCGATTCGCTGTACCTGCGCAACTACCTGACGCTGCACGTGAAGGACGAGCTGTCGCGTCTCACCGGCATCGGCGACGTCGGCGTGTACGGCTCCGGCGATTACGCGATGCGGCTGTGGCTCGACCCGAATCGACTGGCGTCGCGTGGGCTCACCGCGAGCGACGTGATCGCGGCCGTGCGCGAGCAGAACGTACAGGTGTCGGCCGGCCAGCTCGGCGCGGAGCCGTCGCCGAAGAAGAACGACTTCCTCGTGTCGATCAACGTGCGCGGCCGGCTGCGCACCGTGCAGGAGTTCGGCGACATCGTGCTGCGCAACGGCGACGACGGCCAGGTCGTGAAGCTGTCCGACGTCGCGCGCATCGAGCTCGGCGCGGGCGACTACACGCTGCGCTCGTATTTCAACGACAGGCATTCGGCCGTGGTGGGCATCTTCCTGTCGCCGGGCGCGAACGCGATCGACGTCGCGAAGGCCGTGTATGCGAAGCTCGACGAGTTGTCGAAGCGCTTCCCGCCCGGTGTCGCGTACCGCCCGGTGTGGGATCCGACCGTGTTCGTGCGCGAATCGATTCGCGCGGTGCAGCACACGCTGATCGAGGCCGTCGTGCTGGTCGTGCTGGTCGTGATCCTGTTCCTGCAGACGTGGCGCGCGTCGATCATTCCGCTCGTCGCGGTGCCGGTGTCGGTGGTCGGCACGTTCGCATGGCTCTACCTGCTCGGCTATTCGATCAACACGCTGACGCTGTTCGGGCTCGTGCTCGCGATCGGGATCGTCGTCGACGATGCGATCGTCGTCGTCGAGAACGTCGAGCGCAACATCGCACGGGGCCTGAGCCCGCGCGATGCCGCGCACCAGGCGATGCGCGAAGTGTCGGGGCCGATCGTCGCGATCGCGCTCGTGCTGTGCGCGGTGTTCGTGCCGATGGCGTTCATGTCGGGCGTCACAGGCCAGTTCTACAAGCAGTTCGCGGTGACGATCGCGATCTCGACGGTGATCTCCGCGATCAACTCGCTGACGCTGTCGCCCGCGCTCGCCGCGAAGCTGCTGCGCCCGCACGGCGCGCCGAAGGATCCGTTGACGCGCGCGCTCGATCGCGCGTTCGGCTGGCTGTTCCATCCGTTCAACCGCTTCTTCGAACGCAGCGCCGATCGCTATCACAGCGTCGTCGGCCGCACGCTGAAGCGGCGCGGCGTGGTGTTCGCGGTCTACGCGGCGCTGCTCGCGGCGACCGCGCTGCTGTTCAACGCGGTGCCCGGCGGTTTCATTCCGGTGCAGGACAAGCTGTACCTGTTCGCGGGCGCGAAACTGCCGGAAGGCGCGTCGCTCGCGCGCACCAGCGCGGTGACCGAGCAGATGACGAAGATCGCGCTCGGCACCGACGGCGTCGAGATGGTGCCGGCCTTTGCCGGGCTGAATGCGCTGCAGGGCGTGAACACGCCGAACATCACGAACTCGTACGTGATCCTCAAGCCGTTCGACCAGCGTCATCGCAGCGCCGCGCAGATCAACGCCGACCTGAACGCGCGCTTCGCGGCGATCGGCGGCGGCATCACGTATGCGCTGAGGCCGCCGCCGATCCAGGGGCTCGGCAACGGCTCCGGTTATTCGCTGTATCTCGAGGATCGCGGCGGTCTCGGCTATGGCGAATTGCAGAAGGCGCTTGCCGCGTTCCAGGCCGCGGTCGCGAAGACGCCGGGGATGAGCTATCCGGTCAGCTCGTACCAGGCGAACATCCCGCAGCTCGAGGTGAAGGTCGACCGGCTGAAGGCGAAGGCGCAGGGCGTCGCGCTGACCGATCTGTTCAATACGTTGCAGGTGTATCTCGGCTCGATGTACGTGAACGACTTCAACGTGTTCGGCCGCGTGTATCGCGTGATGGCGCAAGCGGATGCCGGCCATCGGCAGACGGCCGCCGACATCGCGAACTTGCGCACGCGCAACGCGAAGGGCGAGATGGTGCCGATCGGCTCGATGGTGACGGTCGGGCCCGCGTACGGTCCCGACCCGGTCGTCCGCTACAACGGCTATCCGGCCGCCGACCTGATCGGCGACGCCGATCCGAAGACGATGTCGTCGTCGCAGGCGATCGCGAAGCTGCAGCAGATCGCGAAGGACGTGCTGCCGCCGGGCATCACGCTCGAATGGACCGACCTCAGCTATCAGCAGGTCACGCAGAGCGACGCGGCGATCGTCGTGTTCCCGCTCGCGGTGATGCTGGTGTTCCTGGTGCTCGCGTCGCTGTACGAGAGCTGGACGCTGCCGCTCGCGGTGATCCTGATCGTGCCGGTGTGCATGTGCGCGGCGTTGTTCGGCGTGTGGCTGTCCGGCGGCGACAACAACGTGTTCGTGCAGGTCGGCCTCGTCGTACTGATGGGGTTGGCGTGCAAGAACGCGATCCTGATCGTCGAGTTCGCGCGCGAGCTCGAGATCCAGGGCAAGGACGCGGTCGAGGCGGCGCTCGAAGCGTGCAAGCTGCGGCTGCGTCCCATCGTGATGACGTCCGTCGCGTTCATCGCGGGCTCGGTGCCGCTGCTGATCGGCAGCGGCGCGGGCAGCGAGGTGCGGGCGGCCACCGGCGTCACCGTGTTCGCCGGGATGCTGGGCGTCACGCTGTTCGGGCTGTTCCTGACACCCGTGTTCTACGTGGCGATCCGCAAGCTCGCGGGCGGCACGCCGGCCGTCTGGAGCGAACAGCACGGCAGCCTCGAAGGAGAAAAACGATGAGCGCCGCTTTCCGTCTTTCCGCGCTTGCGATGTCGGTGACGCTTGCCGCATGCGCGGTCGGCCCCGATTTCAAGCAGCCCGATATGACCACGGCTGGGCGGTTCGCGCGCGACCCTCACCCGGCGACGCAGCACGACGCGGCGCCGGCCGATACACGGCCCGATACGCCGCCCGATGCATCGGCGGCCGCCGACGCCACGTTCTGGCGCGGCTTCGGCGATCCGACGCTCACGCAGTTGATCGATGCGGCGCTCGCGGCGAACCAGGACCTGCAGGTCGCCGTATCGCGCTACGACGCGTCGAACGCGCTGCTGTCGCAGGCGGCGTTCGACCGCTATCCGACGATCACCGCGAGCGGTCAGATCGGCCATCAGCTGATGAGCAAGGATCAGGCATTCGGCGCGCCGCGCAGCCAGCGCGATACGCCGATGTCGAGCGCCGGCATCAATGCCGCGTGGGAACTCGACCTGTTCGGCCGCGTGCGCCGCTCGATCGAATCGCAGCGCGCGGAAACGGCGGCCAGCGCGGCCGACGTGCGCGCGGTGCGCGTCGCGATCGCGGGCGAGGTCGCGAGCACGTATGTCGACCTGCGCGGCTCGCAGGCGCGGCTGCGGATCGCTCGCGAGAACGCCGACAACCAGAAGCAGACGCTCGCGCTGATCAATGCGCGCGTCGGCGCGGGGCGAGGTTCCGAACTCGACGCGGCGCGAGCACGCGCGCAGTACGAATCGACGACGTCGCGGATCGCCATGTACGAAGCCGCTATCGGCGTCGACGAGCATCGGCTCGCGGTGCTGACCGGGCAGACGCCGGATGCGCTGATCGGCCGGTTCGACGGGCCGAAGACGGCTGCGCAGACGGGCACGCCGGTGCCGTTGCCGGCGCTTGCCGCCGATATCGATCCCGGCACGCCGGGCGACCTGCTGCGCCGCCGTCCCGATGTCGCGGCCGCCGAGGCGCGGCTGCATGCGGCGACCGCACGCGTCGGCGTCGCGACCGCCGACCTGTTTCCGCGCTTCACGCTGTCCGGGCTGCTCGGCAGCGCGACGAGCAGCTACGGGTTCTTCCGCGCGGGCAGCGACACGAACCTGATCGCGCTCGGCATCGACTGGTCGTTCCTCGACGTCGGTCGCGTGCGTGCGCGGATCGCCGCGAGCGACGCGGAAGCGGCCGGCCAGCTTGCGCAGTACCGGCAAACCGTGCTCGGCGCGCTGGAGGAAACCGAGAACGCGCTGCTGCGTGTCGCCCGCACGCGTGACGAGACCGCGCACCTCGTGCGCGCGGCCGACGACAGCGCGCGTGCCGCGCAACTCGCGCAGGCCCGCTTCTCCGCCGGCGCGATCGACTACTACGAAGTGCTCGACGCGCAGCGGACGCTGCTGCAGGCGCAGGATGCGGCGGCCGACGGGCGGATGCGCAGCGCGGCGTCGACGGTCGCGCTGTACAAGGCGCTGGCGGGCGGCTGGCCGGCGGGCACGGGGCAGGGCATGCCAGGCCCGCTCGCTCGGTCGGGGCAGTAGCGCGAGCGGTGCGGCGCGCGGCAGGCCGGCGCGATCCTGCCTGCCGCGCGTCGCATGACTACACCGTGGCCGGATCGACCTTGCCGATATCGATGCCGTAACGCCGGATCGCTTCGCCGACGCGCGCACGTTCGATCACGCCGTCGTCGGCGAGCGCCTTCAGCGCGGCGATCGCGATGAAATGCCGGTCGACCTCGAAGAACGCGCGCAGCGCCTCGCGCGTATCCGAGCGGCCGAAGCCGTCGGTGCCGAGCGACACGAAGCGGCGGCCATCGACGAATGCCCGGATCTGGTCGCCGACGATCTTCATGTAGTCGGTCGCGACGACCACCGGGCCCACGCGGCCGTCGAGGCATTGCCGCACGTACGGCACGCGCGGCGCCTGCTCCGGATGCAGCAGGTTCCAGCGTTCCGCGGCGAGTCCGTCGCGGCGCAGCTCGGTCAGGCTCGTCGCGCTCCATACGTCGCTCGACACGCCGAAGTCCTGCGCGAGCAGGTCGCTCGCGGCGAGCGTTTCGCGCAGGATCGCGCCGCTGCCCATCAACTGCACGTGCGGCGCATCGGCCGCGTGCGGCGTGGTGCCTGCGCGCAGCAGGTAGAGCCCCTTCAGGATGCCGGCCTCCGCGCCGTCGGGCAGTGCCGGATGCGGATAGTTTTCGTTGAGCAGCGTGATGTAGTAGTAGACGTCCTCCTGTTCCGCGAACATCCGCCGCAATCCGTCGCGCACGATCACCGCGAGTTCGTACGCATAGGTCGGGTCGTACGACACGCAGTTCGGAATCACCGACGACAGCACCAGGCTGTGCCCGTCGTTGTGTTGCAGCCCTTCGCCCATCAGCGTCGTGCGGCCCGATGTCGCGCCGAGCAGGAAGCCGCGCGTGCGCGCGTCGCCGGCGGCCCACGCGAGATCGCCGACCCGCTGCAGCCCGAACATCGAATAGAAGATGTAGAACGGGATCGTCGGCAGTCCGTGGTTGCTGTACGCGGTGCCGGCCGCGATCCACGACGCGATCGCGCCCGATTCGTTGATCCCTTCCTGCAGGATCTGCCCGTCCTTCGCTTCCTTGTAGTAGCTGAGCTGGCCCGCGTCCTGAGGCGTATAGAGCTGGCCGAGATGCGAGTGGATGCCGATCTGGCGGAACAGGCCCTCCATCCCGAACGTGCGCGATTCGTCCGGCACGATCGGTACGACCAGCTTGCCGAGCTGCGGGTCTTTCAGCAGCGTGCCGAGGATGCGCACGAACGCCATCGTCGTCGACAGGCCGCGCTCGCCGGTGTCCTTCAGTTGCGCGTCGAACGCGGCGAGCGGCGGCGTCGGCAGCGGCGCGACCGCATGGAAGCGGGCCGGCACGTGGCCGCCGAGCGCGGCGCGGCGTTCCGCGAAATAGCGTGCCTCGGCACTGCCCGGTTCCGGCTTCAGGTAAGGCAGCTCGTCGAGTTGCGCGTCGTCGACCGGCAGCGCGAAGCGGTCGCGGAATGCGCGCACCGCATCCGCGCTCATCTTCTTCAACTGGTGATTCACGTTCTGGCCTTCGCCGGCTTCGCCCATCCCGAAGCCCTTGACCGTCTTCGCGAGCACGACGGTCGGCCGGCCGTCCGCGCGCATCGCCTGCGCATAGGCCGCATGCACCTTCTCCGGATCGTGGCCGCCGCGCGCCAGTTTCCAGATGTCGTCGTCGGACAGGTCGGCGACGAGATCGAGCAGTGCCGGATACTTGCCGAAGAAATGCTCGCGCACGTATGCGCCGCTTTGCGACTTGAAGGTCTGGTAATCGCCGTCCACGCATTCCATCATGCGCTGGCGCAGCAGGCCCGTCGCGTCGCGCTCGAGCAGGCGGTCCCAGCCGCCGCCCCAGATCACCTTGACGACGTTCCAGCCGGCCGCGCGAAACGTGCCTTCGAGTTCCTGGATGATCTTGCCGTTGCCGCGCACCGGGCCGTCGAGGCGCTGAAGGTTGCAGTTGACGACGAAGATCAGGTTGTCGAGCCGCTCGCGCCCGGCAAGCGAGATCGCCGCGAGCGATTCGGGCTGGTCCATTTCGCCGTCGCCGAGAAACGCCCACACCTTGCGGCCCTGATGCGCCTTCAGCCCGCGATATTCGAGGTAACGCATGAAACGCGCCTGATACGCGGCCGTGAGCGGCCCGAGCCCCATCGACACGGTCGGGAACTGCCAGAAATCGGGCATCAGGCGCGGATGCGGATACGACGACAGCCCGTCGCGGCCTGCTTCCCGACCGGTTTCGCGGCGGAAATTGTCGAGCTGCGCGGCCGTGATGCGGCCTTCCAGATACGCGCGGCTATAGATGCCGGGCGCCGAATGGCCCTGGATATAGACCATGTCGCCGTCGAACGTGTCGGTGCGGCCGCGGAAAAAGTGGTCGAAGCCGACGTCGTACAGCACGGCCGCCGACTGGTAGGTCGCGATGTGGCCGCCGACGTTCGAATGCCGGCCGGCACGCAGCACCATCACCATCGCGTTCCAGCGGATCATCGCGTTCAGCCGCCGCTCGAGTGCGAGGTCGCCCGGGTAGGGCGGCTGCCGCTCGCGCGGCACCGTGTTCACGTATGCGGTCGTCACGCGGCCGTGCAGATCGCCATGGCGGGCCGCGTCGAGATCGGCGAGCTGGTCGAGCAGGTAATGCGCGCGCGGGCGGCCTTCGAGCGCGATCACGGATTCGAGCGCGTCGAGCCATTCACGGGTTTCCTGAGGATCGATGTCGGGTAACGCGAGAGGTGCGGTCATGCAGTGTCTCCAGAAGCATCAGGCAGCGCGCAGCGACGGTCGTGGCGCCGCGTCGCGCGACGAAACGCCCACCGGTCGGCGGGCAAGTAGTTGCAATTGCAATCGTATGGCGGGCATTGTTATCGAGGTAAAATTTAATTGCAACTGCAATTCAATGAGAGGAACGACCTGACATGAGCGCACCCGAACCCGATCTGTGGTTCTCGTTCGTCCGCGCGCACCGGACGATGATTCGCGAGATCGAACGCCGTCTTGCGGCGGCCGGCCTGCCCGCGTATGCGTGGTACGACGCGCTGTGGGGGCTCGAAAGCGGGCCCGACGGCACGCGCCGCATGCGCGAACTGGCCGACGTGCTCGCGATCGAGCGCTACAACCTCACGCGGCTCGTCGACCGGCTCGAACAGGACGGGCTCGTCACGCGCGCGCGGTCGGCCGACGACGGCCGCGCGGCGTTTGCGAGCATCACCGACAAGGGGCGGACGCTGCGCAGGAAGATGTGGAAGGTGTACCAGTCGACGGTCGCGGAGCTGTTTCTCGACCAGTTCACCGGCAAGGAGCAGGCGGCGATGGCCGCCGCACTCGATCGCGCGAGCGCCGCGGCGCGCGACGCGGCGGCCGACGCGAAGTAGCGGCGTCCGGCGCGCGCATCAGCCGCGCGCATGGCCGCGCATCGCCTGCGCGGCCCAGTCTGCCGGCACGCGGCCGTCGTCGGCCAGCAGGCGCAGCGCGACCGCGACGATCCAGCGTGCGGTCGGCACGCGTGCGCCCGGCCCGGCCGAATCCGCGCCGAGCGCGGTGAAGCGGGCCGGCACGAACGCACCGATCTGCGCGGCGACGTGCCGTGCATAGCCGGTTACCGCGAGCACCGGCGTGCCGCCTTCGCCGAGACAGGCTCGCACGTGCGCAACGCGCGGTACGTCATGCGGATGCAGCAGGTTCCAGCGTTCGGCCGCGCGACCGTCGCGGGCGAGCTGCGTATAGCTCGGGCAACTCCAGATCGTCGAGGCGATCCGCCATTCGTCGTGCAGCAGGTCGGCCGCTTCCATGACCTGCGCGAGCGTGCTGCCAGCGCCGCACAGCCGGATCTGCGCTGCGGCGTCGGTGGCCGTACGCCGGCCGGCCCGCACCATGCCGTTGAGCGCGTCGCGGGCGGCGGCCGCCGACAGCGGCTTCGTATCCGGCCCGCAGTCGTCATGGCTCGCGAGATAGAAGAAGCCGGGCTGGCCGGCGACGTAGAGCGTGCGCAGCGCGTGGCGCAGGATCGCGATCGCTTCGTGCGCCGACGCGGGATCGTACGGCGTGCACGCGGCGTTCGCGGCGAGCCAGTGCGGGACGTCGGGCGTCACGCCCTTCGGCCATGACGACGCGGCCGTTTCCGCGTCGTTGACGAAGATTCCGCGATCGACGGTTTCGATCGATGCCAGCCGCAGCCGGTCGATCGCGCGCGCATGCAGCAGATACAGCAGCGGCCGCTCGAAACGCTTGCCCGGATCGAGAAACCGCAGCGGCCACGCACTGATGTGGCGATGCGCGTGCGCACCGGGAGACGACTCGCACGCATCGGCGCGGACGATCCACACGCGTTTCGACGTCACCGCATCGCGTTCGAGGCACTCGGCGGCCGCGCGCATCGCGCCGAGCGGCGATATCGCCGCGCCCGGCGGCACGAGCCGCCGCGTCGTCAGCCGTTCGAGGCAGGCCGTCGCGGCGCGGCGGGTGTCGGGCGTCCGCACGGGCGGACCGGATCGCGCAGCCTGCATGTCCCTCCTTCGAGTACTGGCATGTCGCCGGCGTCGTCGATTCCGGCATAGGATTGCAATTGCAACGATTGTAATTGCAACGATAACCCGATGACAAGGACCGACATGACCTCGACGCACGCCCTCACGTTCTATACGGCCGACACGCCGAACGGACACAAGATCGCGATCTACCTGGAAGAGGCCGGGCTTGCCCACGATCGCGTGCAGGTGAACCTGTCCGCCGGCGAGCAGCGCAGCCCGGCATATCTCGCGATCAATCCGAACGGCAAGATCCCGGCCATCGTCGACCACGACACGGGGCTCGCCGTATTCGAATCCGGCGCGATCCTCAGCTATCTCGCCGAGAAAACGGGCTACCTGCAGCCCGACACGCTGGCCGAGCGCACGGCGGTCCGGCAATGGCTGCATGTCCAGATCGGTGCGATCGGGCCGATGCTTGGCCAGCTGTGGTGGTTCCTGCGCGCATCGAAGACGGGCAATGCGGAAGCGATCGACCGCTACCGGAAGGAGGCGCTGCGTCTCTACGGGGTCGTGAACGGCCGCTTGTCGGAATCGGCGTATCTGGCGTCGTCGCGGTATTCGATCGCCGATATCGCGGCGTTTCCGTGGCTGCGCACGGCGGCCGAGCTCGATCTCGACGTCACCGGTTTTCCGCACGTCGAGCGCTGGCTTGCCGATATCGCCGCGCGGCCGGCCGTTCAACGGGGCCTGGTCGCGTGCCGCGCGCCAGTGACCGCGGCGGCGCACTGACGTCGCATCGCCCGCGCCGCGTGGACGGCGCGGGCGCCGGCCGCCCGCTGCCGGTGAAACATTGTCCCTTCGTCGTCAACGTCTCGAATGCGTGATATTCGCGCCGCTCGATCCGGTTTGGCGTGGCCGTGAATCGATGACGATGTGGCGCATGGCCGGCCCCCGGGCCGTACAGATGCACGAAGCGCAGGAGAGAGCCGATGCTTAGTATCGCGGCCGGCGGCCTACCGCGACTGCCGCCCGCTCATTACGCTGGGGCGATCATCCACTCTGTCCGGAAGGTCGCCATGTCCCGGCTCGACTACACACTGCTCGGCCCCTGTCTGCTCGCCATCGCGCTCGACGCGATGGGATTCGGGCTCGTTTATCCGATGATGTCCGCGATCTTCAGCGATCCGCACGCGGGCATCCTGCCGGCCGACGCCGGCGCGCACGCGCGCAATTTCTATCTCGGCCTCGGCTACGGGATCTACCCGCTGTGCATGTTCTTCGGCTCGTCGCTGATGGGCGAGCTGTCCGACCGCTACGGCCGCCGCCGGATCCTGCTGCTGTGCGTGCTCGGCCTCGCGGCCGGCTACGCGATGATGGCGGCCGGCGCGTGGCATGCCAGCGTCGCGCTGCTGCTGGCCGGCCGCGGGCTCACCGGCCTGATGGCCGGCTGCCAGGGCATCGCGCAGGCGGCCATCACCGATCTCAGCACGCCCGACACGAAGGCGTACAACATGAGCATCATGTCGCTCGCGTTCAGCGCAGGCGTGATCGTCGGCCCCGTGCTCGGCGGCGTCACGTCCGACCGGACGATCTCGCCGCTGTTCGACTACGGCACGCCGTTCGTGCTGGTCGCCGCGCTATCGCTGATCTGCGCATGCTGGACCTGGGCGTCGTATCGCGATTCCGCCGCGCCGCGCGGCGATACGCGCATCGATCCGCTGCTGCCGCTGCGGATCATCATGGAGGCGGCGCGCCAGCGCAACGTCGCGTTCCTGTCAGTGGTGTTCTTCCTGATGCAGGTCGGCTACGGGCTCTACCTGCAGACCATCATGCTGCTGTTGCAGGCGAAATTCGGCTATACGAGCGCGCGGCTCGGGCTGTTCAGCGGCGTGATCGGTATCTGCTTCGTATTCGGCCTGCTGTGCGTCGTGCGGGTGATGCTGCGCGTGTGGCGCGTGATCGATATCGCGAAGACGGGCCTGCTCGTCGCCGGGCTTGGCCAGATCCTGTCCGCGCTGTTTCCGCACGAACCGGTGCTATGGGCGCTTGCGATGGTCGTCGGCTGCTTCGACATGGTTGCGTACACGACGATGTATACGGCGTTTTCCGATGCCGTCAGCGACGACCGGCAGGGCTGGGCGCTCGGCGTCGCGGGCTCGGTGATGGCGGTCGCGTGGGTCGTGACGGGCGCGCTGACGAACCTGCTGCCCGTATTCGGCGAGACCGGGCTGCTGCTGATCGGCGGCGCGGGTTTCCTGCTCAGCTTCGCGATGATGGTCGCGTACGGCCGCACGCGGCCGGGTGCGCGAACGGCCGTGCTGTCGTAGGCGGCTCGCACGTACGTTAGTCTGCCCGCGGCGATGATCCGGTGAGCTCACGAACATCATCGTGCGCTCTGCGCGGCGCGCCGTCGTGCGCGTGAGCTGGCAGGAGGCGGGCGTCGGGCGCGACGCACGCATCGGTCGGTTGGCTGGCGGTATGCGGCAGACGAGCGCGAGGGGGGGCGAGCATGGCCGGATGCATTCGCATCGCCATGGCATGACTTCGCGATCCGAACGATGTCGTCGGAATGGCGGCCAAACGATATGTTGACCGTCGCGCATGATTCCGTGGCGCGGACGGCATTTACGCTCGCGCGCGATTCGGCTCCGGACCTTGATCGGCCGGAGCCGAATCGCTGCTACCGCCACGCACCGTCGACGTAGACCCACACCGGCCCCTGCCGGCGCCAGTAGCCGGGTACCCAGCGGCGTCCCGGGCGTCGTGCGACCCAGCGGCCGGGCACCCATATATAGCGGCCGCGCTGCCAGCGCCAGTAGCCGTCCGTCCATATATAGCCATGCGGCCGTGGCGGTGGCGGGCGACGGTCGTGACGGGCCGCCGGCGGCGCGAAGCCGGGGCGATCCGCATACGGCGGCCCGCCGGGAACGCGGTGCGGGCCGGATGGCCGGTACACGGGCGGGGCGGCCTGGGCCGAGGCGGCACGCAGCCAGCCGGTGCCGACGAAGGCGGCGGTCAATCCGATGGCGCGCAGCAGCGAGCGTCGATTCATGGGGGTTCCTGTTCTGTATCCGAGGCCGTCCTACATTAGCCTGCCGCCGCGCCCGCCGGGTTACGCGGGCGGTCAAGGCTGTTACCGAGTGTCACGGCAGGCGCGAACTGCCTTTCCTTTCTGACGGCTGACGGGATCTCGGCTGGGTGCCGGCGCCGCCCGCTGTTTACGGGTCGAGGGGACGTTTGGGATGCGGCTTCGCCAATATTTGAGATGGAGTTGGGTAATAATTACCGTCTTTGGGGTGGCGAACCGAATCCGCTTGTTGTTTCTATGCAACCGTCAAGACGATGACATGTAAGAATGGTGCGATGAAAGCCTCCAAAAAGTCTTCGTCAAGAAGTCAAAAACAAACGTTAAAACAAATACTTATGACACGTCCCCACTTTCATTATTTCTAGTTCTGGAAAAGCTTATTTCTTTATTTGCGGATCGCTCCCCTAGGGTACACCCCTAAACTCACGGTTCCCAAACGGGCAACTATCCGGGCGCCGCCAGCAGGACCGATGGCGCTCCCGGGCGGTTGCAGACCGTTTATGAACAAGGTCGCGAGACCTGCCTCTTTTTAGAAGGGAGCTCCACGAATGAACAAGACTCTGATCGTTGCAGCAGCTGCAGCATCGTTCGCTACCGTCGCTCACGCGCAAAGCAGCGTCACGCTGTACGGCGTGCTGGACGCAGGCATCACCTACACGAGCAACGTCCAGCCGGCACTCGGCCAAGCTGGCAAGTCGCGTTGGGCGATGGGTTCGGGCATTGACCAGAGCCGTTTCGGCCTGCGTGGCTCGGAAGACCTGGGTGGCGGCCTGAAGGCAATCTTCACGTTGGAAAGCGGCTTCGGCATCGGTGACGGCAAGCTGGGCAACAACGGCGGCATGTTCAACCGTCAAGCATTTGTTGGCCTGACGAGCCAGTACGGCACGGTCACGCTGGGCAAGCAGTACGATGCAGCGCAAGACTACCTGGCGCCGCTGACGGCAACGGGCTCGTGGGGCGGCACGTACTTCGCGCACCCGCTGAACCTCGATCGTCTGAGCACGACCGGCGATGTCGCGTCGAACAACACGATCAAGTTCACGAGCGCGAACTACGCTGGCCTGCAATTCGGCGGCACGTACTCGTTCTCGAACAACACGAACTTCGGCAACAACCGTGCGTACAGCGCGGGTGCCGCATACCAGTTCCAAGGTCTGAAGCTGGCTGCTGCATACTCGCAAGCGAACCTGGGTGACGGTACGAATGGTAGCGGCGCAACGTCGTCGGCGATCGGTGGCCTCGCTTCCCAAGGCCGCGTCCGCACGTACGGTGCTGCTGCTGGCTACGCATTCGGCCCGGCACAAGTCGGCGCTGCATGGACGCAAGCACGTCTGGACAACAACGCAGTTGGTGTGGGCACGCTGCGCACCGACAACTACGAAGTGAACGCGAAGTACAACCTGACGCCGGCTCTCGGCCTGGGCGCTGCTTACACGTACACGAACGCGAAGATCAACAACGGCAGCACGCACTGGAACCAGTTCGGTCTGCAAGCTGACTACGCACTGTCGAAGCGCACGGACGTCTACGCACAAGCTGTGTACCAGCGTGCAGCGAAGAACGGCATCGGCGCGTCGATCTACAACGGCAACAGCTTCGCTGACAACCTGCCGAGCTCGTCGATCAACCAAACCGCAGCAACGGTTGGTCTGCGTCACCGCTTCTAAGCGTGACGGGCGGGGCAACCCGCTTAGCAGCATCGAAAAGGCGCCTTCGGGCGCCTTTTTTTCGTCTGTGGAAAGCAATGACGATGATCCGGATCGTCCGGATGCAAAAAAGCGAGGCTCGTGCCTCGCTTTTGTCGTTCTGCGCACTGTATGGCGCGACGTTGGCCGCCGGTGGTTCAGCGCGTGTATTCGCCGTTGGCTTCCGGCTGGAACACGATCGCGGCAACCTTCATCAGCTTTTCGGCGCCGCTCGGCTGCATCACCTTGACCATCTGGCCGCGCTGCGTGCCCAGCAGCGCCATGCCGACGGGCGAGAACACGTTCAGGCGTCCGAGTTCGAGGTTGGCGGCGTCCGGATAAACAATCGTCCAGGTAGCCTGTTCCTGGGTCGCTTCGTCGAGCAGCGTGATTTGCGAGTTCATCGTGACGACGTTCGCCTTGATGGCGTCGGGCTGGACGATATCGGCGCGTTCGAGCAGCGTGTCGAGCATCGTCTGGAAGCGCGGGTTGTGCTCGGCGTGCTTTTCGAGGCGGGCGACGTCGAGTTCGGTCAACTGGTAAAGGCGTTGTTTCATGGTGGTTCTCCAAATGATCGGCAGGGGCAGGCGTGGCGTGCCTATGAGGATCGCCCGGAGCCTGTCTAACCTGGCTCCGGGTGGAGACCGAGCGGTCAGATCAGGCGCCGGGCAGGGGCGAGCGGCGCCTGGGCCGTGCGTCGAGCGAGGGGATGCGCCGGCTGTCCGACGCGCGCGCGCACGCCGGCCGGGCCGGACGGCGAAACCGAGAGGGGCGTGAGCGCGTACATGGTGGATGGAATATCGACTGGCGAATGGAACCTTACGATTCTACAACACAACCTTCCCAACAGGTGATCCGGCTGTTGGCGTTTCGTCAGCGATTGTTGTGTGGGTGAAGCAAGTTGGAGCGACCCTGTCCCGAAACAGTGGGCGATCTTTTCGAAAAACGCAACGCTGTTTATTCAAACTAAGGGTTTCCCCTTGGAGTGGCGAACACTACACTGAATTCAATCGCTTCAGACAGTCACTGCAGGGGCGACGTCAAAAGAGAACATATTCCGGAGGTAAATCATCATGAAGTCGATCATCTACGCAGCCATCGCCGCATCCGTCCTTGCCGCTCCGATCGCATCGTTCGCGCAGTCCGAGCAGGGGTTGACCCGCGCTCAGGTCAAGGGCGAACTCGTGCAACTGGAGCAGAACGGGTACAAGCCGCTGGCGAGCGACTCGCAATATCCGAGCGACATCCAGGCTGCCGAGCAGCGCATCCAGCCGAACCAGCCGATGCTGGCGCAAGCCGATACCAGCGGCTACGGCGCTGTCGCAACGGGTGCCGCGCAAGCTGGCCGCCGTGTGACGCGGGAAGCGCCGAATCCCGTGAATTCGGTCTACTTCGGTAACTGATTGAACGTCCCCGGGTCTGCCCGAGCGCACCGCTGAAACGACGAGACGCGCGCCAGTCGCGCGCGTCGTTCGCCCGCAGGAGCAGAACCTCCGTCGCCGCATGCCGGCGGCTTCCCGCCCAGACGCTCACGCGTTTGGGCCTTTTTTGCTGGGGCGGATCAGGCGGACGTGACGCTCGGCGTGCCGTGGATGTAGTGTTCGAGCTGGCTGATCGTGAACTGCTGATCTGCAATCACGCTCTTCACGAGGTCGCCGATCGAGATGAGGCCGACGAGCTTCCCGCCGTCGAGCACGGGCAAGTGGCGCATCCGGTGCTCGGTCATCAGCGCCATGCACTCGTCGGTGGATTGCGACGGTTCGACGTAGCGCACCTTCGCCGTCATGATTTCCTCGACGCGGGTGGCTTTCGACGAGCGGTCCTGCAGGACGATCTTGCGCGCGTAGTCGCGCTCGGTGACGATGCCCGCGATGTCGTCGCCGTCCACGACCAGCAGCGCGCCGATGCCTTTTTCCGCCATCAGCTTGATGGCGTCGTAGACGAGATCGGTCTTCGTGACGGTGTAGATGGTGCGGCCCGAATCCGGCTTGGCCTTGAGAATCTGCGCGACAGTCGTGCTCATTCGCTTTCTCCGTGTGCAGGTCGATGCAGGGCAGGCGGGGCGTGATGCGCGTCACCCGGTGAGCCCAGTATAGCCGGGCGGGCGGCGGCAGTCGCGTGACGTTTCCAGATTAGCGGTAAACTCCCGTCACGCACCATCCACATAACTCCTACATTCCCGAAGTTTCGATTGAATTCATGATGTCTTCGCGTCCCCAATCGCCCCCGCCGGGCAATGGCCAGGCAGACGAGTGCGTGACGCTCGTCGCTACCGCGTCGCTACCTACGCGCTACGGTACGTTCACGTCGTACGCGTTTCGCGTATCGGGCAGCGATGCCGAACACCTTGCGCTCGTGATGGGCGACGTGACGGGCGAGCAGTCCGTGCTGACCCGGCTGCACTCCGAGTGCCTGACCGGTGACGTGTTCGGCTCGTACCGCTGCGATTGCGGCGAGCAACTCGATCTCGCATTGCGTTACATCGCGGCCGAAGATCGTGGCGTACTGCTGTACCTGCGCGGCCATGAGGGCCGCGGCATCGGCCTGAGCAACAAAATTCGCGCGTACGCGCTGCAGGAGCAGGGGCGCGACACCGTCGAGGCGAACCTCGATCTCGGCTTGCCCGACGACGCTCGTGAATACGACTCGGCCGCTGCGATCCTTCGCATCCTCGGTGTGACGTCGGTGCGGCTGATGAGCAACAATCCGAAGAAGTTCGATACGCTCGTGAAGCACGGCATTCCCGTTTGCGAACGCGTGGCGCTCGCGGTGCCCGTGCGCGAGGAAAACGAACGGTATATCCGCACGAAGCAGACGAAGTTCGGGCATTACTTCGAGGAAAACGAGTAACGAAAACAAGGGGCTCTGCGGAGCCCCTTTCTCTATCTGGTTCTCACGCCTCGAAGGCTTTCTGGTAAAGGGTTTGAGCCGAAAGTTGCGTTTGTCAGGTGGCTTGTCTGCACTTGACGAAATGGGCGAAAACTTGGCACTCTGGCGTAACATTTTCCTACGCCAGACCGAAAAGCTACGCTGCGGTCTCGGCTCACAACAAAAACCTACGCCGACCGCTGATGAGATTCGACGCGCGCACCGCGAGCAAACTGCCTGCGGGACAACACATGACCTTTGACGGATTCCCCGGCCTCCGCTTCCAGGCCAGCGAGAGCCGTCGTTCCTGGATCTACCGATACAAGTCCCCCATTGACGACCGAATGCGCCAGGTGAAGCTCGGCGAGTGGCCGGCTATGGGTTTCCCTGCGGCGATTTCTGAATGGGAGCAAAAGCGAGCGGCGCGTGATGCTGGGGCCGATCCCGCTGCTGCAAAGCGCGAGAAACGCGCCGCGGTTGCTCATTCGCGCGCCGTCGACGCATACACCGTCAAGCAGGTGTGTTTCGACTATATGGGCGGCTATTTGGAGCCGAACCGCAAGGACAAGGGCGTGATCGAGGTTAGGCGGATGTTCAAGGCGATGCTCGGCCCGATCGAGAACGTTCCGGCCGCGTCGATAACTCGTGCCCAGGCGTTCGAATTCTTGGATGCATATCGTGCCACGCCGGCGCTCGCTGCACGGCTCCGCATGGAGCTGGGCGGAGCGTGGGACTATGCGATGGACGCTGGGAGGTTGCCTGATGGCACGCCGAACTGGTGGCGAATGATCCTGCGTGGCAAGCTTCGCAGCAAGGGGCGCATGATCGACGGCGTCGCCATGGGCACAAAAAAGCGGGTATTGAGCGAGGATGAGGTCGGCACGCTGCTCCGCTGGCTGCCGAATATGAGCCTAACGGTTTCGGACGCGATCACGTTGTATCTGTGGACCGGCGCCCGCGGCGGCGAAATCATTTCTATGGAGTCGCACGAAATCGCCGACGAGGCGGACGGCCTCTGGTGGACCGTGCCGAAGGAAAAGACGAAGAATTCATGGCGCGCGAAAGCCGGGGATTTGCGGGTGCCGCTCGTTGGTCGAGCCGAAGCCGTCGTCCGTCGACGCAAGGACCAGGCCGTGAACGGCTTTCTGTTCCCGACGTCGACCGGCGAGATGATGAAGCAGACCGTTGTTTCGCACGGCATTTACTATCATCAGCCGTACTGTAAGCAGGCGCCAAATCACAATCGGCCTCGGCTTCCTGTTACACACTGGTCGCCGCATGACTTGCGCCGCACGGCCCGAACAATGCTTGCGGCGCTTGGATGCCCGCACGATGTGGCAGAGGCGGTGCTCGGTCATATTCAACCCGGAGTGGCCGGTGTGTATAACCGTCATCATTACGACCGCGAGCGACGTGAGTGGCTCACCCGCCTCGGGCAGTTTCTTGACGAGCTCGCGCTGAAATATCCGAAGAAATAGCGCGCCGACGTCGGTTGCCGTGGCCCGTGTTGGGCGGAGGCGCGAGGTCCGACTCCGGGCACGCTTCCGCCCAGGCTTCCACTTCGCGCGTCAGCCACGCTACGCGCCGATCGGAGAGCAGCCGCGGCTTCGGGAATTTGCTCTCGCGCACCAGTTTCTGAACGGTTGCTTCCGACAGCGAGAGAACTGTCGCGACTGCAGGCAAGTCGAGGTAGATCGGTTTCATTCTTATTTCTCTTTCTTGTAGCGGGCGATATCACGCCGCGCTCGCGTGATCAGATGAGCGTTCGGCTTGGCAAACACCCGACGGACACGGACACACTTCGCAGCCGGGATGAGTGAATCGTGAGTCGTACTGCGCTGGTGCCGGCGGCTCGACCGGGGCAAGCCCATATCGTGCGATCAGGTCTGCGGACAGGTCGGGATGTGCCGATGCGCAAGCAATCGCGTATGCCTGAAGCGCGGCCCGCGCATGCTCGTCGTGCGTCGTATCGAGCACGAAATATTCACAATCGTGGTGCTTTCCGCCGGGCTGGTCGCTGCCATCGACACGGCGAACG
>NZ_JBYQCG010000245.1:0-2136 GCF_057837105.1 Burkholderia sp. APQ4-4ca | reverse complement strand
AAGTCGAGGTAGATCGGTTTCATTCTTATTTCTCTTTCTTGTAGCGGGCGATATCACGCCGCGCTCGCGTGATCAGATGAGCGTTCGGCTTGGCAAACACCCGACGGACACGGACACACTTCGCAGCCGGGATGAGTGAATCGTGAGTCGTACTGCGCTGGTGCCGGCGGCTCGACCGGGGCAAGCCCATATCGTGCGATCAGGTCTGCGGACAGGTCGGGATGTGCCGATGCGCAAGCAATCGCGTATGCCTGAAGCGCGGCCCGCGCATGCTCGTCGTGCGTCGTATCGAGCACGAAATATTCACAATCGTGGTGCTTTCCGCCGGGCTGGTCGCTGCCATCGACACGGCGAACGTCGAACTTGCGATACAGGCCCTGCTCGGCGTTCGTCTTGCCCGGGTCGCGTACCGCCAGCGCATTAGCGCGGCTGTTGTTGGTATTCATGGTTAGTCTCCCCAATAGGTCATATCTTCGTCGGCCATGTCCTCGGGCGAGTCGTCGTCGCTGAGGCGCATTTCCCAACAGGCGTCGGCGAAATCGCGCGCCATCGCAAGGTCGATTCCGGCGCGGTCGACATAACGCTTAGCGCATCGATCAATCCATTCCTGCTTGCGCGCATCTTCACGCGAAAGGCGTGAGTTCCGCACAGCGCTCGTAATGCGAGCAATTAAAGTTCTGATCACGTTGCTCCCGATCAATTGCCGTGGCCGGCGACCGGGATCGGACGCACATTGCCAGTTTTGAGGTTGATGAAAGCACCGCACCACGTCAGGCGCGCATGCCGGAAGAATTCCCACAGGATCGCGAGCCCCTGCGTGACGACCGCTTGGTTGATGAACAACTCCTGCCGCTCGAGCGCTTCGGCGAGGCTGCAGCTCGGCGTGTCGTCCTCGGGAACCGACGTGTCGATCAGTTCGGGCAGTACGCTATACGGCCAGCGCAGCGGCGTGCTATCTGCGGTCGCTGTGTTTCCGGTCGCGCCGGCCGAAGCGCCGAAAATCACCTGGCCGTCGCTCGCGCGGTTGCCGAGATCCATTACATAGCTTCCCGCTTTATTCAGCGCCGGCGCCAATTTCGCCCGTGCGGCTGCGCTGTCGACGCACATGACAACGAGGTCAGGGGCGCCGCGGATGATCACGTCGGCGCCGGCATGCACTGGTCGACTGCACCAGTCGAGCCCGAAAAATGCGTTTAGGCGATGCACGAGCACGACGCTTTTTCGCTGCCCGACATCGGCCGGACTGAACATCTGCCGGCCGACGTTCGCGGCGCTCACTGTGTCGGCGTCGAACGCGGTGACGTGCAGGCCCGGGTGGCCGAGTTCGACGAGCGCGTGATTGAGGCGTGCGAGCCCGGTCAGCATTTGCGAGCCCGTGCCGCCGCACCCGATCAGCGCGACCGTCACGCGTTCATCGCTGAGAAAGCGGGCGGGCGTCTTGTGTTGGGTCATACCGTCCTCCACCAGGGTGCACCGACGTCGCGTCCGATCAGCGCGGCGCATTCGGTGATCGCGCGGCGTGTTGCGCGCTCGCGCTCTACCTGCTGCGCACCGATGTCATGCCGCGCATCGATGTCGTCGTGCGTGAAGTGGCGGAACGCGCCCGCGCCAGCATGCGCGGTCACGTAATCAGCGAAGTGCGTCACGTTGTAGATCGTCAACTACTTTGGCCGGTCGAGCGTCAATTACCTTGGCCGGTTGGATGGGGTAATTGTCGTTAGTCAGGTTTCTGTAATTGTCGTTTCCTCCTGTTCGGTTTCGGGTAATTGTCGCCGCCGCGGACGCTTGTTGTCGCTGGCATTGCGACGGCGGTAGCTTTCGACGTTCAGTTCAAAGATGGTGGAGTGATGCACCAGCCGGTCAATCGCGGCGACCGTCATCGACGGATCGGGGAACACGTCGTTCCAGCCCGAGAACGGCTGATTGGCCGTGATCAGCAGACTGCGACGCTCGTACCGCTCGGCAATCAGCTCGAACAGCACGCTCGTTTCGGCCTGGTCCTTGCGCACGTACGATAGGTCATCGAGGATGATCAGGTCGAAGCGGTCCAGCTTGCCGAGCATCGAGGGCAGTTGGAGATTTTGGCGAGCGGCCTGCAGCTTCTGCACGAGCTCGCTGGTGCGCGTGAACAGCACG
>NZ_JBYQCG010000244.1:22410-43490 GCF_057837105.1 Burkholderia sp. APQ4-4ca | reverse complement strand
CACGCTCTTGACCGCTTCGCAGCCGCCCAGCGCGATCGCCTCGTCGGCGATGCTCTTGAGCGGCAGCGTCTTGCCGCCGCGGGCCTGCTCGTCGGCGGTGATCAGCGCGACCGCGCCGACGTCGACGAGGCGCTCGTTCAGCGATTTCGCGGAGAAGCCGCCGAACACGACCGAGTGCGTCGCGCCGATGCGCGCGCAGGCCTGCATCGCGACGATGCCTTCGATCGACATCGGGATATAGATGACGACGCGATCGCCCTTGCCGATGCCGCGTTTCTTCAGCGCATTGGCGAAGCGCGACACGTGTGCGAGGAGGTCAGCGTAGGTCACGCGGGTGACGGTGCCGTCGTCGGCCTCGAAGATCACCGCGACGCGCTCGCCGTTGCCGGCTTCGACGTGGCGGTCGAGGCAGTTGTACGACGCGTTCAGCTCGCCGTCGTCGAACCACTTGTAGAACGGCGCGTTGCTCTCGTCGAGCACCTGGGTGAACGGCTTGCGCCACGTGAGGCCTTCGCGCGCGAGCCGCGCCCAGAAGCCTTCGTAATCCTGCTCGGCCTCGGCGACGAGCGCGCGATAGGCCGGCATGCCGGAAATGGTCGCCGTCTTCTCGAGCGCCGCGGGCGGCGCGAACTGACGGGTTTCGTGAAGAACCGATTCGATCTTGGACAAGCGTGTCTCCCTGCGTTCGTGTAATTCCTGACGGTGCTCATGAAAATGCAACATGCGTGCCAGTTGCGCGACCGGTGCATGCCTGCAGTGAAATCCGCGGCAGCCGGGCATAGGGCGCCCAATCCGATCGGCGCGGCTGCGTCGTGGTGGCGGGACGATGCCGTGCGGCGTTCAGAAATGCAGCAGATCGTGTTGCAGTCCTGAGCAGTCCGCGTCCGGGCCGGAAGATGGCCGGCCGGCACGGCCGCATCAGGCGAGCAGCGAGCGCAGCGCCGGTGCGTGCCTGAATTGCCGGATGCGTTCGAGCGCCGATACCTCGAGCTGACGAACGCGTTCGGCCGACAGGTTCAGTTGCCGGCCGATCTCGCGCAGCGAATACTCGTTGTCGACGTCGATCCCGTATCGCAGGCGAAGAATCCACGCTTCGCGGGCGGGGAGGCAATCGATCAGCGCCGTGACCGCGGTGCGCAACTGGCCGGCGCTCGCGGCTTCTTCCGGCGTCGGTGCGTCGGCGTCGATCGTGACGTCGCACAGCGTGAGGTCGTGATCGGGCGAAACCGGCAGGTCGGCCGAGATCGGTTCGCGCACGATGCCCATCAGCTCGCGCACCTTGTCGACCGGCAGCCGCATCTGCGCCGAAAGCGCCCGCGCGTCGGCGACGTCGCCGGTTCGTTGCCGATGGATGCGCGCGAGCCGCGACAGCTTGTTGAGCGCATCGACCGTATGCGCGGGCACGCGTATCGTGCGGCCCAGGTCGGCGAGCGCATGGGTGATCGCCTGCCGGATCCACCACGTCGCATAGGTCGAGAATTTGAAGCCGCGCCGGTGATCGTAGCGATCGACGGCCTTCATCAGGCCGATATTGCCTTCCTGGATCAGGTCGGAGAACGGCAGGCCGCGATCGGCATAGCGTTTGGCGACCGACACGACGAGCCGAAGGTTGCTCTGGAACAGCTTGGTTCTCGCGGGTTGCATCGCCCGCTCGATACGCGCGCACCGTGCGTCGAGCGCGATCGCGATGTCGAGCGGCAACGGCGACTGAGCGGCGACGCGCGCGAGTGCGCTGCGCGCGTCGATCAGCGCCGGCGCATGGCGGGCGAGGGCGGCGGCGCAGTCGGGGTGCGCGACGCTGCATGCGTGCAGCCATGCGTATACGTCGTCGCACGGCGTGAAGAGGTCGTGGCGCGCGGAATCCGTACGGATGCCCGAGGCGGCCAGCGTGTCGACGAGCCGCTTTTCGAACGTGCGCGCCTGGGTCGCGCGCTCGCGGTTCGCCTGCCCGATGCGTTCGATTGCGCGCGACGTGAAGCGGACGGTGCCGGTCGACGCGGCCGCTTCGCGCAGCAGCGCCCGACAAGTGGCCGACGCGAAGCCGTCCGCGTGCAATGCATGCTGCATGGCCGGCGCCAGCGCACCGGCGCGCTCGAGCGCCTCGACCACCGTATCGCGCCACGCGGCGTCGTCGACGGAAGGGCCCGCCGTATCGTCCGGCGCCGGCGATTCCGTGGCCGGATCGTCGGGCAACACCGTCGTCGCGCCGGCAGGCGATTCGATATCGCCGGTCAGCCCCGTCACGTAAACCGACGCCGCCACCTTGCCGGCACGGATGTCGTCCGCGATCGCGGCGACGGCGGCGAGCGCCGCCGGGTCGCGGCTCAATGCGTCGATGCATGCGGCACGGCCGCTTTCCAGACGAAGCGCGAGCGCGATCTCCTCGTCGCGTTCGAGCAGCGGTGTCGCGCTCATTTCCCGCAGATAGAGCCGGACCGGATCGTTGGTCCGGCCCGCGAGCAAGTCGTCGGTCGCGAGCGGCGTCGACGCGTCGGCGAGCGGCGCTGCGACTTCCGACATCTGCGCAAAATGACGGTCGAGCGTCCACGCGGTGTGCTCGCCGGCATGCTCGCGTACGTCGATGCCGAACTCGCGCAGCATCGACGCGGCTGCGTCGACATCCGCGCGTTCGACCGTCTCGTCGGGCAACGCATCGGCGATTTCGCCGTGCGTCACGTATCCGCGGTCGATGCCCAGCGCGATCAGCGCATGCAGATGCACCGCACGTTCGGCATCCGCGCCGCGCCGCGACGCGTCGTCGCGCTCGCGGGCGGGCCCGGCATCAAGCGAGCTTGGCATAGACGTTGCACCAGCCTTCGGCGGCAACCGTCTTGCCCGCGAACATCGGGCACGTGCCGACGGATTCGCCCGCGGCAGCCTTGTAGAAGCGGCAGTTCGAACACGTTTGGCCGGCCTGATACTTCGGGAACTTGCCCGCGTCGACGGTCGTGGCCTTTGCGCGGTAGCCGAGCGTCTTCGCCGTCGCGTCGTTTTCGTCGACCGGCGGGGCGGCCGCGAATGCGCGCGTGCCGGCCGCGAGCGCGGCGCACAGGCCGGCGGCCTGCACGAAGAAGGTTCTGCGAGGGCGGGAGATCATGATGTCGTCCTGAATGAAATGAAACGAAAGGAAAAAGCGGGCCCCGCGCGCCGGGCAGGCTGCCCGGCGCGGCGGTCGACCGAAACGAATGCGGGCGGGAAAGTTACTTGCGCGGCCCGGCGATGAGCGGCGCCTTCGACGCGTTGGCGATCTCGGCGGTCAGCTTGCTCTGCGACGCGTCGTAGCCGTTCGAGTACAGCAGGAACGCCATCAGGTCCTCGTATTCCTGTGCGGTCATCTTGCCGGGTCGGTCGGCCGGCATGTTGCTCGACATGTACAGGAAGATGCCGCCGACCGTGATGTGCGACTTGCCCTCCGGCGCGAACGATTCCCCGCTCAGCGCGGGCGCGGTATTGCCCTCGAGCTGGTCGCCGTGGCATTTCGCGCATGCATCGCCGTAGAGCTTCTTGCCGTGTTGCACCTGCGCCTGGTCGAACGACGGGACGCCGCTGCCTTCGCTTGTCGAAACCTTGACGAAGCCGCTCTTCGCCGGCCGCTGCGCGGATGCGATCGCGCCGTCGAGAAACCGGCCGGGCACGTGCGTGGCGGCGGCTTGCGCGATGTCGTCGGGAAGCGTCCAGCCGCGCGTGAGCGACGCGAGACGGCCGTTGCCGCTCATCCGCGACAGCGTGGCGTCGATGCGCTTTTGCAGCGCGTCCTTGCCGGGCCCGAATGCGAACGACAGTTGCCAGTCGGAGTACGGCGAGGCAGTCGCCGCCACCTTGAACCGCTGTTTCGGATGGGCACGCTCGTAGGCGACGACGCTCGGATACCAGACGATCGCGCGTTGCGCGCGCCCCGCGGCGAGCGCGCCGATCGTTTTCTCGCTCGTGTTCTCGAGGTCGAAGCGCGCGTTCGTCTGCTGCGCGGCGATCAGTTGCGACGGGCTGCCGTACGTGGCAGCGATCGTTTCCTTGGCGCCGGACGGCGCTTGCGCATCGGGCAGCGACACGCTGACGTAGCCGGAGCGCAGATAGCCCTGCGAGAACGACATCTTCGATCCCGACGCATCGGCGATCGCCGAACGCGGGAAGCCGGCGATCACGTCGCAGTCGCGTTCGAGCGATTTCGTCAGCTCGCTGGCGGAGATGCCGTCGTCGTCGCCGTTGTCGTCGACGCCGCGTGCGTTGAAGGTCGCGGCGATGCCCGCGGTGCGGAACACTTCGCGCGCAACGGCGCGGTCGAGCGCGGTGGTCGGGCTGCCGGGCAGTGTGCAGACGCGCACGCCGGCCGACGCGGCTGCCGGTATCAGCGCCACGCCCACGGCGAGCAGACTGGCGACGGTAACGGAAGTGAGGCGAGTATTCATGGTGGTGTGTCCGGTTGAAGCGGGTGGGGCGTCGCGCCCGCATCGGGCGCATGCGGGCGCGACTCGGGCGTGGCGCCGGTTCAGTTCAGCGCGAACACGTAGAGCGTGCCGCCGCGCGGAACGTCCTTCGCGATGTCCGCCATCGGGCCGCCCCAGATCGGGTTCGCGCCGCCATAGCCGGCGAGCACGGCGACATACTCCTTGCCGTCGACCTCGTACACCGACGGCTGCGAAATGATGCCGCTCGCCAGTTGCGGGCTTTCCCACAGCACCTTGCCGGTCGCCGTGTCGAACGCGTACAGGTGGCCGTCGAGCGAGCCGCTGAACGCGAGGCCGCTCGCCGTGGTCGCGACGCCGCCGTTCCACGGCTTCTTCGACCAGTGGCTCCACAGCTTCTTGCCGGTGTTCACGTCGATGGCCGTCAGTTCGCCGTAGCCTTCGCTGCCCGGTTCGGGCTTGATCTCGAAGCCTTCGCCGAGATACGGCAGCCCTTCCATGTAGCTGACCGACTTGCCGGTCAGGCTCATGCACGCATGCAGCGCGGGCACGACCGCGATGTTGCGTTCCTGGTCGTACGAGATCGACCACCAGTTCTTGCCGCCGAGGAAGCTCGGGCACGTTTCGATCGTCGTGCCGGCCTTCGGGAACTTCGATGCGTCCTGGATCGGCTTGCCGTCTTCCGTGTAGCCGGTGACCGACAATGCCTTCACGAACGGCGTCGCGTAGATCAGCTTGCCGGTCGTGCGGTCGATCGCATGGAAGAAGCCGTTGCGGTCCGCGTGAATGATCGCGTCGTAGTCCTTGCCCTTGTACTTGATGTCCGCGAGGACGGCCGCGTTCACGCCGTCGTAGTCCCACGTGTCGTTGTTCGTGTACTGGTAGTGCCACTTCAGGTTGCCGCTCTTCGCATCGAGCGCGAGCAGCGAGTCGGAATACAGGTTGTCGCCGGGGCGCAGCGCCGCGAGCCACGGGCCGGGGTTGCCGACGCCCCAGTACAGCGTGCGCGACGCGGCGTCGTACGTGCCGGTGAGCCACGCGGCGCCGCCGCCGTGGCTTTGCATGCCGTCGGGCCAGGTTTCCGCGCCCTTTTCGCCGGCGGCCGGGATCGTGTAGCGTTTCCAGACCTGCGAGCCGTCCTCCGGATTCAGCGCGGCGATGTAGCCGCGAATCCCGTATTCACCGCCGGACGTGCCGACGACGATCGCGCCGTCGATCGCGAGCGGCGCGAGCGAGAACGCGTAGCCGAGGCCCGGCTCGAACATCTGCTTCTTCCACACGAGATTGCCGGTCTGCGCGTCGAGCGCCGCGACTTCGCCGCTCAGCATCGCGATGTAGACGTTCTTGCCGTACAGCGCGACGCCGCGGTTGACCACGTCGCAACACGCGGTCTTGAACGAGGCCGCGCCGAGCTTCGGCTCGTATTTCCACAGCTGCTTGCCGGTCTTTGCATCGAATGCGTAGACGTTGTCCTTCGGCGTCGTCACGAACAGGTAGTTGCCGTTGACGATCGGCGTCGCCTCGAAGCCCTGCTTCAGGTCGGCGGGGAACTTGTACGCCCACACCTGCTTGAGATCCTTCGCGTTCGACGTGTCGATCTGCTTGAGCGGCGAATGCGAGCGGCCGTCGTAGGTGCGGTAGTAGGTCAGCCAGCCCGGATCGCCGTGCGCATCGGTCAGGCGCTGGTAGGTCACGGCCGGGTAGTCCGCGGCCGCTTCGACGAGGCCGGGGTTCAGCGCGACGGCGGCTGCCACCGCGATGCCGATCGTCGCCAGCCGGCTCGCTGAAGCCGAGAGTTTCTTCATGGTTGTCTCCTGAGTCATTGTGGTCGCACCGCCGCGACCGATTCGTCGCGCCGGCACGGTTGGGGTTCCGGGCCGAGTGCACTGCCCGTCACGCAAGTCGCATGCCATCGCGGCGGGAAGCCGGTATGACGCGGCACACCGCCGCATCGCGTGCGATGGGCCGATCGGCGGCGCGCGCCGTGGCGTGCACGCAGGTGTTGCATTCAGGTACACCGTCGCGCGCGAAGTGTTGCCAAACATGACAGGTGGCGCAGTCCGCTGAACAGCGGGCCGTCGGTTGCCCGCATGCCTTCACAAAGCGAGGTGCGGCGCAGCGCGCACCGCTTGCGCTCGCGGCGCTGGCACGGTTCTCGCACACGGGCTTCGCGACAACAATCAGCGCCGCGCGGTGCATCGCACGGGCCGGCGGAATACAAGTGCGGAGACAACGGAATGATCAGGAGACCAAAGGCAGCCGCACGCGACGGCACGACGCGGGGCGGCCGGCGTGCGCGATGCATCGGTACGACCGTCGGCGCGCTGGCGCTGTTCGGCCTGCCAGCCGGCGGCGTGCGCGCGCAGCAGCCGGCCGACGGCGGCACGATTGCGCCGCCCGAGCCGGCCATCGTGCTGCCCGCGGTCGTCGTCGTCGGCACGACGCCACTGCTCGGGATCGGCACGCCGTTGTCGGAGGTGCCGGCGAACGTGCAGACGGTGCGTGCGGCGGAACTCGACGCGCAGCACCGCGCGACGCTCGCGGATTTCTTCGCGGCGAACCTGCAGAGCGTGACGATCTCGGACGCGCAGGGCAACCCGTACCAGACGGACGTCAACTATCGCGGCTTCACCGCGTCGCCGCTGCTCGGCACGCCGCAGGGGTTGTCGGTGTTCGTCGACGGCGTGCGCGTGAACGAGCCGTTCGGCGACGTCGTGAACTGGGACATCCTGCCCACGCAGGCGATCGACCGCGTGCAGCTGATTCCGGGCTCCAACCCGGTGTACGGGCTCAACACGCTCGGCGGTGCGCTCGCGGTCACGACGAAGAACGGCAGGTCGAGCCCGGGCGGCGAAGCGGAGGTGTCGGGCGGTGCGTGGGGCCGCAAGACCGCGAGCATCGAACAGGGCGGCACGATCGGCCCGAACCTCGACTACTACGCGACCGCGAACGTCGCGAACGACGGCGGCTGGGCCGACCATAACGCGAGCCGCGTGCGGCAGGCGTTCGGCAAGCTGCGCTACACCGATGCGGACACGACGCTGTCGATCGCCGCAGGCGGCGCGGACAACACGCTGTCCGGCACCCAGACGATTCCGCGCTCGTTCCTCGACAACCCGAAGCAGGCGTATACGTATCCGGACCGGAACCGCAACAGCGCCGGCTACCTGACGCTGTCGGGCGAGCGCTTTTTCGGCGAGAACGTCGAGTTGAGCGGCAATGCGTACTACCGGCACCTGCGCAACGCCAACACGAGCAGCAACAACAATACGGATTACGGATCGGTGGACGACGACGGCACGGTCGACACGGTGCAGGGCAGCAACGCGCAATCGACGATCGTCACCGACAGCTACGGCGGCAGCGTGCAGCTCACGCTGCTCGGCAAGCTCGGCGGGATGGCGAACCGGCTGGTCGCGGGCGTCTCGGCCGATGTCGCGAACTCGAGCTACGTTGCATCATCGCAGGACGCATCGTTCACCGATGCGCGCGCGGCGATCGGCATCGGCGATTTCGTCCGGCAGACCAGCGCGAAGACGCGCAACGCGAATGTCGGCGTGTACCTGAGCGATGCGCTGTCGCTGACGCCGCACTGGACGCTGACACTGTCAGGCCGCTACGACTGGTCGAAAGCGCGGATCGGCGACGAGAGCGGCGTGCAGCCGCTGCTCGACGGCACCCATGTGTTCTCGCGCTTCAATCCCGCGGTCGGGCTCAACTGGAACCCGGTCCCGGGTTTCACCGCGTATGCGGCCTACAACGAAGGCATGCGTTCGCCGACCGCGATCGAGCTCGCGTGCGCGGACCCGGCCGCGCCGTGTTCGCTGCCGAACGACTTCATCGCCGACCCGGCGCTCAAGCCCGTGATCTCGAAGACGTTCGAAGCCGGCGTGCGCGGCCGCATCGGCGCCGCGACGACCTGGAGCGCCGCGGCCTACCGCACGACGCTGACCGACGACATCCAGTTCATCAGCAGCCCGGCCAGTGCGCAGGGCTACTTCCGCAACGTCGGCGAGACGCGGCGGCAGGGGATCGAGCTTGCCGGCCGCACGCGGTTCGGCCCGCTCGGTGTCGGGCTGTCGTACAGCTACGTCGATGCGACCTACCGATCGTCGTGGATCGAACACAGCCCGGCGAATTCAGCGGCCGACGCGAACGGCAACGTGACGGTCAAGCCGGGCGACCGCATCCCCGGCATTCCCGCGCATACGGTGAAGCTGCGGCTCGACTATGCGGCGACGCCCGCATGGGACATCGGCGCGAACGTCGTGTGGCGCAGCGGCGTGTATGCGCGTGGCGACGAGAACAACGGCGACGTGAACGGCAGGATCGCGGGCTACATGCTGGTCGATCTGGACATGCGTTACCGGATCACGAAGCGGTTCGAGGTGTTCGCGAGCGTGACGAACCTGTTCGACACGCGCTACGCGAGCTTCGGCGCGCTCGGCCAGAATTTCTTCAACGGGCCGAACCATACGTTCGACGGCGCCAATCCGGTGAACGAGCAGTTCGTCGGGCCGGGCGCGCCGCGCGGTGCGTGGGTCGGCGTGCGCTATGCGTGGGATTGAGCGTGATGCGGCCGCGTGTGCGGTCCCGTCCCGACACGACCGGGCGCGGGGCCGTCACGTGAACGGCACCGTCGCGAACATCGCATTCACCGCGCGGGCGACGCTGCGCGCCAATGCCGGGTCGCTTGCCAGATGCCCGGCCTTCACGCGTTCGATTTTCGCGTCGGGCACGGCGCGCGCGAGGCGCTCGACGTTGCCGACCGGACAAACGGGATCGTGCATCCCGTGCGCGGCGAACAGTGGCACGTGGGCCTGTGCCGCCCGTCGCGCGAGCGCGAGCACGCGGCGCTCGCCGAGCCAGCAATCGTGTTGCAGGTAGTGCGCCTGGATCCGGTATTTGTCGATCAGCCGGCCGACGGTCTTCTCGGACCGGATCGCGCGCATGGGCGCGCGGCGTGCGCGTGCCGACGCGAGGATCGCGTTTTCATACGCGTGCCACGCGAGCGCGATTGCGCGCTGCCGGGCCGTGCTCGCGCCGGGGCGCAGCCCGACAGCGCAACGCGTCAGCAGCCGATCCGGCCGACCGCCGCCTGCCGCCGCATGCAGGTGCCGCCATTCGCGCGGTGCACGCGTGCGGGACGTCACGAAGAGGCCGCGGACTTCGCGCGGCGACGTCAGGAACAGGCCGCGCAATACGACGCCCGTTACCCGCTCCGGATGCGTGCCCGCATACGCGAGCGCGAGCGCGGCGCCCCACGATCCGCCGACGACGCCCCAGCGTGCAATGCCGAGCTGTTCGCGCACCGCTTCGAGATCCGCGATCAGCTGCGCGGTGTCGTTGTGACGCGTGCCGCCGCGCGGTGTCGACGCGCCCGCGCCGCGCTGGTCGACGAGCACGACGCGCACGCGGGCGAGATCGAACAACCGCAGGATGCCGGCCTGGCTGCCGCTGCCGGGACCGCCGTGCAGCACGACGACCGGATGGCCTTGCGCGGCGCCGGCCACGGCGAACGCGATCGATTGCGCGTCGCGATGCAGGCGCCGGCGAACGGGCGCGGGCGGCGACGCCGGTGGGCCGGGCAAGCCCCGCATGGCGAGCGGCGGCGTGGATCGAATCGGGCGATGCGTCATGTCGACAGGGTTCGGGCGGAATCGGAAGGCAACCGTCATGCGGCCGGGCAGGCCGGACAGGTTCTGCGATAAAGCCAGAAACGCGCCAGCCGCGAGGATCCGGATTCGCACGGGTAGTCACGCGTCGCGAATTCGCGGTATCACGAAGGCCTGCCCGTCGCGCGACGCGGCACGGCACGCCCGGCCGCGCCCGGACGATTCATTACATTGTCCTTTCAACTTTATTGCGCCTCGCCGGCGTGGCCCGATGCTTGCTTGCAATGACGGCAAAGAGTCCGGCAGTTGACCGGAAGGATCCCCCGGAGGAGACAATGCGCGATGACGTAGAGCAGGCGGCCGGGTCACGGGCCGCGCATCCCGCTGGCTGGCCCGCGCCGTCGATCCAGAAGGCCCACGAGCGCTCGGAGACGTTCGGCCTGCAGGTATCGGCACGACCCGACTACGACGTGCTGTCGAACGCGGCGCTGGTGCTCAAGCGCGAGCAGAGCCGGGTGCTGTGCGTGCACGCGATGCCGGTGATGGAGACGCTGCACGAGCAGATCGTCAACACGCAGAGCATGATCGTGCTGACCGATGCGGAAGGGCTGATCCTGCATTCGATCGGCGACGACGATTTCCTGCGCCGCGCGGAGAAGGTCGCGCTGCGTCCGGGCGCGAACTGGGCGGAGAACCGGCAGGGCACCAACGCGATCGGCACGGCGCTGGCCGAGCTGTGCCCGATGGTCGTCCACGGCGACCAGCACTTCCTGGCCGCGAACCGCTTCCTGACCTGTTCGAGCGTGCCGATCCTCGATCCGTACGGCGACGCGATCGGCGTGCTCGACGTGACGGGCGACCACCGCAGCTATCACCAGCACACGATGGCGCTCGCGAAGATGTCGGTGCAGATGATCGAGAATCACCTGTTTACGACGACCTTTCAGGAAACGCTGCAGGTGTCGTTCCATGGCCGCCCCGAGTTCCTCGGCACGCTGATGGAGGGGATCGTCGCGTTCACCGCCGACGGGCGCTTCCTGTCGGCCAATCGCAGCGCGCAGTTCCAGCTCGGCATGCCGCTCGCCGCGCTGCGCGCGCACACGCTGTCGTCGCTGTTCGACGTCACCAGCGCGCAGCTGATCGACCGCATGCGCGCGAGCACCGACCGGCACCTGATGCTCAATCTCGGCAACGGCGCGGTGGTCTGCGCGCGCGTGCACTTCCGCCGCGCGACGCTCGCCGAAGGCAGCCGGCCGACGGACGTTCACGACGCCGGCGCGCCGGCCGCGCGCCCGAACGCGGTGCCCGCGCCGGCGACGGGCACGTCGGCGGGCCTGTCGCGGCTCAACTATCTCGACACCGGCGATGCGCAGGTCGCGTGCGTGATCGCGAAGGTGCGCAAGGTGATCGGCAAGGACATCCCGATCCTGATCACCGGCGAGACCGGCACCGGCAAGGAACTGCTCGCGCAGGCGATCCACAACGACTCGCCGCGCCGCGACGCGCCGTTCGTCGCGGTCAACTGCGCGTCGATTCCGGAGACGCTGATCGAGTCCGAGCTGTTCGGCTACGAGGAGGGCGCGTTCACCGGCGCGCGTCGCAAGGGGGCGATCGGCAAGCTGTTGCAGGCGAACGGCGGCACGCTGTTTCTCGACGAGATCGGCGACATGCCGTATCCGCTGCAGGTGCGGCTGCTGCGCGTGCTGCAGGAGCGCCTCGTGAACCCGCTCGGGTCGACCAAGACGATCGCGGTGGACATCGCGATCATCTGCGCGACGCACCGCGACTTGCGCGAGATGATCGCGCAGAACCGTTTCCGCGAGGATCTCTACTACCGGCTGAACGGCCTCGTGGTGCGCCTGCCGCCGTTGCGCGACCGCACGGATCTCGCGGTCGTCGTGCAGAAGATGCTGCAACGCGAGGCGTTCGCGGGGCCGGGCCGCCCGCCCTTGTCCGTCGCGCCGGACGTGATGGAGCTGTTCGTGCGCTGCACGTGGCCCGGCAATTTCCGCCAGCTCGGCAACCTGCTGCGCACCGCGGCGGCCATGGTCGACGACGATGGCGAGATCCGGCGCGAGCATCTGCCCGACGACTTCTTCGACGACCTGCGGCGCGCAGACGTGCAGGACGTGCACGCGGGCCAGGCCGCGCCCAATCTGCCGGCCGCGGCGAGCGCCGGGCCCGCCGTCATGGACGCGGTGCTGCCCGCCGACGCGCGCCTGCAGGACGTCGCCGCGTCCGCGATCGCCGCCGCGCTGGCGCGTCACGGCGGCAACGTGTCCGCGGCGGCGCGTGCGCTCGGCGTCTCGCGCAACACCATCTACCGGAAGATGCCGGCCGCCGACGCCGGGCGTCAACCGTCCGACGAAAGCTGACGCGCCCGCCTTGCTGCGCGCGACCTGTCACAGCCGGTGTGTCAACTTGCAACACCGGTGTTCAACGATTCAACACCTGTGACCACTCGCGGACATCGTTCCGCCGGGGCGGCGGAGCGCATTCGCACGAATCGCGTCGGCTATTTGTAAGGATTGCACCGCGATGCCCGGACGAGAGCCATCTGCCGCTGCCGGGCCGCCGAAATGCGGCTTCGGCACGCTCCTTGCTGAATAGAAGCCGACCGCTCGATTGCCGCGGTCGTTCGACTCACCCAGCAACGCATCCATCATCAACTCGACAGGAGACACACCATGCAGTGGACGACACCGTCTTACACCGACCTGCGCTTCGGCTTCGAAATCACGATGTACATCGCCAACCGCTGATCGCCGTGCGTGCCGCCCGTTTCGCCGTGATCGGCGCGGGCGGCCTCGGGAGCTGACGCCCATGAAGATCAAGATACTCGGCTCGGGAGCCGGCGGCGGGCTGCCGCAATGGAACTGCAATTGCGCGAACTGCCGCCGCGCGCGCAGCGGAAGCGGCCACGTGCTGCCGCGCACGCAGTCGTCGATCGCGGTCAGCGACGACGGCGTCGACTGGGTCCTCGTCAACGCGTCGCCCGACATCCTTTCCCAGTTGCGCGCGGATCCGGATCTGCAACCGGCGCGCGCGATTCGCGACAGCGGCATCGCGGCCGTCGTGCTGTGCGACGCGCAGATCGATCACGTGACGGGCCTGCTGATGCTGCGCGAGCGCTCGACGCCGCTGCCGCTCTACGCGAGCGCGCCGGTGCTCGACGACCTGTCGACCGGCTTGCCGCTCGTGCCGCTGCTCGGCCATTACTGCGGCGTCGCCGCCCACACGATCGTGCCTGGCGAGCCGTTCGCGGTGCCGGCGGCGAGCGGAATCCGTTTTACCGCGCTCGCCGTCGACAGCAAGCCGCCGCCTTATTCGCCGCGACGCGCGTCGGCCGCGCCCGGCGACAACATCGCGCTGTCGATCGAAGACGTCGCGAGCGGGCGGCGCGCGTTCTATGCGCCGGGGCTCGCGTCGGTCACCGACGACGTGCGCGCGGCCATGGATGGCGCCGATCTCGTGCTGGTGGACGGCACGTTCTGGACCGGCACCGAGATGATCGATCTCGGCCTGTCGGGCAAGCACGCGGCCGACATGGGGCATCTCGCGCAGTGCGCGGAACCCGGGCGGCCCGGCATGATCGACTGGCTCGACACGCTGCCCGCGCGAACGCGCAAGGTGCTCACGCACATCAACAACACGAACCCGATTCTCGATCCGCATTCCGTCGAGCACGCGCAACTGCGCGCGCACGGCATCGACGTCGCGCACGACGGCATGCAATTCCAGGTCTGACGATGAACGCACCGATCCCCGCTACGGCGTTGCACGCGACGCCCTGGACCGCGACCGAATTCGAGGCGCGCCTGCGTGCGCTCGAGTCGCGCTATCACATCCATCATCCGTTCAACCGGCGGCTCAACAGCGGCGCCTGTTCGCCCACGCAGATCCGCGGCTGGGTCGCGAATCGCTTCTATTACCAGATCTGCATCCCGCTCAAGGATGCGGCGATCCTGTCGAACTGCCCCGATCGCGAGACGCGGCGCCGCTGGATCCAGCGGCTGATCGACCACGACGGGCAGGGCGACAACGAAGGCGGCATCGAGGCGTGGGTGCGGCTCGGCGAGGCATGCGGTCTGACGCGCGACGAGCTGTGGTCGCTCGAGCACGTGCTGCCCGGCGTGCGCTTCGCGGTCGATGCATACGTGAACTTCGCGCGGCGCGCGCCGTGGCAGGAAGCCGTGTGCTCGTCGCTGACCGAGATGTTCGCGCCGCAGATCCATCTCGACCGGCTCGCGGGCTGGCCGTCGCATTACCCGTGGATTGAGCCGGCAGGGCTCCATTACTTCCGCAGCCGCGTGCCGCTCGCGCAGCGCGACGTCGAACACGGGCTCGCGGTCACGCTGCAGCATTTCACGACACCGGACGCGCAGCAGCGCGCGCTCGGCATTCTGCAATTCAAGCTCGACATCCTGTGGTCGATGCTCGACGCCGTCGAAAAGGCCTACTCCGTATGAACGCGATCGAAGCCGCCAGCGGCGTGCCGCTGCGCCCCTGCCTCAGGGGCATGTACCGCCTGCAATGGGAGGCGGCCCAGGATGCGTACGTGCTCCTCTATCCGGAGGGCATGGTCAAGCTCAACCCGAGCGCCGGCGAGATTCTCGCGCGCTGCGACGGCACGCGCGAACTGGACGACATCATCGGCGAGCTCGAACGCCTGTTCATGCAATCGGATCTCGCGACCGACGTCTACCGTTTCCTCGATCATGCGCGACTGCGCGGCTGGCTGGACTGACATGACGCCCGACACGCCCCGTCCGTCCGCGCCGCTGTGGCTGCTCGCGGAACTCACGTATCGCTGCCCGCTGCACTGCGCGTTCTGCTACAACCCGGTCGACTTCGCGACGCACGGCGCGGAACTCGACACCGACGCGTGGCGCTCGGTCATCACCGATGCGCGCGCGCTCGGCGCCGCGCAGATCGGCTTCTCGGGCGGAGAGCCGCTGCAGCGCGGCGACCTCGAGACGCTCGTCGCGCATGCGCGCGGGCTCGGCTTCTATACGAACCTGATCACGTCGGGCATCGGGCTGAACGTCGCGCGCATCGAGCGGCTCAAGGCCGCCGGGCTCGACCACATCCAGTTGTCGCTGCAGGATTCGACGCGCGAGCTGAACGATTTCCTGACCAGCACGCGCACGTTCGAACTGAAGCGCGACGTTGCACGGCTGATCAAGGCGCACGGCTACCCGATGGTGCTCAACTGCGTGCTGCATCGCTACAATCTGCCGCACGTCGGGCAGATCATCGAGATGGCGCTCGATCTCGGCGCCGATTACCTGGAGCTGGCGAACACGCAGTACTACGGCTGGGCGATGCTCAATCGCGACCAGTTGATGCCGACCGTCGAGCAGGTGCGCGAGGCCGAGAAAACGGTCAACCGCTATCGCAAGCTGATCGGCGAGCGCTGCAAGATCCTGTTCGTCGTGCCCGACTATTTCGAGCGCCGCCCGAAGGCGTGCATGAACGGCTGGGGCTCGGTGTTCCTCGGCGTCGCACCGGACGGCACCGCGCTGCCGTGCCATGCCGCGCGCTCGCTGCCGGGGCTCGCGCTGCCGAACGTGCGCGACCGGTCGCTGCGGGAAATCTGGTACGACAGCGATGCGTTCAACGCGTTTCGCGGCGACGACTGGATGCGCGAGCCGTGTCGCACGTGCGACGAACGGCATGCGGATCACGGCGGTTGCCGATGTCAGGCCTACCTGCTGGCCGGCGATCCGAAGGAGGCCGATCCGGTGTGCGCGAAGTCCGCCCATCACGGGCAGGTCGAACAGGCCGTGCAGTTCGCGCGACGGCGCGCGCCGAACGATGAACAGCCGCTGGTTTTCCGCAGCAAGGAGAATTCGCTCGCGCAATGCGGCGCGGCGTGCGACGCTTGACGGGCGCGCCGCCAGGGCGACGGCACGGGCGAGCACGGCACCGCACGCGTCGAACTGGAGACCGATGCGGCCGGCCAGGCGGTCGCCGCGCGTGTCGTGACCGGCGGCGGCTATCCGCGCCTCGATGCCGCGGCGCGCGACGCGGTGCTGGCGAGCTGCTGCGCTGCGCATGGGGAAAACGGCGCGCCGTCGCCGACGCGGGCGCGCGTGCCGATCACGTTCAATCTCGATGAATGACCGGGTACGTCGCCGCGACTACCCGTCATCCGCCTTCGCCTGCAAACCCTTCAGCCCCTGAATGACGACCAGCAGCGCGCGCCCGTGCTCGTCCGAGCCGTCCCACGCGTCGACGATCGCGTCGCGCAGCAGGTCGTTGTACCGGCGGCGCGACGGCTCCGTATCGACACCATAGAAACTGCATAGCTTGTTGAATGGCGCGCTGCGGCGCAGCCGGCGCCCGTTCGACAGCCGAAGGCGCGACACGGTGGGCTGGCTGACCCCGGAAAGTCGCGCGATTTCGCTGGACGAGCGTGTATCTGCCATCAAGCGGCGCAACAGATCTTGAACGGGAAAATCCTGGTCCGGGGCTTCCATGCGATGCATTATACCTATACAGTTACGGCTGTTGAATGGGCTTGCTGTCAGCAGCGAGGCTGTATCCCGAGAAAGTTGATGACACTGAAACACCTCCCTCCCACGTTCTGCTGGACCAAGATCGGCGCCGAGTCCGGCGAGGAACTGCCGACCGTCGTGCTCCGCAAGGAATGGGAGCGCCGGCTCGGCGGCGGGCGTTTTCTGTGGGGCATCAACCAGCCGCTCGGCAGCAGCGCGCAAGTCGCCGCGCATCGCACGGGCTCGCTGCTCGCGCTGTTCTCGCCGGTCGCGTCGCGTCCGCGCGCGGGCGAGCGCAAGGACGCGCTGTTGTGGAACGCGTGGGTCGACGCCAGCGGGCAGGTGCGGCCGTTGCCGCCGCATACGTTCATCGCCAGCCGCTCGAGGCTGCCGTCGGGCCGGCGTCGCGAGCAGCACTACGCGCTCGTGTGCGCATCGTCCACCGCGCTGACGGTCGGCACGCAGTTGCGCGTGTTTCCCGACCATCTTCGCAGCGTGAGCACGGGCAGGCCGCTGGGCGCCGCCCAGGGCGCGGCCGTGGTCGACTGCATCGGGCGTGCGAAGGAGCAGACGGGCAAGAGCTATCCGCTCGCGCTGTCGGTCGAGCTCGAGGCGCCGTATTTCGTGCGGCTCGCGCAGCCGTGCGTGCTGAAGGCGCGCGATCTCGCGGAAGTGAACAAGGCCACGCGCGCGGGCGATTTCGATCGCTTCGTCGAGCTGGTCGCGCGCTTGCGCGGCCGTTCGCCGACGGACGCCGTGCGCGGTGTCACGCGCGATCTGTTCGACGTGCCGCCGCTCGAAACGGCGGCCGCGTACGTGGCGCCCACGCACGTCGCGCGCATGCGCAACCGGCCGGCGGCCGAGCATCCGCGCGATCTCACCGGCGATCTGTTCGACCTGTCGCCGGGCGAGGCAGCCGCGTTCGCGGGGCTCGCGCATCCGCGCATCGGGCGCGCGTGACGCTGGGCGCGAAGCCGTTCGCGCAAGAATTTGTTGCAATCTCGCCGTAGCGGATCGGCGAGTGCGGAGGGACAATCGGCACGAAGCGCGCGGCGCGGCGGCCGATGCGTCGACACGCGACGGGTCGTGGTTCACGCCGCCGACATGCGCACCACGCACACTGAGCGTCGGCGTGCTTCACACTGCAATCCCGAGGGAGGAGTGTCGATGTCGACCCACATCTGTTCGCCGGAAGCACAGGCCGCGCAACGCTTCGTCGAAGCGACGCGCAACGTCGATCAGGCGTTTCGCGCGGTACGCGGCGAAGGCGACGACGACGGCTCGTCGGCCGAATACGCACGCGCGATGTCGCGTCTCGATCGCGCGCTCGACGAGCTGGCGCGTGCGCAGGAATTTTTCGATCGCGTCGTCGGCGCGGACACCACGCACGGCAACTGACGGTTTCGTCGTTTCTCTTTTTCGCGCGTCGGGCGACGCGCGTTCATCTTTTGGCCGAGCCGCTGCCCGGCCGCTCTTTCATCCCGTTTCGATTGTCGACGCGAGGCCTTGCAGCCTTCGACCGGATCGCCGCTGCAAAAAGGGCCGACCGTGCATCAGCCCGCGCGCGTCATCCCCGGCGCAGGCGGCGCGGCACGGTACGCGTAGCCGCGATGCTGGAACGACGTCGCGAAGAACCGCATCTGGTAGCGGATCGCATTCGCCCAGTAATCCCACGTATGGCCGCCCGGCCGCTCCGCATAGTCGTGCGGCACGCCGAGCGCGACGAGCCGTTCGTGCAGCGTGCGGTTCGAGTCGACGAATGCGTCGTCGCGGCCGCAATCGATCGTCAGGTCGAGATGCGCGCGCACGAACGCCCGCGCGTTTTCGACGATCACGTTGCGGTTCCAGAACGACGGATGGCGATCGGGATCGCCGAATACGTGGGTGATCCCCGGCTCGTCCGTGCAGCAGCGCGGATCGACCGCGCCGCTGATGCTGCCGACCGCGCCGAACGTGTCGGGCCGGTCGAGCGCGATGCGCAGCGCGCCGAAGCCGCCCATGCTGAGCCCGGTGATCGCGCGCGCATGCTGGGCCGCGATCGTACGGAAATGCAGGTCGACATAGGACACGACTTCATCGCCGACGAAGGTTTCGTAGCGGCTGCCCGAATCGAACGGGCTGTCGATGTACCAGCTTTCATGTCCGCCGTCGGGCATCACGAGGATCACGCGATAGCGGTCGGCCAGCGCGGCGATGTGCGTGTTCGAGGTCCAGTCGGTATGGTCGCCGCCCGAGCCGTGCAGCAGATAGACGACGGGGTAGCGCTCGCCGTGGTTGTCGCGCGCGTAATCGTCGGGCAGCACGATGGTGGCCTTCAGCGTTTCGCTCATCGCGGCGCTCGGAATCGCGACGACCCGCGCATGAAATGCGAACGCAGGGCTCGTGACGGCGAGCAGCAGTAGCAGCCAGAAAGTACGTGCCAGGTTCATCGATCCTTGCATGTGTCGTTCCAGTCCGGGGCAGGGAAAACCCTGTTCCGACGACTTTAGCAATCGCGCCTTTCAACCATATTTCGGCGAACCCTACGGGTTGTCAGGCGGACGGCTCGCACACGATGCGCGCGACGGCGGCGTGAAACGCATCGGGCCGCTCGGTCGCGATCAGGTGCCCGCAGCCGGCGATCGTGTCGAAACCGGCGCAGCGGGCGAGCGCGAAGGCCGGCACGTGCCAGCCCGCGCGTGAGCGTTCGCCGGCGATCAACCAGACGGGATGGCGCTCGAACACCTGCGCGAGCGCCGGCAGGTAGCCCGCATCGCCGGTCGTCTCGACCACCGAGCGGCCCATCGCGCGCAGCGTCGATGCCGGCTGATGCGCGAGCCAGCGGCGTGCGTCGTCGAGCTGGCCCGGCGTCGGGTGGTCGATCGCGCCGCGCAGCCAGTCGAGCGGCGCCGCGCGCAGGCCGTCGAGCATCGCATCGGCTTCGTCGCGCGTCATGCGGCCGACCGATGCCGACCAGAACGCATCGTCGAGCGTGAAGTTGCCTTCGATGTTGACGATGCGCCGCACGCGTTCGGGGTGCGCCTGAGCGAACAGCATCGCGATCGCGCCGCCGACCGAATGGCCGACCACGTCGACCGGTTGCTCGCCGAAGTGCGTATCGACGGTTTGCCGCACATGTTCGACCTGCGCGGCAAGCGAGATCGCATCGGGCGGCGTGGCGCGATGCGCGCCGTAGCCGAGCAGGTCGGGGCGCAGATGCGGGCCGTTCCATCCGCGCACGTCGAACGTGCCGATGAAACCGTGAATGAAGACGACGGGTGTGGTCGCGATCATGCGACCGCCGCTGAAGGCAGGGGCGGCAATTCGAGTTCGGCGAGCAGTTCGTCGAGTTCGAGCAGGTGGGTGCGATCATGGTCGAGCAGTTCGCGCACGAGGTCGTCGAGCGACATGCGGCGGATGCCGTCGCGCAGCCCGCAGCGCGCGAGTTGCGCCGGCTCCAGCGCGGCCGCGGTGGCGCACAGCGCGGCGCGGCCGCTGCCGAATGCCGCGACGGCGAGATCGAGCGGCTGGGCGAGATAGTCGCGTTGCGCGGCGAGCGCGGTGCCGTCGACGGATTCGATCACGGGAAGCTCGGCCGTGCGCACGGCGTCGATACGCGCGGCGAACACCGCATCGAGATCGCGCAGGTGGCACGCATGTTCGACGAGCGAGAAGCCGGTGCCGGCCGGGCGGCGCGTGGCCAGCGCGGCCGGGACGTGCGCGGCGTAAGCGGCGAGCCGCGCGGGCATGCGCGCCAGCGCGGCGACGACGTCGGCGAACGGCAGCCGGTGCGGAAATGCACTGAACACCGCGCCATAGCTGAACAGCGTACCGCCGAGCCGACCGCGCGCCTGCACGACTTCGTGGCCGCGGCGGCGCATGACGTCGGCGACCATCGCGCCGCAAAACTGGCGGGCCGTCGTGTCGGTTTCGACTTCGAGGAATGTGCGCGCGATTTCATCCTGGATCGCGCCAACCGCCGCGACGCCGACGCGCGACAGTGCGGCGAACTCGAGATAGCGCTCGGGCTGTTCGATCAGCGCTTCGAGCTGGGCGCCGAGCGGGGTCGAGCGGAAACGGTCGAAACGGGAATGCATGACGGGCTCCACCGAGTAACGTTTCAAAACGATACGTTATTGGGTGGAGCCTCGTCAACCGGCGCGTTGGGGCGCGCGCCAAGCCTGCTCGCGCCGGCCGCCTCGCGGTCAGGATGCCCGAGTCGGGCCGACCGCCGGAGGCGGGGCGCTTACGGCTTCCGCAGCCCGGGCGTGAAGGCGGGACTGAAATCCTCGGCCTCGAGCAGCGGGCGAATCTCGATGTCGGAGTCGCCGGGCATCGGGTTTGGGCAGCGCTTCACCCATTCGACGGCTTCTTCGATCGATTTCACCCGCCACAGCCAGTAGCCGGCGACGAGTTCCTTCGTTTCGGCGAACGGGCCGTCGATGACGGTGCGGCTCTGGCCGGAAAAGTGCACGCGCTTTCCGCGGCTGCTTGGGTGCAACCCGTCGGCCGCGAGCAGGATGCCGGCTTTCACAAGTGCCTGGTTGAACTGGCCCATCGCGGCCAGCATGTCGGTGTCGGGC
>NZ_JBYQCG010000244.1:11953-22390 GCF_057837105.1 Burkholderia sp. APQ4-4ca | reverse complement strand
CGCGCCGGCCGCCTCGCGGTCAGGATGCCCGAGTCGGGCCGACCGCCGGAGGCGGGGCGCTTACGGCTTCCGCAGCCCGGGCGTGAAGGCGGGACTGAAATCCTCGGCCTCGAGCAGCGGGCGAATCTCGATGTCGGAGTCGCCGGGCCTCGGGTTTGGGCAGCGCTTCACCCATTCGACGGCTTCTTCGATCGATTTCACCCGCCACAGCCAGTAGCCGGCGACGAGTTCCTTCGTTTCGGCGAACGGGCCGTCGATGACGGTGCGGCTCTGGCCGGAAAAGTGCACGCGCTTTCCGCGGCTGCTTGGGTGCAACCCGTCGGCCGCGAGCAGGATGCCGGCTTTCACAAGTGCCTGGTTGAACTGGCCCATCGCGGCCAGCATGTCGGTGTCGGGCATCCGGCCGGATTCGGAATCGGCGGTGGCCTTGACGATGACCATGACGCGCATTGTCGTCTCTCCTTGAACGGGAAGGGGGCGTTTGCCGGCGGTACGACGGCAAAACGAACGGTTACGACAACCCGACGCGCGACGGCGACGCGAATCGACATGGCGGGCGAAAAAATTCAGCGGCGATCGAAATGACGGCGGGCGCTGTCGGCAACGCAACGCGTCATGCCGCGTCGGCATGCGCGTCGAGCACGCTGCGGATCCGGGCGGCGAGTTCGTCGCGCCGGTACGGCTTGCCGAGCAGCATCACGCCGGGATCGAGCCGCCCCGCATGGAAGATTTCGTCGCGCGTATAGCCGGACGTGAACAGCACCGGCAACGGCGGCTTGCGCAGCGCGGCGCGGCGCCCGAGCTCGCCGCCCTTCACGCGGCCCGGCATGATCACGTCGGTAAACAGCAGATCGATCGGCGTCTCGCTGTCGAGCACGCGCAGCGCGGCTTCGCCGTCGGATGCCGTGATGACCTTGTAGCCGAGCTGCGCGAGCATGTCGACCACCGTCAGCCGGACATCCGCATCGTCCTCGACGACGAGGATGGTTTCTCGGCCGCGCACCGCGTCGTGCTGCGGCGTGCGTGCGGGCTCGTCGGCCGCCTCGTGGCAGCGCGGAAACGTGAGGCGCACGGTCGTGCCCGCGCCGGGCGTGCTGTCGATCGACACATGGCCGCCGCTCTGCTTGACGAAGCCGAACACCATGCTGAGCCCGAGCCCCGTGCCTTCGCCGTCCGGCTTGGTCGTGAAGAACGGTTCGAAGACGCGCTCGAGCACGTCGGCCGTCATGCCGGCGCCCGTGTCGGCGATCTCGAACGTCACGTATTCGCCGGGCGGCATCGGTGCGCGGCCCGTGCCGGCCGCATGGCCGGGCTGCGTGCTGTTGTACGCGGCGATCGTCAGCGTGCCTTCGCCGCGCATCGCATCGCGCGCATTGATCGCGAGATTCAGCAGCGCGTTTTCGAGCTGGTGCCGGTCGGCGAGCACGTTGCCGACGTCGGGCGACAGGACGGGGACGATCCGCACCGTTTCGCCGAGCGCGCGGTGCAGCATCTCGTTCATGCCGTCGATCAGCCGGCACGGGTTCAGCGTCGTCGGCGCGAGCGGCTGGCGCCGCGCGAACGCAAGCAGGTGCGACGCCAGTTGCGCGCCGCGCCGCACGGCATTGTTCGCGTTCTCGATGCGCGGCTGCGCGCCCGCATGCGCGCCGAGTTCGACGGAGAGGATCTGCAGGTTGCCGCTGATCACCTGCAGCACGTTGTTGAAGTCGTGCGCGATGCCGCCGGTCAGGTTGCCGATCGCCTCCATCTTCTGCGCGTGACGCAACTGTTCCTCGACCGCCGCGCGCTCGGCGATCGCATCGGTCACGCGCTGTTCGAGCGTTTCGTTCAGGTCGCGCAGCTCGGCGTTGGAGGCCTGCAGCGCCGCTTCCGCGCGATCGCGATGGCGCGTGGCGAGCACGCGTTCGGTGGTTTCGACGACGACGGCGAGCACGCCGCCCGGCGCGCCGTCGTCGTCGGGCAGCGGGCTGTAGTGCAGATCCATCCAGACATCCTCGGGGCGGCCGCTGCGCAGCAGCACGAGGGCCTTGTCGCGATAGGACAGCGTGCCGCCGGCGAGGCAGGTGTTCATCACGTTGCGGTTGAAATCGGCGACTTCGGGCCAGCCGAGTTCGACCGGCTGACCGAGCAGATACGGATGGCGGCCGCCAGCGAACCCGGCATATGCGTCGTTGTAGATCATGTAGCCGGGGCGGCCCCACAGCATCACCAGCGGCAGCGGCGACGCGAGCACGGTGCGGACGGCCGCGACGAGGCTGGCCGACCAGCCGTCGATCGCGCCGAGCCCGGTGGCTGACCAGTCGAATGCGGCAATGCGCCGGGCCATGTCGCCCTGCCAGCCGGGGCAAGTGTGATGCCGCGCGAACAATTCGACATGCATGGAAGCGCTCCGATGAGGACATGCGGCCGCGGGAGGCGCGGCAGGTCGCGTAAGCGGGGATTTTAGAGCAGATCGATACGCGCGGCGGCGTGCGGCCGCTGTCACGGAGCGCGTCGGCAAAACTGGTATGCTGATCCGCATCCTGTCTACGCGGAGGGCGCCATGGCTGCTAAGGAAGTCTCGAAGAAGAAGTACCTGAAAATCCTGAACAAACGCCTGCGCGCGGAGCCGGAGGCCCCGGCCGGCGCATCGTTCGTGTTTTTCCCGCTGGGTGCGAAGGCGAAGCATGCGACGGGCGTCGTGTCCGGCGACGCGCGCAGCAAGCGCGAACTGGCCGTGATGGCCGCGGTCCAGCGCAAGGCGGCCGAAGAGTTCGTCGTCGCCGACGCCTGATGCCCCGGCTGCATCGCGGCCGAATGATCGCCACCGCGGCCGACGCGGCGGTGGCTTTGCAGTGAGCGTGTGCACCGGCGAGCACGCTGTCGTGCGTGATCGCCGGGCCGTGCATCGGCAGCAGGATGTCGAGATCGAGTGCCGGGGCCCGGCTCGAAACGGCTTGAAAACCCGCCAGGCGATCAGGACGCCTCGTCCGCCGCCGCCGGATAGCGGCCGTTGCCGCCCGCTTCGTCGCCTGCCGCCAGTTGCTCCAGCGCGAGGCCCTTCGTCTCGATCCCCAGCGTCCACACGGCGATGGCCGCCGCAATGAACGACAGCGCGCCGAGCGTGAACACGCCGCCCTGACCGAATACCGGCAATACCACGCCGACCACGTAAGGCCCGATCAGCGAGCCGATCCGGCCGATCGCCGACGCGAAGCCCGAGCCCGTCGCGCGCGCGCCGGTGCCGTACAGCTCGGGCGTGTACGTGTACAGCGCCGCCCACATCCCGAACAGGAAGAACTGCATCGCGAGGCCCGTGACGATCAGCAGCGTCGTGCTGCCGCCGTACAGCGCGCTCTGGCCGTATGCGTACGCCATCGCGCCGCCGCCGATCAGCGACGCGATGCAGGTCGGCTTGCGTCCCCAACGCTCGACGAGCCACGCGGCACACAGGAAGCCCGGCACGCCGCCGAGCGAGATCAGCACCGTGTAGAACACCGATTTCGTGACTTCGAAGCCGGCCTGCTGCAGCAGCGCGCCGAGCCACGACGTGAGGCCGTAGAAGCCGAGCAGCGCGAAGAACCACAGCAGCCACACCATCACCGTGCGGCGGCGGTACACGCCGCTCCAGATCTCGCGCAGCGCGCCGCGGCCGCGCGCGGCGGCCGGTTCGGCGAGCCGCGACGGCGGCGGCAGCGTCGCGACGCCGGCCGAGCGCATCACCTTCGCCTCGATCGTCTGCATCACCGCATCGGCTTGCGCGTGCCGGCCCGCATGTTCGAGCCAGCGCGGCGATTCCGGCACGATGCGACGCACGACCAGCACGAACACGGCCGGAATCGCGAGCAGCGCGAACACGGTGCGCCAACCGAACTGCGGCAGCACGAAATACGCGACGATGCCGGCCGTAATGAAGCCGAGCGGCCAGAAGCCGTCCATCAGCGCGATCAGCCGGCCGCGCTTCTCGGTCGGCACGAATTCGGACAGCAGCGTCTGCGCGACCGGAAACTCCATCCCCATCCCGATGCCGAGCAGCACGCGGTAGACGATCAGCGCGTCGACGCTCTGCGCGGTCGAGCACAGGTACGACGCGGCGCCCCACAGCACCATGCTCCACTGGAACACGGGCCGGCGGCCGAAGCGGTCGGCGAGCAGGCCGGCCACGGCCGCGCCGAGCACCATCCCGAAGAAGCTCGCGCTCGCGACGAGGCCGGCGGCCGCGGTCGACAGCCCGAATTCCTTGCGGATCGAGCCGAGCACGAACGTCATCGTGCCGAGGTCGACCGAGTCGAAGAAGAACGCGATCGCGATGATGAAGAAGATCCGCTTGTGATAGCCGGAGAACGGCAGGCGTTCGAGCCGGGCGGCGGCGGAGGCGGGAGCGGTGGCGGCGGGCATGGCGTCCTCTGAAATGAAAAAGGGGCCGCGCAGCGCATGCTCGAGGGCCCCGATGCTTCGTATTCAGTAGACGCGACCACAAACTGCCGCATCAGAGGAAAAGCGCCGCCTGCTTGCTCAAATGCGTCATCGGCGGGCGGCGCGCGTGACGCCGGCCGGCGTCAATTCTTCAGCTTGTAGCCGGTGCGGAACATCCACGCGACGATCGCGAGCAGGATCACGAGGAACAGCGCGGTCGCGGCGAGGCTGATCCACACGTGCACGTCGGCAATCCCGTAGAACGACCAGCGAAAGCCGCTTATCAGGTAGACGATCGGGTTGAACAGCGTGACGACGCGCCACGCGGGCGGCAGCATGTCGACCGAGTAGAAGCTGCCGCCGAGGAACGTGAGCGGCGTGATGATCAGGAGCGGCACGAGCTGCAGTTTCTCGAAGCTGTCGGCCCAGATGCCGATCACGAAGCCGAACAGGCTGAACGTGACGGCCGTCAGCACCAGGAACAGCACCATCCAGAACGGATGCAGGACGTGCAGCGGCACGAACAGCCCGGCCGTGGCGAGGATGATCACGCCGAGCAGGATCGACTTCGACGCGGCCGCGCCGACGTACGCGATCACGATCTCCCAGTACGACACGGGCGCGGACAGGATCTCGTAGATCGTGCCGGTGAAGCGCGGGAAGTAGATGCCGAACGACGCGTTCGAGATGCTCTGCGACAGCAGCGACAGCATCACGAGGCCCGGCACGATGAACGACCCGTAGCCGATGCCGTTCACGTCGCTGATGCGCGAGCCGATCGCGGAGCCGAACACGACGAAATACAGCGACGTCGAGATCACCGGCGCGATGATGCTCTGCATCAGCGTGCGGCGCGTGCGGGCCATTTCTGCGCGGTAGATCGCGCGGATTCCATGCCAGTTCATGGGTCAGGCTCCTTGCACGCCGTTGCGGCGGTTGTCGATCAGGCTGACGAAAATGTCCTCGAGCGAGCTCTGCGTCGTGTGCAGGTCGCGAAAGCCGATGCCGGCCGAGCCGAGCGCGTTGATCAGCTTCGCGATGCTCGCGTCGTCGCGCTGCGAGTCGTACGTATAGACGAGCGCGGCGCCGTCTTCCGCGCGTTCGAGCCCGAACGGCGCGAGCGCGGGCGGCACCTCCGCGAGCGGCTGCTCGAGCTGCACGGTGAGCTGTTTCTTGCCGAGCTTGCGCATCAGTTCGCGCTTTTCCTCGACGAGCACGAGTTCGCCGCCGAGGATGATTCCGATCCGGTCGGCCATTTCCTCCGCTTCCTCGATGTAGTGCGTGGTCAGCAGGATCGTCACGCCGCTTTCGCGTAGCGAATCGACGAGCTTCCACATGTCGCGGCGCAACTCGACGTCGACGCCGGCCGTCGGTTCGTCGAGGAACAGGATGCGCGGCTCGTGCGACAGCGCCTTCGCGATCATCACGCGGCGCTTCATGCCGCCCGACAGCGTCATCAGCTTGTTGTCGCGCTTGTCCCACAGCGACAGCGCCTTCAGCGTCTTCTCGATGTACGCGGGATCGGGCGCCTTGCCGAACAGGCCGCGGCTGAACGACACGGTGGCCCAGACGGTTTCGAACGCGTCGGTGGTCAGCTCCTGCGGCACGAGGCCGATCATTTCGCGGGCCGCGCGGTATTGATCGCGGATGTCGTGCCCGCCGACCGTCACGCGGCCTTCGGTCGGCGTGACGATGCCGCAGATCGAGCCGATCAGCGTCGTCTTGCCGGCGCCGTTCGGCCCGAGCAGCGCGAAGATCTCGCCGGGGCGGATGTCGAGGGTCACGTGCTTCAGCGCCTGGAAGCCGGACGCGTAAGTCTTGGAGAGGTCGGAGACGGAAAGGATCGGTTGCATGCTCACGGATGGCACGGCCGGCCGGCGCGACGGCCGGCGCCGCGCGTGCCCGGCGCCGCCGCTGCGAAGCGGCCGGGATCGGGCGCGGCATGGCGAACGGGCGTCATGTCGAACGGCAGGGTGGTGCGGGATCGCGGGACCGCCATATTAGCAATCGGCAGATCGAAATGCATTCTGATGGAAAGGCCGGCGCATGTCGGTGCCGAATTTGCGTGGATTGCGCTGATATTGCTCAACGATTCGGTGCTTTATTTGAATGATGCGAACAATTCCGGTTGTTTTCCGTCAATCGGCCCGGGCTCGCGCGGCCGTCCGACAGGCTGGCCGACTGTGCTGCCCGCCGGCCCTTGCGCCGTACCGGGACGGCACGTTTGGCGCTCGCGATAATGCGTTCCTTTCTCGGCGATATGGAGCGGCGCGCATGTCTTTGATCGATTTCAAATCCGTGGCAAACGCGCAGGCCTGCGCATGGAAATCCACGATCGTCGGCGAAGTGGGGCCGGCCCGGATCAAGGTACTGCGCATGGATGCCCAGCCTTACGAAGCGGAAGTGCACGACTACGACGAGGGGCTGCTGGTGCTCGACGGCACGCTGATGCTCGAGGTCGAAGCGCAAACGGTCGTGGTCGGCGCCGGGCAGATGTACCTCGCGCGCGCCGGCACGCGCCACGCGGTGCTGCCCGGCAGCCACGGCACGCTCGCGATCATCGACGTCTGAGGTTGTGCCGCGGCATGCGCGCGGCCCGCTGAAGGCCGGGCGGCCTGATTCGGCGCGGATTGGCGGGCGCCGTTCAAACGCGTGTTCCACGCGGCGTTTATTTGTCTGAGCAAATAAAATGAAGGCCGTTTGAAAATCTGTTAAATACCGTATAAACGCTAGGATCGCGCGGTTTCCGTCGTTTGGAACTCTGCATCCATTTACTTGCGGGAAGGGTCCGCTCATAGTCTCGACACACGACGCATCACGAAAACGAATCAAGCGTACGTATGGAGACCAAATCATGAGACGCCTATCCGAGGGGCCAGCGGGACTGCCGTTTCCCGATCTTTCGCCGAATGCAGGCGCGACGCAGGTCGCGGGCCTGCGTCGTCACCTCGCCGTGTAGCGGCAAGCCGTAGCGGCAAGCCACTTTCCGTTTCGATCGTTCCGACGGCGCCGTGCCGCATGACGGCGCTGCGGGAGCGCGCCTGTCTACCGCCGCGGCGTGTGCCGCCTATGCCCGACCGGCATCGCGGCGGTCTTGCGTGCAGCATCATGCGCCGCGCATTCGTGCGGCGGCGCGATACCAACCGGCAGGCCATGCAGCCCGGCCGGACGAGACTTGTCGTACCTGAAAAGGAGGGGTTGATGATTTGCATTCCTGAATGGCGGAAGGCGATTCTGTCGTGCGCGGTGCTGGTGCTGCCGTTCGTCGCCGGTTGCGGCGGCGGCGACGATCCGGGGCCGATCAACGTGCCGCAGTGCTCGGGCAGCGCATGCGGGCCGAGCGGCGCCGAAACGACGCCGCCCGTCGTCACGAAGCTGTGCCCGGACGCGCTCGACTACACGACGACGTATACGGGCGGCGCCGGCAGCGGCGAATACTTGAAGGTGAAGTTCGACACGACGAAGCTGACTTACCAGATGCAGTTCATCGACTCGTCGGTGCCGACCTCGGCAGGGCAGATCAACAACACGCGCGCGGGCCTGACGATCAGCGGCGCGTTCCATCATCCGACCAATCTCCCGACGGCCGAGCAGAATCGTTGTGCGTTCGTGCTCGACAGCGGCGCGACGAGCGACGGTGCGTATTCGGTGACGATCAATCGTGCCGATCCGCCGATGCTGTTCGTCGGCAACGGCGTGGTCGGCGGCGGAATTCCGGGCGCGACGATCGCGTTCCAGGGCATCGAACTCGCGCCGGGTTTCTTCCTCGGCTCGGTGCCGTCGCGCACGTTCGACTTCTATCCGTTCATCGGCTTCACCGACACCGAAACGGATTTCACGAAGGTGGCCGGCGTGTACAACGAAGTCGGCATTCATCTGTCGCCGACCGGCACCACCTTTCAGACCACCACGCCGCAAGGCTGGCAGCCGGACGTCGTGAACTGGAACCAGACGCTCAATGCGGACGGCTCCTGCACGATCACGCAAGGCAGCGACTACTCGTGTCAGACGACCGGTTCGCCGTGGACCTTGCGCAAGAATGCGGACGGCACGCCCGACAACGTATTCGTCAGCAATGCGCAATCCGGGCAGGCCTATCCGTCCGCCGGCCAGGGACAGCCGCTCGTGATCTTCGTGCCTAGCCAGGCGCACGGCGTGATGATCGTCGGCAAGCTGAACGGTGCGCTGGTGCCGATCGTGATCCGCGTCGGGTATGCGTTTGCCGCGCCGGGCAATCCGCTGGGCTCGGTGGCCGATGCGGAGGTCGGCATCTCGATGCTCGCGCCGGCCACGGCCGTCGCGCCTAACCTGCTGAAGGGCGGGTTCATCGGTGCGACGAGCGCATCCGCGTGCGGCGTGGTGACCAACAACGGGCCGTCGAGCAGCGCCGCAGGACCGGGGCCGAGCTTCAATCCGTTCGTTCCGCATCCGGACCTGCCCGGCACGTTCAACACGGCTTTCAATTACTTCACGCCGTCTGCCGGCAACTGCAGCGACGGCACCGCCGTGTCGACCATCGCGGCGAACTACACGTCGACGCTGTTCCAGGGCAATACGGCGGCGTTCATCGATCCGCAAACGTCGTCGCCGACCGCGCAGTTCGGGCTCGACTACACGCAGGCGTCGCCCGGCAAGGTCAAGGTCACGGCCAGCAGCGACTTCAACGCGAAAGGCGCGACCGGCAACGTGGCGATCTTCAAGAAGGGCGATACGGGCTGGATCGTGACGGCCGGCAACGTCTACGCGATGGTCGTCAACAACAACCAGGTCAACCCGTTCTTCACGATCGGCGCGTTCGTCCAGTAACCCGGCATTGAACACGTCACACCGGCGGCGCATGCGCTGCCGCCGGTGAACCGAATTTCAAGAGGATTCCTATGAACTTGAAGCATTGGATGGCCGCGGCATCGCTCGCGCCCGTGCTGGCCGCATGCGGCGGAGACGGCGATCCGCCGCCCGCGCCGGTGGTCCGGTTGTGTCCGCAGACGATCGACTACAACACGGTGTTCATCGGCGGCTCCGGGTCGGGCGAGCTGGTGAAGGTGCAGCTCGACACGACGAAGATGACGTACCGGATGACCTACCTCGCGTCGCCGGTGCCCACCACCGCGGGCACCGTGCAGCCGACGCGCGACACCGCGCCCGCGAACGTGGTCGACGGTACGCTGGCCGACGAAACCGGGCTGCCGACGGTGAAGCTGAACCAGTGCACGTTCCGGATGCAGAACGCGAGCCTGGACCCGAGCCGGCCCGCGCGGCTGTTCCTCGGCGAAGGCGTGCTCGGCGGCGCGATCCCCGGTGCGACGATCCAGTTCGACGGCGTGATCGGCGTCGGCAAGATCCCGAAGACGACGTTCCCGTACTACCCGTTCATCAGCTTCTCGTCGCTCGAGACCGACCTGACGAAGATCGCCGGCACGTACAACCAGCTCGGCTATCACCAGGTGCCGTCGCAGAACTTCCAGCCGGTGGCGCTCGACCAGAAAGTGACGATCAATGCGGACGGCAGCTATACGGAAACCGACAACTTCGGCAAGAAGAACGGCGGGCAGCCGCTTGCGTCGAGCGCGACCGTGAACCAGCCGTTCACGCTGCGCCCGGATGCGCCGGCATTCCAGTCGCTCAATTACCAGCCGCAGATTCCTCCGACGCTCGCCGCGCTCGATCCGGCAAAGGCCGGCAAGGGGATCCTGATCGTCGGCAAGCTGCGCAACCAGCTCGTGCCGATCTTCATCCGCACCGGCGCCGCGAACGCGGACCTCACGCAAGGGGCGCCGAGCGCGGACGACGAATCGGGCATCTCGTTCCTGAGCCCGCAGACGGCGATCGCGCAGGGCTCGCAGGACGGCGAGTACACGGGCGTCGACAGCGCGTTCAACTACCGCGCGACCGCGCTCGTCGGCGCGCAGGCCACGCTGCTCGATCCGTTCAACGCGTCGCAGGCGGCGCTCACGCGCGCGCTGACCCTCGACTACTCGCAGAAGGTGCCGGGCGTCGTGACGACCGTGCATGCGGATGCGGCGTCGGGGCCGGCGACCGGCA